>NZ_JBJQJA010000007.1:0-302869 GCF_046487665.1 Escherichia sp. WS1152 | reverse complement strand
AGCGCGGTGGTCCCACCTGACCCCATGCCGAACTCAGAAGTGAAACGCCGTAGCGCCGATGGTAGTGTGGGGTCTCCCCATGCGAGAGTAGGGAACTGCCAGGCATCAAATTTAGCGTGCTGATATGGCTCAGTTGGTAGAGCGCACCCTTGGTAAGGGTGAGGTCCCCAGTTCGACTCTGGGTATCAGCACCACTTTTTAGGTTAAAGTTCGGCAGATTAGAAAAGAATTTGTCTGGCGGCAGTAGCGCGGTGGTCCCACCTGACCCCATGCCGAACTCAGAAGTGAAACGCCGTAGCGCCGATGGTAGTGTGGGGTCTCCCCATGCGAGAGTAGGGAACTGCCAGACATCAAATAAAACAAAAGGCTCAGTCGGAAGACTGGGCCTTTTGTTTTATCTGTTGTTTGTCGGTGAACACTCTCCCAACCAGGACAAATCCGCCGGGAGCGGATTTGAACGTTGCGAAGCAACGGCCCGGAGGGTGGCGGGCAGGACGCCCGCCATAAACTGCCAGACATCAAATCAAGCAAAAAGGCCATCCGAAAGGATGGCCTTTTTGCTTTTCGAACTAACATTCAATTAATGGATTACCTGCGATAAAAATGCCCTCGTACGCTCTGATTTAGGATGCGTAAAAAATTCATCAGGTGCAGCTTGCTCCACTATTTCCCCACGATCCATAAAAATCACCCGGTCAGCGACGGTTCGCGCAAACCCCATCTCATGCGTTACACACAACATTGTCATACCCGATTGCGCCAGCCCAATCATCGTATCCAGCACCTCTTTCACCATCTCCGGATCGAGCGCCGACGTTGGCTCATCAAACAACATAATTTTCGGCTTCATACACAGCGAACGCGCAATGGCAACGCGTTGCTGCTGACCACCAGAAATTTGTCCGGGAAACTTATGCGCATGTTCGGCAATTCTCACCCGCTCAAGGTAATGCATCGCCAGAGCTTCAGCCTCTTTCTTTGGCATCTTGCGTACCCAAATCGGTGCCAGGGTACAGTTCTGTAGAACGGTCAGATGAGGGAAGAGATTGAAATGCTGAAAGACCATTCCCACTTCCTGCCGGACGCGCTCAATATTGCGGATATCTTCATTAAGTTCGATGCCATCTACCACGATCCGTCCCTGTTGATGTTCTTCCAGATGATTAATACAACGAATGGTTGTCGATTTACCGGAACCTGAAGGGCCACACAGAACGATCCGTTCTCCCGGTTGCACGGTTAAATTTATATTTTTCAAAACATGGAATTGTCCATACCATTTATTGACGTTTTCCAGCGTAATCATCGCGTTAGCAGGTTGCAGTAAAATTTGGCTCATAGTGTCCTCAATGCGGTGTACGCCCGGTGTTAAAACGTTTTTCCAGATGCTGGCTATAGCGCGACATGCTGAAACAGAAGATCCAGTAGATCAGCGCGGCGAAAACATACCCTTCCGTCGACATACCCAACCAGGTGGGATCAACGGTTGCCTGCTGAACGCTACTGAAAAGATCGAACAACCCGATAATGATCACCAGGCTGGTATCTTTGAAGAGTGCGATGATGGTATTTACCAGCCCAGGAATTACCAGCTTCAACGCCTGTGGCAGAATAACCAGCCCCTGAGTTTTCCAGTAACCCAACGCCAGCGACTCTGCCGCTTCATATTGCCCTTTAGGCAGCGCCTGTAATCCGCCTCGCACGACTTCCGCAACATATGCTGACTGAAACAGGATCACGCCAACCAGCGCGCGGATCAGTTTGTCGATATTGGTGCCTTCTGCCATAAACAAAGGCAGCATGACCGAAGACATAAACAATACGGTAATCAGCGGTACGCCGCGCCAGAACTCGATAAAAATGACCGATAAGATACGCACAATCGGCATATGGGAGCGGCGACCTAACGCCAGTAAGATCCCCCACGGTAGCGCCCCCGCAATCCCAACGGATGCAATAATTAAAGTTAGCGTCAGCCCGCCCCATTGCCGGGTTTCAACCCGCTCCAGACCAAAAAAACCGCCATACATCAGCCACCAGACAATCAGTGGGTAAATCACCGCCCAGACCGCAATATAGCGACCGCGATGCGGGAGTATTTTCCAGAACATTGGTGCGATTGACACAAGGCCAATCAGTAATGCCTGGTTAATTCGCCAGCGTTGGTCGTGTGGGTAAAGTCCATACATAAACTGACCAAATCGTTCGTGGATGAAGACCCAACAGGCACCGGCTTTTGTGCAGTCGGCACGCGTTGAGCCAACCCAATTAGCCTGCAAAAATGCCCAGTTCAGCAACGGTGGGATCAGTTCCCACATCAACCATATGCAGCCAATAGTCAGCAGGCTATTGCTCCAGCTGGAGAACAGATTTTTTCGCACCCACACCATCGCGCGGCTTGAGTTATGGCTCGCTGGGCGCGAGGGCTGAGACAGCAATACTTTTGTCATCATGACTCCTTAGCGTTCAACGATCGCGATGCGGCGGTTATAGATATTCATCAGCAGCGAGATAGTCAGGCTGATAATCAGATAGACCGACATGGTCATGGCTATCGTCTCGATGGCTTGCCCCGTCTGGTTCAGCACGGTGCCAGCAAACAGCGAAACCATATCGGGATAGCCAATAGCGGCGGCAAGAGAGGAGTTTTTGACGATGTTGAGATACTGGCTGGTTAACGGCGGAATAATCACTCGCAGTGCCTGGGGAATAATGACCTGGCGTAGCGTAACCGGGTTGGGTAATCCCAGTGACCGAGCCGCTTCATGTTGACCATAAGGCACTGCCTGGATCCCAGCGCGGATAATCTCGGCGATAAATGCAGATGTATAAACCGAAAGTGCCAGCGTTAAGGCTGCCAGTTCAGGAATTAAAACCATCCCGCCGCGGAAGTTAAAGCCTCGTAGGGCTGGGACATCCCAGTGTAGTGCTGCGCCAAAAAGCCATTGCGCCAGTAAAGGCAAACCAATGATCAACACTGCGGCGATCGGCCAGGTGCGGCGCAGTTGTCCGGTCTTTATCTGGTATGTTTTATTAAAGCGGAATAGCCCAACAGAAAGGACTATAGCCATAACAACAGCCAGGATAAACGCAATAAATCCGTCTCCCAGCTGCGGTGACGGAATATAAAGCCCACGATTGCTCAAAAAGGCCAGATCAAACGCGCTCACAGCCTGGCGTGGTCCGGGCAAATTGCGCAACACGGCAAAGTACCAGAAGAAGATTTGCAGCAGCGGGGGAATATTACGGAAGATCTCAATATAAATTGTGGATAGTTTTCGTAGCAGCCAGTTATCCGAAAGTCTCGCCAGACCGATAAAGAAGCCTAAAACAGAAGCGAACACAATACACAATGCAGAAACCAGTAGCGTATTGAGTAAGCCGACAATAAAAACGCGTCCGTAGGTGTCGCCCTGCTGGTAATCGATCAAATGCTGGACAATACCGAAGCCAGCGCCGCGATCCAGAAAGGCAAAACCTGAAGTAATGCCACGATTATTGAGATTCGTTACAGTGTTGTGAAATAACCAACCAACAATGCCGACAACAGCAACAACGGCAAGGATCTGGAATAACCAGGCGCGAACCGTAGGGTTGGCAAAAGAGAGTGAGCCTTTAACGGTTGAGCGGCGATGAGACATAGAAACCTCGGAAAGCATAACGCTGAAGAGAGCGCCGCCGTAGCGACGCCCGTTACCTCACACCGACTTAACGCACGGGCGGCGCGTACTGAATACCGCCGTTATTCCAGAGATTATTTTGCCCACGTTTAATTTTCAGCGGGCTTTCTGAACCTACGTTACGCTCGAAAATTTCCGAGTAGTTACCCACCTGTTTGATGATGTTATAGGCCCATTTATTATCCAGCTTCAGATCCTTGCCGTAATCGCCTTCTTTACCCAGCAGATGTGCCATATCAGGCGTTGCTGGATTAGCCGCTTTTTCATCGACGTTCTGGGAATTGATGCCCATCTCTTCAGCATTCAGCATGGCGAAAAGCGTCCAGCGTACAATCGAGAACCATTCATCATCGCCACGACGAACTGCCGGCCCAAGCGGTTCTTTAGAGATAACCTCCGGTAAGACAATCCATTCAGCTGGGTTGCTTAATTTGATGCGCAGGGCATACAGTTGCGACTGATCCGAGGCCAGCGTATCGCAGCGACCAGATTCCAGTGCCTTCGCTGATTCGTCAGAGCGATCGAAAGTCACCGGTGTGTACTTCATATTGTTTGCCTTGAAATAGTCGGCAACGTTGAGTTCGGTATCAGTACCCGCCTGAATACAGACGGTAGCGCCATCCAGTTCTTTCGCGCTTTTTAGCCCCGCTTTATCGTGCGTCAGGAAGCCAATGCCGTCGTAATAAGTGACGCCGGTAAATGCCATTCCCATCCCGGCATCGCGAGATGAAGTCCAGGTCGTATTACGGGAGAGCAAATCCACTTCCCCTGACTGTAAAGCGGTGAAGCGTTCTTTTGCTGTGAGTGGGGTATATTTCACTTTCGTGTCGTCACCAAATACAGCAGCGGCAACACCACGACAAACATCAACATCAATACCTGAAAACTTACCGTCTGCATCGGCATAAGAGAACCCAGGTAATCCATCACTGATCCCGCATTGCACAAAACCTTTTTTCTGAACGGCATCAAGCGTCGCGCCAGCATGCGCCTGATTTGCAACGGCAAGCAGCACGCTGGCGGCAGCCAGTGTGGCTATCATCATCTTTTTCATAATGCTTCCTGTGAGGCGAAAATTATCGTTATAGGACGTTTGGGAAACGTCTTTTACCTGTCTGTGGCCATCCTCTTATAAGCAAAAGTAGTGCCAGCTTTTGCGCCCGATTTCGCGTCGCAATAAGCTGAGTGTAGACAGGAAATAATAAAAACAGCGCCCCGCAATGGTGCGAAAATGAAACATGCGCCACATTTTGGCGCAAAATATTTACGCGTGTTTTACTAAGCAGAATAATGATTGTTAGCGTGAGTATATTTCTGGTGGGAAGTGTGAAAGTTAAATTGATGCGTTATTTCGAAAGCAGCGAAATAACGCGATATAACATGCTAAATCAGCAGAGAATTAGCCAGCAGAATATAGCAATATTTTATCTTATGTAAAGATACTGTATCGTTAAACAGAGCGCGAAACTCCGCGCCCTGTTCAGTTATTTCGACAGAGCGATGATCCCCATCGTCAGGCCAGCAACAGCCGCTGCCCCGCCAGCAATAGCCCCAGCCGTTTCCCAGTTATCCTGAGTCGTGCCTTTCATACAGGTATTGGTGTGAACCAGACGACCCTGATCGTCATAAACCGGAACGCAGGGCGAATCGTGAGCACAGCCCGCCAGCAATGCGGTGAGCAATGCCACAGGAATTAATCTTTTCATGGTGTTACCTCAGTAATAAACGCTAACGCTTAATAAGTTAACTCTCTTATTAACGAGCTGAATGCCATTTTATCACCGGAGGTTATAAATCTTGCGGAATGAATAATGACAAATTATGTGAATTGTAAAAATAGTGAAGGGAGCGGGAACTATAGAAAGCTTTTAAAGAGTGAGCAGAAGAATATCTTATTAATTTTTATGGGTTTCACTGGAAATAATAAAGGCACCCGAAAGCGCCTTTATGTTTCTGATTTATCCTTTAAAGCAACGGCGGATCACCACAAAGAACACCGGTACGAAGAAGATTGCCAGCAACGTTGCAGAGACCATTCCTCCCATTACCCCGATACCCACAGCGTTCTGCGCGCCACTGCCGGCACCGTTACTGATAGCTAGCGGTAATACGCCGAGAATAAAGGCGAGAGAGGTCATCAGGATAGGACGCAGACGCATACGTACTGCCATCAGTGTCGCTTCAACAACACCTTTACCCTCTTTCTCCATGAGATCTTTAGCGAACTCAACAATCAAAATAGCGTTTTTGGCCGACAAGCCAATTGTCGTTAGCAAGCCCACCATAAAGTAGACGTCATTTTTTTGATTAAAGAGTGTTGCCGCCAGTAGCACGCCGACAATCCCTAACGGCACTACCAACATAACCGAGACAGGAATTGACCAGCTTTCATAGAGTGCAGCAAGGCACAGGAAAACAACCACAAAGGAAATTGCTACCAGAGCGGGAGCCTGGTTTCCCGATAAGCGTTCCTGATACGACATACCCGTCCAGTCATAACCAATGCCCGCAGGTAATTTTGACGCAAGGTTTTCCATCAACGCCATGGCATCGCCGGAACTGGTTCCTGGCGCGGCTTCCCCCTGAATCTCCATTGACGGCAGACCGTTGTAGCGTTCCAGTCGCGGAGAGCCATACACCCAATGTGAAGTGGTAAAGGCCGAGAATGGCACCATTTCGCCGTTGGCGCTGCGGACATAAAGTTTATCGACATCTTCTGGCAGCATACGGAATTTGGCATCCGCCTGAACATACACCTTTTTCACGCGACCACGGTCGATGAAGTCGTTAACGTAAGTCCCACCCAACGCCGTTGAAATGGTCTGATTGATGTCAGAAAGTGAAACACCTAATGCCTGCGCCTTTTCCTGGTCAACTTCCAGTTTAAACTGCGCGGTGTCTTCCAGGCCATTAGGACGCACGCTGACTAAGCTGGCAGGATGTTGCGCCGCCATGCCAAGCAACTGGTTACGGGCCTGGGTCAGGGCATCGTGACCCAGCCCAGCCTGATCAATTAACTCAAAGTCGAAACCCGTTGCCGTGCCCAGTTCAACAATGGCTGGCATATTGAATGGAATGACAAAACCGTCGCGGATCTTGCCCAATTCCATTTTGGCACGATGGATTACCGCTTCCGCACTGTTTTCATCACTATTACGCTCTTCCCACGGTTTCAGACTGACGAAGGCCATACCGGCGTTTTGTGCCTGGCCGCTGAAGCTAAAGCCGTTAACCGTAAAGACACTTTCAACGTTCGCTTTCTCGTTCTTCAGATAGTAATCCGTCACTTGATCCAACACTTTTTGCGTCCGCTCTTGCGTCGCGCCAGCGGGTAACTGAATCATGGTCAGAAAGACACCCTGATCCTCTTCAGGTAAGAAGGAAGACGGAAGACGTAAAAACAACACCACCATTCCTGCAACAATCAGCGCATAGATCAGTAAATATCGTCCTGTGGAACCGAGGATTTTGCCGACGCTGTTGGTGTAGTGGTTAACGCTATGATCGAAGGTGGTATTAAACCAGCCGAAGAAACCACCCTTATTTTCGTGATGCTCAGCTGAGGTGGGTTTGAGCAGTGTTGCACATAACGCAGGGGTAAGAATCAATGCCACCAGAACAGAAAGCGCCATTGCCGAAACGATGGTGATAGAGAACTGGCGATAAATTGCCCCAGTAGAACCGCCGAAGAATGCCATCGGAATAAATACCGCTGACAGCACCATCGCGATACCCACCAGTGCGCCCTGAATTTGCGACATCGATTTTTCCGTCGCTTCTTTTGGCGGGAGCTTATCCTCCATCATCACGCGCTCGACGTTCTCCACCACCACTATCGCATCATCGACGAGCAGCCCGATGGCAAGCACCATCCCGAACATCGTTAGTGTGTTGATGGAGTAACCAAAAGCGGCGAGGATGGCAAACGTCCCTAATAACACCACGGGTACCGCAATGGTGGGGATCAGCGTTGCTCGCATATTCTGCAAGAACAGATACATCACCAGGAACACCAGCATAATGGCTTCGAACAGCGTTTTTACCACTTCGTGAATAGAAAGCTGGACGAATGGCGTGGTGTCATAAGGGTAGAGAACCTTCATTCCCTGCGGGAAGAATGGCTGTAATTCCGCCAGTTTTGCCTTAATGGCTTTCGCGGTATCGAGAGCATTCGCGCCGGTTGCCAGCTTAATCCCCAGGCCCGCCGCCGGTTTTCCGTTGATACGAGCGATAACGTTATAGTTTTCACCGCCAAGTTCAACTCGTGCGACATCTTTCAGGCGTACCACCGAGCCGTCACTGTTTACGCGCAGGGTTACTTTGCCGAATTCTTCCGGATTTTTTAACCGCGTCTGAGCAATAATTGAGGCGTTCAACTGTTGCCCTGGTAACGCTGGCGTTCCGCCCAACTGTCCGGCAGCGATCTGATCGTTCTGTACCTTCAACTGGTTAATCACATCAACCGGTGTCAGTTTATATTTGTTTAGCAGATCGGCGTCCAGCCAGATACGCATCGCATACTGTGCGCCGAAAAGCTGTACGTCACCGACGCCATTCAGACGGCTAAGCGTATCTTTAACGTTAGAGGCCACATAGTCCGAGATATCGTCCTGTGTGGTGTCTGGGTTATCAGAGACAAAGCCCGCCACCATCAAATAGCTGCTACTGGACTTTTCAACACTGATCCCCTGCTGCTGAACCTCCTGCGGCAGCAACGGCGTGGCGAGCTGGAGTTTGTTCTGCACCTGCACTTGCGCGATATCAGGATCGGTCCCGGACTGGAAGGTAAGGGTAATTGTCACGCTACCGGCGGAATCGCTGGTGGAGGACATATACATCAGGTTATCGATACCGTTCATATTCTGTTCGATAACCTGCGTCACCGTATCCTGCACGGTCTGCGCATCAGCGCCCGGATAGTTTGCTGAAACAGAAACCGCAGGCGGTGCAATGGTTGGATACTGAGCGACGGGTAATTGTAGGATCGCCAGTGCGCCCGCCATCATCAGAATAATGGCCAGCACCCATGCAAATATCGGTCGTCGAATAAAAAAGTTTGCCATGTCAGATTACCTTACTTCGATGCAGTATCTGCGGGGGTATCGGTAGTGGCTTTAACCTGCTCTCCCGGACGCGCTTTTTGCAGGCCGCTGACAATGACTTGATCGCCAGATTTCAGACCTTCGCTAATCAACCATTTATCGCCAATCGCCTGACTGGCAACGACAGGGCGCGCTTCCACCTGACTTTTATCGTTAACAATCAGCACGGTTGCATCACCACGCGGTGTGCGGCTAACGCCTTGTTGCGGGATAAGAATGGCGTCAGGTTGGACGCCTTCATCAATCCGTGCGCGCACAAACATACCCGGCAAAAGCGTATGTTGCGGGTTAGGGAAGACGGCACGTAGGGTTATGGAGCCGGTGCTTTCATCAACGGTCACATCAGAGAATTGCAGCGTACCTTTCAGGGGATAGGTTTGACCGTTTTCCATGACCAACTCTACGTTGCTGGTGGCGTTTTCCTTATGCAAATTTCCTTGCTCTACGGATTGCTTCAGCCTCATAAAATCGTTGCTGGATTGGGTCACATCAACGTAGATAGGATCGAGCTGCTGGACAGTCGCCAGTTCAGTCGTTTGCCCATTAGTGACAAGAGCGCCTTCGGTCACGGTCGATTTGCCGATACGTCCGCTAATTGGCGCAGTCACTTTGGTATAAGCGAGATTGATGCGAGCGCTTTCGACTGTGGCTTTTGCGGCAATCACGGCGGCATCGGCCTGGCGAGCATCAGCAATGGCCTGGTCGTACTCCTGCTGGCTGATGTATTTCGTACCCACGAGCGGAACGTAACGTTTTACCGTCAAATGCGCGATGGCGGCGGCGGCTTCACTTTTCGCCAGTTCGCCTTTCGCGCTGTCATAATTTGCCTGATAGGTCGCGGGATCGATCTGGTACAGGGACTGGCCTGCTTGTACATCGCTGCCTTCAGTGAAATTACGATTCAGTACGATCCCGCTAACCTGTGGGCGAACTTCGGCTATACGGTAAGCATTGGTGCGGCCTGGTAATTCAGTCTTAACTTCTAACGGGGCCGTTTTCACAATATGAACGGTAACCTGCGGTTCACCGACGTGAGCTTTCTCTTCTCCCTTATCGTTACAACCGGCGATTAAAGCCGCGGAGATCAGAATAAAGGAGGGCAGGAGGAAAAACCTGGCATGTTTCGTCATTACTATTCCTCAAAAAACCAAAAGCGCGTTATTTACCCAGAAAGGCAACGCGTTAACTCGCAGAAAGAAAAATACAGTTTGCTATCCTACAAATTATCATTCGTCGATGTAAGGAATAGTTATGAATACTGGCGTCTCAAGGCACATAAACACAAAAAAAGATTAATATTCTACTGTTTTATTTTGACGCGGGTTGAAAGAGGCAGAATTAAAACCTCGTAAATTGAAATATATATTCATGTGGCGAATGTATTTTAGGTAAATAATATATATTATTTATTTGACGATTTATAGCAACTCAATATTAGCCTCTCGTATAAATACACATTAGGTGATAGATTAACCTTCGCTATTTTCTCACTCTGTGTCGAATATATTTATTTCCTGAATAATTAATCATGGCAAAAAGAACCAAAGCCGAAGCTCTGAAGACCCGGCAAGAACTGATTGAAACTGCCATCGCCCAGTTTGCGCAGCATGGCGTAAGCAAGACGACACTCAACGACATTGCCGACGCTGCTAACGTTACGCGTGGCGCTATCTACTGGCACTTCGAAAACAAGACTCAACTGTTTAATGAGATGTGGTTGCAACAGCCTTCATTGCGGGAGTTAATCCAGGAACACTTGACGGCTGGATTAGAGCATGACCCGTTTCAACAATTGCGTGAAAAATTGATTGTCGGCTTGCAATATATTGCCAAAATTCCCCGCCAGCAGGCGTTGCTGAAAATCTTATATCACAAATGTGAATTTAATGATGAGATGCTGGCCGAGGGAGTGATACGCGAAAAGATGGGCTTCAATCCGCAGACTCTCCGCGAAGTATTGCAGGCGTGTCAGCAACAAGGTTGTGTAGCAAATAACCTCGATTTAGATGTTGTGATGATTATTATTAATGGTGCCTTCAGCGGAATTGTTCAAAACTGGTTAATGAATATGGCGGGTTATGATCTTTATAAACAAGCCCCCGCTCTGGTCGATAACGTATTAAGAATGTTCATGCCAGATGAAAACATAACGAAATTAATTCATCAAACGAATGAATTAAGTGTCATGTAAATTCACATTCTGTCCTGAAAATTCAGTTCGTCACAGTTAACCAGTTTTAGTGGATTAACTGAGTTCATATTGCGACATTTGTCTGTTTCTGTTGCCAGCAGTTCAATCCACTGCATCAGTAAAGTATCAAACAGAAAAACGAAGACAGCGAAAACGACGAGCCACCAATACTTGCGAATCATTACCTGAGCCTGTGTATGTTTAACCAAGTCTGGCAGGAAATATACACGAAATGAATAATCTGAAAACCAGGCTTACACTTCCTTTACTTTGCAATGAGATCGGGGTCAACTTCGCTTAACCGGCTTCGTTTTGACAGGTTGCCGGTCTTTCTTTTTTTCACTTTCGCCAGTTCTTCCGCAGAGTAATGCGACGCGACATCCAGCCGTCGAAGCCCCATTTTGATGTACTCGCTGTTGATCTCAATACCAATGAATTTTCGCCCGCTGGAGACGGCTACGGCACCGGTAGTAAAGCTACCGGCAAACGGGTCGAGAACGATATCGCCTGGGTTGGAAGAGGCGAGAATAATGCGTTTCAGTAAGGCTTCCGGTTTTTGCGTCGGGTGGTTCTCATATTCATCCATCAAATAACGCACGCGCGGAAAATCCCAGACGTTACCCGGTACTTTTTGATGATTGTATGGCTGTGGAGGATTTTTGCGATAATCGATCAACGCGCGCTGCGATCCGGTTTTGGCTTCTACCAGAATAGCATCACCGTTGAATGTGTAGTTCTTTGCGTCTTTCACCATCATCAGGATGGGTTCGTACATGGAGCCGTAGTGTTTTTTCGCCTGTACTCCAGAACTGTCATATGACCAGACGATGCGACTTTTGATGGTAAAAAGCTTGCGGCACTGGAGATCGATAAAGGGCATGTTTTCCGTGCTGTTCATGATGTACATGCTGCCCTGCTTTTTCAGAACGCGGTGGCACTCTGCAATCACTTCAAACAGCCAGTCGATAAACAGATCTTCTTTCCAGGCTTCGATCAGACCATCAAAATTTTTACCGATGTTATATGGTGGGTCGGCAAAGATCAGATCGACACTTTCGGCGGGGATCTTTTTAAGTTCGGCAAGCGCATCACCGTGAATAATGGTCTTAGCTTCATTACCAAACCGGGTCGGTTCACATCCTGTTCTCATGGTCACTCCCTTTGTGACACCTATAAAAAAGGCGCTTCCCCATGCCGAGTAGCGCCTTTTTAATCAAGCATTTAGCTAACCTGAATTAGTTCATGCCGTATTTTTTCAATTTTTTACGCAGCGTACCACGGTTGATGCCCATCATCAGCGCAGCACGGGTCTGGTTACCACGGGTGTATTGCATCACCATGTCCAACAGGGGCTGTTCTACTTCAGCCAGTACCAGCTCATAGAGGTCATTCACATCCTGACCATTCAGTTGAGCAAAATAGTTCTTCAGTGCCTGTTTAACCGAGTCACGCAGGGGTTTTTGGGTTACCTGATCCTGAGAGTTAACGGTAGAAACGGTCAGTACGTCAGAATTTACGCGTTGTTCGAACATAGTTCTGTCAGCTCTTTATTTCTGTTTACGCAAAATTTTCGAAGTATGCCTCCAACGCCTCCAGCTGTTCGCTGGCATCCTCAATGGCGTTGAATGTGCGCCGAAACTGGTCATTTGGAGCGTGTTCCTGGAGATACCAGGAAACGTGTTTACGTGCAATTCGGTACCCTTTTGCCGGACCATAAAAGTCATGCAGTTCCCGAACGTGCGCGCAAAGCAAGCGCTTAACCTCTGCCAAAGGCAGCGGGGGCAGCAACTCCCCAGTGTCCAGATAATGCTGGATTTCCCGAAAGATCCAGGGTCTTCCCTGAGCTGCGCGGCCTATCATCAGGGCATCCGCCCCTGTATAGTCGAGCACAGCTCTGGCTTTAAGCGGGTCAGTAATGTCGCCATTCGCGATAACCGGAATGGAAACTTTCTGCTTAACTGCCCGAATACTGTCGTACTCAGCTTCTCCATTGAACAAACAGGCGCGTGTACGGCCATGAATGGTCAGAGCCTGAATGCCACAGTCTTCAGCCAGTTGGGCAATCTCTTCGCAGTTACGGTGTTCCGGTGCCCAGCCGGTGCGAATCTTCAGGGTAACAGGAACGTCCACTGCATTGACGACCTCGGTAAGGATCGATTTAACGACATCCGGGTACTGCAAGAGGGCTGAACCTGCGAGCTTGCGATTCACTTTTTTAGCCGGGCAACCCATATTGATATCAATAATCTGGGCACCGCTTTCCACGTTAATACGTGCTGCATCTGCCATTTCTTTCGGATCGCTACCAGCAATTTGCACGGTGCGAATACCGGGTTCATCAATGTGCACCATCCGTAAACGAGATTTGTCGCTTTCCCAAACCTGTGGGTTAGAAGACATCATCTCGGATACTGTCAATCCGGCTCCCATCTCGTAGCACAACGTCCGAAAAGGTCTGTCTGTAATGCCAGCCATGGGCGCTGCGATCAGGCGATTTCTGAGCTGATATTGTCCGATGCGCATGAGTTAAGAAATGACCATACTGTGACTGCAAGGCGGCGTATATTACGCATTTTTTGCACGAGATGAAAGGCCAAACTTTGACCAATCCTCTGAGATGGATCAAAGAATTGCATTTAAAATGAGCGTGGTGCGATAATTACTCATAAAAATCATCATATTAGAAAATAGTGACTAAAATTTACACTCAAAGAAATTTGAGTAAGTTCTCAATTTTTCTTTATGAATGAAAATTTTGGCACGCAAATTTGCGTAAATAATCGGCAAATTTACGTGCCTTTTGTGAGCTTGCTCGCACTTCGCCCCGCGTCACCCTACGGCGATGCGAAGGTTAATTCTTACGACCGGTAATACGGCACCACTCTTCTTTTTCCACGACCGGGTCCAGTGCGAAGCTGTCGGCATAAGCTTCACAAACGCTCTCTGCCTGGCTTGCCAGAATACCGGAAAGGCCCAGCAAACCGCCTGAAACCGGCAGGACGCTGATTAACGGTGCCAGTTCACGTAATGGGCCTGCAAGGATGTTAGCGACCACCACGTCGGCTTTCATTTCTTCTGGCTGATCTTTCGGTAAGTAGAGTTCCAGACGGTCAGAAACGCCATTACGTTCGGCGTTGTCGCGGCTGGCCTGAATCGCCTGCGGATCGATATCAATACCAATGGCTTTTGCTGCACCCAGTTTCAGCGCCGCGATCGCCAGAATGCCGGAACCACAGCCAAAGTCGATGACTGTTTTACCGGTTAAATCGAGGCTGTCGAGCCATTGCAGGCACAGAGAGGTGGTTGGATGGGTACCCGTACCAAACGCCAGCCCTGGATCTAACATCACGTTGACGGCGTTTTCGTCCGGCACATCACGCCAGCTAGGGCAGATCCACAGTCGTTCACCAAAGCGCATCGGGTGGAAATTATCCATCCATTCGCGCTCCCAGTCTTTATCTTCTAGTTGTTCGATTTTATGCGCGAAGCCTGCGCCGAGCAGCGGATGGTTTTCCAGAATCGCCACCACGTCGTTCATATCGGTTTCAGCGTCAAACAGACCAATCACATCGGTGTCGCCCCACAGGCGCGTTTCGCCCGGCAGCGGCTCAAATACTGGCGTATCGTGGGTATCCTGAAAAGTGATAGAAACGGCACCCGCTTCCATCAGCGCATCGCTAAGATCTTCCGCGTTCGCGCCGGTGGTGTTCAGTTTCAGTTGGATCCAAGGCATGGCAAAACTCTTTATTTATCAGTAGTCAAAACGGTAGCTTGCGGGACGGATGTACCGAAACGGTTTCCGACCAGGAAAGCCAGCAAACTTAGTAGTAACGAGGGCACGATAGGGTGGAAGCCCAGGTACTGAATATTCAGCGTCGCGAGTACGGCATACAGCACGCCGCCAACGATCATCGCACTTAGCGCGCCTTTGGCGTTGGCGCGTTCCCAGTAAAGACCCAGCACCAGCGGCCACAGGAAAACGGCTTCCAGCCCACCGAAGGCCAGCAAATTCAGCCAGATGATCATTTCTGGCGGCTTCCAGGCGGCAAGCAGCAGCAACGCGCCGAGAACTAACGTAATTACCGCCGACATCCGCTTCAGACGCGTCTCGTTTTGCATTTGATCCGGACGGATATTCAGATAGAGATCTTTAATGATCGTAGCGGAACTTTGTAGCAATTGGGCGTTAATTGTCGACATGATCGCAGCCATAGGTGCAGCCAGAAAGATCCCGGCAGCAAACGGTGGCAGCACTTTTACCATTAACGTCGGGATCACCAGATCCGGTACGGTGAGATCGGGGATCACTGCACGACCTAACGCTCCGGCCAGGTGCATACCGAACATCAGGATTGCGACTACAATCGTACCGATGATGATCCCCCGGTGTACTGCTTTGCTGTCTTTATAAGAGATACAGCGCACCGCAGTATGCGGCAGGCCAATCACGCCAAAGCACACCAGTACCCAAAACGACGTCATAAAGGCAGGCGACAGAATATCGTCAGCGCCTTGTGGCGTAACCAGTTGCGGATCGATGGTTTGCAAGGTCTGTACTGCGTTGCTTAAGCCGCCAGCGGCATGTACCACGCCAATAAGCAGCACAACGGTGCCAATCAGCATCACAAGCCCTTGCATGGTGTCGTTCAGCACGCTGGCGCGAAAGCCGCCAAAGGCGGTATACAACGCAATGCTGATACCGAAAATCAGCAGCCCGGTTTCATAAGGAATACCCGCCGCGGTTTCCAGCAGGCGCGCACCGCCGATAAACTGCACGGTCATTGCCCCAACGAACGCAACCAGCAAACTCAAACTCGCCAGCCACACCAGAAGACGACTCTGGTAGCGGGCAAACAGCATATCGTTCAGCGTCACTGCATTGTAGCGGCGCGCAAGAATCGCGAACTTCTTGCCGAGAATACCGAGCGAAAGCCAGACTGCAGGAAGCTGAATCATCGCCAGCAATACCCAACCCAGGCCGTATTTATAAGCAGCTCCAGGCCCGCCGATAAACGAACTGGCACTGATATAGGTCGCGGTGAGCGTCATCGCCAGCACAATACCGCCCATAGAGCGGCTGCCGAGGAAATACTCATTAAGGAAGGTGCCGGTGCTCCGTTTACGCATCGCATAAACCGAGATACCGAACACCACCACCAGATAGGCGACCAGCGGTAGAATTACTTCAAGCTGCATCGTCATCCTCCAGTGGGATATCGCGATAGATAAATTTCACCATCGCCCAGCACAGTCCAATAAACAGTAGCGGCGTCAGGATGCAGGCCATCTCAAACCAGCGCGGAAAGCCGGTAAAACCGGGGGCAACGCCAGGTAAGTAAGCGGCTACTAACCAAACTGCCAGATACAAAAGGGTCAGCCCCAGCGCCCAGCGCGCCTCTTTATGGGCCTGAACAAAACGAGTGTCCATTTTTTGTCCCTGATGGGTGAAGAAAGCGAGGATTGTACCTTATGGGGGTTGTCGATCCCCAGTAATAAAAAAGGCCGGAAAATCCGGCCTTTTGACGCTTTTGCAGTCTTATTTTTCCTGAAGACCGAGTTTTTTCTCCAGATAGTGGATGTTAGTGCCACCATGCTGGAAGTTCTCGTCATTCATGATGCGGATCTGCAGATCAACATTGGTTTTGATACCGTCGATGATCAGCTCCTGCAGCGCATTCTTCATGCGGGCAATCGCCACGTCACGGTTTTCACCGTAGCAAATCAGCTTACCGATCATTGAGTCATAGTACGGCGGTACGGTGTAGCCCGCGTAGATATGAGACTCCCAACGTACGCCAAAACCGCCAGGTGCGTGGAAACGGGTGATTTTGCCTGGGCTTGGCAGGAAGGTGTTCGGATCTTCGGCGTTGATACGACATTCCACCGCATGGCCGCGAACGTGAACTTCTTCTTGCTTGATCGACAGCGGTTGACCGGCAGCGATACGCAGCTGTTCTTTGATCAGGTCAACGCCGGTGATCATTTCGGTAACCGGGTGTTCTACCTGAATACGGGTGTTCATTTCGATGAAATAGAACTCGCCGTTTTCGAACAGGAACTCGAAAGTACCTGCACCGCGATAGCCGATATCAACACACGCTTTAGCGCAACGTTCGCCGATGTAGCGACGCAGTTCCGGGGTAATGCCCGGTGCTGGCGCTTCTTCGACCACTTTCTGGTGGCGGCGCTGCATGGAGCAGTCACGTTCCGCCAGATAGATAGCGTTGCCCTGACCGTCAGCCAGTACCTGAATCTCGACGTGGCGAGGATTTTCCAGGTATTTCTCCATGTAAACCATATCGTTGCTGAAAGCAGCTTTCGCTTCCGCACGGGTCATGGAGATGGATTGTGCCAGTTCAGCGTCGCCGCGCACTACGCGCATACCGCGACCGCCGCCGCCGCCGGAGGCTTTGATAATCACCGGATAACCAATGCGTTTAGCAATGGCGCGGTTTTTATCCATATCGTCGCCCAGCGGGCCGTCAGAACCAGGTACGCAAGGAACGCCCGCTTTTTTCATCGCCGCGATTGCGGATACTTTGTCGCCCATCAGGCGAATGGTTTCTGCTTTCGGGCCGATGAAGATAAAGCCGGAGCGTTCAACCTGCTCGGCAAAGTTGGCGTTCTCGGAGAGGAAGCCGTAACCCGGATGGATTGCTACTGCGCCGGTGATTTCAGCGGCGCTGATGATTGCCGGGATGTTCAGATAACTTTTTACTGACGGAGCAGGGCCAATACAGACCGTTTCATCTGCCAGTAATACGTGTTTTAGATCGCGATCCGCGCTGGAGTGCACAGCGACAGTCTTGATGCCCAGTTCTTTACAGGCACGAAGAATACGCAATGCAATCTCGCCGCGGTTGGCAATAACAATTTTATCCAGCATGTTCGCCTCGTTACTCGATGACGACCAGCGGCTCGTCAAATTCTACCGGTTGTCCACTTTCGACCAGAATTGCTTTCACGGTACCGGATTTGTCCGCTTCGATCTGGTTCATCATTTTCATGGCTTCAACGATGCACAGGGTATCGCCCACGTTGACTTTCTGACCCACTTCGATGAACGCTTTTGCGTCCGGGCTTGGGGTGCGGTAGAAAGTACCAACCATCGGGGAACGTACGATGTGACCACTGATTTCCGCTGCTGCTGGCGCTTCCATGGAAGGAACGGTCGCCGGAGCGGCTGCGTTAGATTGAGCTGGCTGCTGCATCATTGGTGCAGCGTAAGCTTGTTGCATCACAGGGAAACTTGCGGCAGGAGCTGCACGGCTAATGCGTACTGACTCTTCGCCTTCAGAAATTTCCAGTTCGGAGATGCCTGATTCTTCAACCAGCTCGATCAGTTTTTTAATCTTACGAATATCCATGAGTGGGTTCCGTACTCTTTGTTTAGTGTGATTGTGACAGGCGTTTCACCGCCGTCTGTAAAGCGTATGCCCCGACAGCTGTATGCATAGCGATAAATTCCAGCAGGCCGGGACGCCGGTCTATTTTGCCCCAGAGTGTCAATGTTAGACTTGACGGACATTGTGCAGCGATCTGCTGCTATCCTCCGGCAAAAAACAAAATATACCTTCGTTGCGCCAATGTCACCTTTTCCGCAGCGCAAAAACTGCGTCAGGGAGGACGAGGTCGCACATTATAACGATTTCGTAGCAATTGGCAGCTAAATACTGGTCTTATCAGGGAAGATAATCAACAGCTAACATGTAAATAACCTTCAACACCGTGTAATTTGCAACAAGCCGCACAATTCACGAAATTAGCGCCATCATCGACGGAACTTCTTATAACGTAAGGTGAAAAGCTGAAAAGCCAGCCCTGCGAAGATGAGGGGCTGCAATGAGATAATCTTCACAGACCACAAATAATGTAGGGATGCCAGGATCGCGACAAGATAGACGACATTACGCAGCGGTTGCTGGGGATTACCCAATTTTCACTGCATCGTCTGGATAGATGTGAATGCTAAAGCACGCAAAATCAACCGACTGACAATTCTCAGCATTAAATAGGTTCGAGTGGTTAATTTGTAGTCAAATAAAATCAGATTATTCACCCCATGGGACCAGAAATCAGTAACAGGTTAAGCGTAGTGTCGCCCAGGCAAAGCACCATAAACCTAACAGGCGACGGAGGCATATCAATAATGGCTGTTTAGAGGAGTATCAATGCGCATCAATTTGTGGTCAGTCGAAATCATGACTTTCCAGTTTGGATGATGTTGTACAACTTCCTGACCAAGGTGTTCGACGAAAGCTGTCCGGCTAACCGCTTTTCCCGTTAACCGATTGAATAATGATGTCAAAATGAGTTCCCTCTCTTATTATTCCTTGCTAAATGGTTAGTTAACCTTCACCAGCGTGCGACCCTGGATCTGGTTATTAATGATGGCCTCGGCAAAGTTCGGTGCCTCTGACAGAGATATCTCTTTTGCCGCCTGGGTATAGAATGATTCCGGTAAATCGGCGACCAGTCGCTGCCAGGCTTGTGCGCGGCGTTCTGGTGGCGTCATTACTGAATCCACCCCTTGCAAACGGACATTACGCAGAATAAATGGCATGACCGTGGTTGGCAGAGTAAAACCACCCGCCAGACCACAGGCCGCCACGCAGCCGCCGTAATTCATTTGCGCCAGCACTTTTGCCAGCACTTTGTCGCCAACAGTGTCAATTGCCCCAGCCCAGACTTGTTTTTCCAGAGGACGGGATTCGGCAAACTCATCACGAGGGAGAATACGACTGGCACCTAAACTTTTCAGATATTCATGGGTACTTTCGCGACCGGAAACGGCAACGACCTGATAACCCAACTTATGCAGCAGCGCCACGGCGGTACTGCCGACGCCACCACTGGCACCCGTCACGACAATCTCCCCGTCCTGCGGGCGAACACCGGCATCTTCCAGCGCCATCACACACAGCATGGCGGTAAAACCGGCAGTACCGATAATCATTGCTTTACGCGCGTCCAGCCCTTGCGGCATGGCAACCAGCCAGTCACCTTTCACTCGCGCCTGCTCCGCCAGCCCACCCCAGTGGTTTTCACCAACGCCCCAGCCAGTGAGTAACACCTCCTGACCGGCATGAAAACGCGGATCTTCGCTGGTGCGTACAGTTCCGGCAAAATCGATCCCAGGAATCATCGGAAAATTACGGATGATTTTTCCCTTACCGGTAATCGCCAGCGCATCTTTATAGTTCAGGCTCGACCAGTGAACATCAACCGTGACATCGCCCTCCGGCAGGCGACTTTCGTCAAGTGTCTGTACCGATGCGAGAGTTTTGCCGTCCTGCTGTTCTAAAAGTAACGCCTGCATAAGTGGTCCTCATGTGCATGATGGATTGGAAAATAATTTCTGAAGACTATACTCGCTAATGGAAAAGCAAAGCCGATGAAGCGCAATAAATTGCGAGATAAATCTGATTTGCTAGTATGCCCGCTTCCTCACTATCGGAGTTAACACAAGGATGAGATTAACGACGAAATTTTCGGCCTTTGTTACGCTGCTCACCGGGTTAACAATTTTTGTGACTTTGCTGGGCTGTTCGCTAAGTTTCTACAACGCAATTCAGTATAAGTTTAGTCATCGCGTTCAGGCGGTGGCGACGGCGATTGATACCCACCTTGTGTCGAATGACTTCAGCACATTAAGGCCACAAATTACCGAATTAATGATGTCGGCAGATATCGTTCGTGTAGACCTGCTCCATGGTGATAAACAGGTTTATACCCTGGCCAGAAATGGTAGTTATCGTCCGGTTGGCTCCAGCGATCTGTTTCGCGAACTGAGTGTTCCGTTGATAAAGCATCCGGGGATGTCGCTGCGTCTGGTTTATCAGGATCCGATGGGCAACTATTTCCATTCTTTAATGACTACCGCGCCGCTCACGGGGGCGATTGGCTTTATCATTGTTATGCTCTTTCTGGCGGTACGCTGGTTACAACGGCAACTTGCCGGGCAAGAATTGCTGGAAACCCGGGCTACTCGTATCTTAAACGGTGAGCGTGGCTCTAATGTGTTGGGAACCATCTATGAATGGCCGCCCAGAACCAGCAGTGCGCTAGATACGCTGCTTCGTGAAATTCAGAACGCACGCGAACAACACAGCCGTCTTGATACGCTGATCCGCTCTTATGCCGCCCAGGACGTGAAAACCGGCCTCAATAACCGACTCTTTTTCGATAATCAGTTAGCAACGTTACTGGAAGATCAGGAGAAAGTAGGTACCCACGGGATCGTGATGATGATTCGTCTGCCGGATTTCAATATGTTGAGCGATACCTGGGGGCACAGCCAGGTTGAAGAACAGTTCTTCACTCTGACGAATCTGCTGTCGACATTTATGATGCGCTACCCTGGCGCACTGCTGGCGCGTTACCACCGCAGTGATTTTGCTGCGCTGTTACCGCACCGGACGTTAAAAGAGGCAGAGAGCATCGCCGGTCAGTTAATCAAAGCCGTCGATACCTTGCCGAACAATAAAATGCTCGATCGCGACGATATGATCCACATTGGTATCTGCGCCTGGCGTAGTGGTCAGGATACCGAGCAGGTAATGGAACATGCAGAGTCTGCCACGCGTAATGCGGGATTGCAGGGCGGCAATAGCTGGGCTATTTACGATGACTCGTTGCCTGAAAAAGGACGCGGTAATGTTCGCTGGCGTACGCTTATCGAGCAAATGCTCAGTCGCGGCGGCCCGCGCCTTTATCAAAAACCGGCGGTTACTCGCGAAGGTCAGGTTCATCATCGCGAACTCATGTGCCGCATCTTCGATGGTAATGAAGAGGTTAGCTCGGCGGAGTATATGCCGATGGTCTTGCAGTTTGGCTTATCGGAAGAGTATGACCGTCTGCAAATCAGCCGTCTTATTCCACTATTGCGTTACTGGCCAGAGGAAAATCTGGCGATTCAGGTTACCGTTGAGTCGCTGATTCGCCCGCGTTTTCAGCGTTGGCTGCGCGATACGTTAATGCAATGTGAAAAATCACAACGAAAACGCATAATTATTGAACTTGCAGAGGCCGATGTAGGTCAACATATCAGTCGTTTACAACCTGTTATTCGTTTAGTGAATGCTTTAGGGGTACGGGTAGCCGTCAACCAGGCTGGTTTGACGCTGGTAAGCACCAGTTGGATCAAAGAACTTAATGTTGAGTTACTCAAGCTCCATCCGGGGCTGGTCAGAAACATTGAGAAGCGAACGGAGAACCAGCTGCTGGTTCAAAGCCTGGTGGAAGCCTGCTCCGGGACCAGCACCCAAGTTTACGCCACCGGTGTGCGTTCGCGAAGCGAGTGGCAGACCCTGATTCAGCGCGGTGTTACAGGCGGGCAAGGGGATTTTTTCGCGTCCTCACAGCCACTTGATACTAACGTGAAAAAATATTCACAAAGATACTCGGTTTAACCTGCCGTTTAATCTGTTTTCACGTAGAATAACGCGCGCTGCGTCTCATGGGAGTGTGCTTGTCTGCTCGCCAGATTGTTGCAGCACATATGCAGATGAATGACCTTACGCGGTTGCAAACAGGCGAGGAATGCTGCTGATGCATTAAGCCTTTCTGGACTCAGGCAGAGATTTGTAACAAAGGAAACGAACTGCACTAATTTTCACCGTAGCAGATGATTTTTGCGCCTTGTCGCTGCTGCGTGTGGTTGGTAAAGTAAGCGGATTTTCTTTTCCGCCCCAGCTTTCAGGATTATCCCTTAGTATGTTGAAAAAATTTCGTGGCATGTTTTCCAATGACTTGTCCATTGACCTGGGTACTGCGAATACCCTCATTTATGTAAAAGGACAAGGCATCGTATTGAATGAGCCTTCCGTGGTGGCCATTCGTCAGGATCGTGCCGGTTCACCGAAAAGCGTAGCTGCAGTAGGTCATGACGCGAAGCAGATGCTGGGCCGTACGCCGGGCAATATTGCTGCCATTCGCCCAATGAAAGACGGCGTTATCGCCGACTTCTTCGTGACTGAAAAAATGCTCCAGCACTTCATCAAACAAGTGCACAGCAACAGCTTTATGCGTCCAAGCCCGCGCGTTCTGGTTTGTGTACCGGTTGGCGCGACCCAGGTTGAACGCCGCGCAATTCGTGAATCCGCGCAGGGCGCTGGTGCCCGTGAAGTCTTCCTGATTGAAGAACCGATGGCTGCCGCAATTGGTGCTGGCCTGCCGGTTTCTGAAGCGACCGGTTCTATGGTGGTTGATATCGGTGGTGGTACCACTGAAGTTGCTGTTATCTCCTTGAACGGCGTGGTTTACTCCTCTTCCGTGCGCATTGGTGGTGATCGTTTCGACGAAGCTATCATCAACTATGTGCGTCGTAATTACGGTTCTCTGATCGGTGAAGCCACCGCAGAACGTATCAAGCACGAAATCGGTTCGGCTTACCCGGGCGATGAAGTCCGTGAAATCGAAGTTCGTGGCCGTAACCTGGCAGAAGGTGTTCCACGCGGTTTTACCCTGAACTCCAACGAAATCCTCGAAGCACTGCAGGAACCGCTGACCGGTATTGTGAGCGCGGTAATGGTTGCACTGGAACAGTGCCCGCCGGAACTGGCTTCCGACATCTCCGAGCGCGGCATGGTGCTCACCGGTGGTGGCGCACTGCTGCGTAACCTTGACCGTTTGTTAATGGAAGAAACCGGCATTCCAGTCGTTGTTGCTGAAGACCCGCTGACCTGTGTGGCGCGCGGTGGCGGCAAAGCGCTGGAAATGATCGACATGCACGGCGGCGACCTGTTCAGCGAAGAGTAATCGGATGCAGGCAGGGGAAATGTCTGTTTACCCTGCCTGGTCTGATACGAGAATACGCATAACTTATGAAGCCAATTTTTAGCCGTGGCCCGTCGCTACAGATTCGCCTTATTCTGGCGGTGCTGGTGGCGCTCGGCATTATTATTGCCGACAGCCGCCTGGGGACGTTCAGTCAAATCCGTACTTATATGGATACCGCCGTCAGTCCTTTCTACTTTGTTTCCAATGCTCCTCGTGAATTGCTGGATGGCGTATCGCAGACGCTGGCCTCGCGTGACCAACTAGAACTTGAAAACCGGGCGTTACGTCAGGAACTGTTGCTGAAAAACAGTGAACTGCTGATGCTTGGACAATACAAACAGGAGAACGCGCGTCTGCGCGAGCTGCTGGGTTCCCCGCTGCGTCAGGATGAGCAGAAAATGGTGACTCAGGTTATCTCCACGGTTAACGATCCTTATAGCGATCAAGTTGTTATCGATAAAGGTAGCGTTAATGGCGTTTATGAAGGCCAGCCGGTCATCAGCGACAAAGGTGTTGTTGGTCAGGTGGTGGCCGTCGCTAAACTGACCAGTCGCGTGCTGCTGATTTGTGATGCGACCCACGCGCTGCCAATCCAGGTGCTGCGCAACGATATCCGCGTAATTGCAGCCGGTAACGGTTGTACGGATGATTTGCAGCTTGAGCATCTGCCAGCGAATACGGATATTCGTGTTGGTGATGTGCTGGTGACCTCCGGTCTGGGCGGTCGTTTCCCGGAAGGCTATCCGGTCGCGGTTGTCTCTTCCGTAAAACTCGATACCCAGCGCGCTTATACTGTGATTCAGGCGCGTCCGACTGCAGGACTGCAACGTTTGCGTTATCTGCTGCTGCTGTGGGGCGCGGATCGTAACGGCGCTAACCCGATGACGCCGGAAGAGGTGCATCGTGTTGCTAATGAACGTCTGATGCAGATGATGCCGCAGGTATTGCCTTCGCCAGACGCGATGGGGCCAAAGTTACCTGAACCGGCAACGGGGATCGCTCAGCCGACTCCGCAGCAACCGACGACAGGAAATGCAGCTACTGCGCCTGCTGCGCCCACACAGCCTGCTGCTAATCGCTCTCCACAAAGGGCTACGCCGCCGCAAAGTGGTGCTCAACCGCCTGCGCGTGCGCCGGGAGGGCAATAGTGGCGAGCTATCGTAGCCAGGGACGTTGGGTAATCTGGCTCTCTTTCCTCATTGCGCTGTTGCTGCAAATCATGCCCTGGCCGGATAACCTGATTGTTTTCCGGCCAAACTGGGTGTTACTCATCTTGTTGTATTGGATCCTGGCCTTGCCTCATCGCGTAAATGTGGGCACAGGTTTTGTGATGGGTGCCATACTGGATCTGATCAGCGGCTCGACGCTTGGCGTACGCGTATTGGCGATGAGCATCATTGCTTACCTGGTGGCGCTGAAATACCAGCTTTTCCGCAACCTCGCATTATGGCAGCAGGCGCTGGTCGTCATGTTGCTTTCGCTGGTGGTGGATATTATTGTTTTCTGGGCAGAGTTTTTAGTGATTAACGTCTCTTTCAGACCGGAAGTGTTCTGGAGTAGTGTAGTCAATGGGGTGCTCTGGCCGTGGATTTTCTTGCTGATGCGTAAAGTCCGTCAGCAGTTTGCAGTGCAATAAAGGTTTCTATGACTTCTCTGTATTTAGCTTCCGGTTCTCCGCGTCGTCAGGAGTTACTTGCGCAACTTGGCGTGACCTTTGAACGTATTGTTACAGGCATTGAGGAGCAGCGTCAGCCGCAGGAGAGCGCGCAGCAGTATGTTGTGCGTCTGGCGCGCGAGAAAGCACAGGCGGGTGTCGCGCAAACGGCGCAGGATCTCCCGGTGCTGGGTGCGGATACTATCGTTATCCTGAATGGAGAAGTGCTGGAGAAACCGCGCGACGCAGAGCATGCGGCGCAGATGTTGCGCAAATTATCGGGTCAGACCCATCAGGTGATGACGGCAGTGGCGTTGGCCGACAGCCAGCACATTCTCGATTGCCTGGTGGTCACCGATGTGACTTTCAGAACGTTAACAGACGAAGACATCGCGGGCTATGTCGCCAGCGGTGAACCGTTAGATAAAGCAGGTGCATACGGTATTCAGGGGCTGGGTGGCTGTTTTGTCAGGAAGATAAATGGCAGCTATCACGCCGTAGTCGGCTTACCGCTGGTTGAAACGTATGAATTATTAAGTAATTTTAACGCACTGCGTGAGAAAAGGGATAAACATGACGGCTGAATTGTTAGTAAACGTAACGCCTTCGGAAACGCGAGTGGCGTATATTGATGGCGGTATTCTGCAGGAAATTCATATTGAACGTGAGGCGCGACGCGGAATAGTAGGCAATATCTACAAGGGTCGTGTAAGTCGTGTACTTCCGGGTATGCAGGCGGCTTTTGTAGATATTGGGCTGGATAAAGCCGCGTTTCTTCATGCATCCGATATCATGCCGCACACCGAATGTGTGGCGGGTGAAGAACAAAAGCAATTCACGGTGCGCGACATCTCGGAACTGGTTCGTCAGGGGCAAGATCTGATGGTGCAGGTGGTGAAAGATCCGCTTGGCACTAAAGGTGCGCGCCTGACCACCGATATCACGCTGCCTTCTCGCTATCTGGTGTTTATGCCAGGGGCTTCTCACGTTGGGGTTTCCCAACGTATTGAAAGCGAATCAGAACGTGAACGCCTGAAAAAAGTGGTCGCAGAGTATTGCGACGAGCAGGGCGGGTTTATCATCCGTACCGCAGCGGAAGGGGTTGGCGAGGCTGAACTGGCCTCCGATGCCGCTTATCTGAAACGCGTCTGGACCAAAGTTATGGAGCGTAAAAAACGCCCGCAGACCCGTTATCAGCTGTACGGCGAACTGGCGCTGGCGCAGCGTGTTCTGCGTGATTTCGCCGACGCCGAACTGGACCGCATTCGCGTTGACTCACGCCTGACTTACGAAGCATTGCTGGAGTTTACCTCGGAGTACATTCCCGAGATGACCAGCAAGCTGGAGCATTACACCGGACGCCAGCCGATTTTCGATCTCTTTGATGTCGAAAACGAAATCCAGCGAGCGCTGGAACGCAAAGTAGAACTGAAATCCGGTGGTTATCTGATTATCGACCAGACCGAAGCGATGACCACCGTGGACATCAATACCGGAGCGTTTGTCGGTCATCGCAATCTGGACGACACCATTTTCAATACCAATATTGAAGCGACGCAGGCTATCGCTCGCCAGTTACGGTTGCGTAATCTGGGTGGGATTATCATTATTGATTTCATCGATATGAATAATGAAGATCACCGCCGCCGCGTGCTGCACTCGCTGGAGCAGGCGTTGAGCAAAGACCGGGTGAAAACCAGCGTTAATGGTTTTTCGGCGCTGGGGCTGGTGGAGATGACGCGTAAACGCACCCGCGAAAGCATTGAGCACGTACTGTGTAACGAATGCCCAACCTGCCACGGTCGCGGAACGGTGAAAACCGTGGAAACGGTATGCTATGAAATCATGCGCGAGATTGTTCGTGTCCACCATGCTTACGACTCCGACCGTTTCCTGGTCTATGCTTCTCCGGCAGTAGCTGAAGCCTTGAAAGGCGAAGAGTCACACTCGCTGGCGGAAGTGGAAATTTTCGTTGGTAAACAGGTTAAAGTACAAATTGAACCGCTCTATAACCAGGAGCAGTTTGACGTCGTAATGATGTAAACAGATGCTGGGCCGCCATCCGGCAAAGGGTTTTTGAGTCACATTTTTAGCAGACAAGGAGTGACGGGTGAGGCGATTGCCGGGGATTTTACTGCTTACTGGAGCCGCGCTCGTTGTGATCGCAGCCCTGCTGGTTAGCGGCCTGCGTATTGCTTTACCGCATCTTGACGCCTGGCGTCCGGAAATCCTCAACAAAATAGAATCCGCGACTGGCATGCCGGTAGAAGCCAGTCAGCTCTCAGCCAGCTGGCAGAATTTTGGCCCGACGCTTGAAGCACACGACATCCGTGCAGAACTAAAAGATGGCGGCGAATTTTCGGTTAAACGCGTTACTCTGGCGCTGGATGTCTGGCAGAGCCTGTTACATATGCGCTGGCAGTTTCGCGACCTCACTTTCTGGCAGCTGCGCTTTCGCACCAACACTCCTATCACCAGCGGTGGTAGCGATGACAGTCTGGAAGCCAGTCACATCAGCGATCTGTTTCTTCGTCAATTTGACCATTTCGATCTCCGCGACAGTGAAGTCAGTTTTCTGACGCCATCCGGTCAGCGCGCCGAGCTGGCGATCCCACAACTCACCTGGCTGAACGATCCACGTCGACACCGTGCGGAAGGCCTGGTAAGCCTCTCCAGCCTTACCGGACAGCACGGCGTGATGCAGGTGCGCATGGATTTGCGCGATGATGAGGGGTTGTTAAGCAATGGTCGCGTCTGGCTACAGGCGGATGACATCGACCTGAAGCCGTGGCTCGGTAAATGGATGCAGGACAATATTGCTCTGGAAACGGCACAGTTCTCCCTTGAAGGCTGGATGACGATCGACAAAGGCGATGTAACCGGCGGTGACGTCTGGCTGAAACAGGGCGGTGCCAGCTGGTTGGGCGAGAAGGAAACGCATACGCTGTCGGTGGATAATCTGACCGCGCATATTACGCGTGAAAATCCGGGCTGGCAGTTCTCTATTCCCGATACACGGATCACGATGGACGGTAAACCCTGGCCGAGCGGAGCATTGACGCTGGCCTGGATACCGGAACAGGACGTTGGCGGCAAAGACAATAAACGCAGTGACGAACTCCGGATTCGCGCCAGTAATCTGGAGCTGGCAGGCCTGGAGGGCATACGCCCGCTGGCCGCGAAACTTTCACCTGCACTGGGTGATGTTTGGCGCTCCACACAACCGAGCGGCAAGATTAACACTCTGGCGCTGGATATCCCGCTTCAGGCGGCAGACAATACCCGTTTTCAGGCATCGTGGAGCGATCTGGCCTGGAAGCAATGGAAATTATTACCGGGTGCGGAACACTTCTCCGGGACGCTTTCCGGCAGCGTTGAAAATGGTTTGCTTACCGCGTCGATGAAGCAGGCAAAGATGCCTTACGAAACGGTATTCCGTGCGCCACTGGAAATCGCCGACGGTCAGGCAACTATAAGCTGGCTGAACAATGACAAAGGTTTCCAGCTGGATGGGCGTAATATTGACGTTAAAGCCAAAGCCGTCCATGCGCGCGGCGGTTTTCGTTACCTGCAACCTGCTAACGATGAACCCTGGCTGGGTATTCTGGCTGGCATCAGTACCGATGATGGTTCACAAGCCTGGCGCTATTTCCCGGAAAACTTGATGGGTAAAGACCTGGTTGATTACTTAAGTGGCGCGATTCAGGGCGGTGAAGCGGATAACGCGACGCTGGTTTATGGTGGCAATCCGCAACTCTTCCCCTATAAACACAACGAAGGTCAGTTTGAAGTGCTGGTGCCGCTGCGCAACGCGAAGTTCGCCTTCCAGCCGGACTGGCCTGCATTAACTAACCTTGATATTGAACTGGACTTTATTAACGACGGTTTATGGATGAAAACCGATGGCGTTAATCTGGGCGGCGTGCGCGCGAGTAATCTCACCGCAGTGATCCCTGACTACTCAAAAGAAAAACTGCTGATTGACGCTGACATTAAAGGTCCGGGTAAAGCCGTTGGCCCTTACTTTGATGAGACACCGCTGAAAGATTCTCTGGGTGCGACCCTGCAAGAACTCCAGCTCGACGGCGATGTGAATGCTCGCTTACATCTTGATATCCCGCTGAACGGCGAGCTGGTAACCGCGAAAGGTGAAGTGACGCTGCGTAATAACAGTCTGTTTATCAAACCACTCGACAGCACCCTGAAAAATTTGAGCGGTAAATTCAGCTTTATCAATGGCGATCTGCAAAGTGAACCACTGACAGCAAGCTGGTTTAATCAGCCGTTGAACGTGGATTTTTCCACCAAAGAAGGGGCAAAAGCCTACCAGGTAGCGGTAAACCTCAACGGTAACTGGCAACCGGCGAAAACCGGCGTTCTGCCTGAAGCGGTGAACGAAGCATTGAGTGGCAGCGTGGCGTGGGATGGTAAAGTGGGCATTGATCTGCCTTATCATGCTGGTGCGACCTATAACGTAGAGCTGAACGGCGATCTAAAGAATGTGAGCAGTCACTTACCTTCACCGTTAGCCAAACCTGCGGGTGAACCACTAGCGGTAAACGTTAAGGTTGATGGCAATCTCAACAGCTTTGAATTAACCGGACAGGCTGGTGCGGATAATCATTTCAATAGCCGCTGGTTGCTCGGTCAAAAGCTCACGCTCGATCGTGCTATTTGGGCGGCAGACAGTAAAACGCTCCCGCCGTTGCCGGAACAAAGTGGCGTTGAACTCAATATGCCGCCGATGAATGGTGCCGAGTGGCTGGCCCTGTTCCAGAAAGGCGCTGCGGAGAGTGTCGGTGGTGCAGCGAGTTTCCCACAACACATAACGTTACGTACGCCTATGTTGTCACTGGGAAATCAGCAATGGAATAACCTGAGTATTGTTTCGCAACCGACGGCAAATGGCACCCTGGTTGAGGCGCAGGGGCGTGAAATCAATGCCACGCTGGCGATGCGTAATAACGCGCCGTGGCTGGCGAATATCAAATATCTTTATTACAACCCGAGCGTGGCGAAAACTCGTGGTGATTCAACGCCGTCATCACCTTTCCCGACAACGGAGCGCATTAACTTCCGTGGCTGGCCGGACGCACAAATACGATGCGCAGAGTGCTGGTTCTGGGGGCAAAAATTCGGTCGCATTGACAGTGATCTCACCATTTCTGGCGATACGTTAACGCTGACCAATGGACTGATTGATACTGGTTTCTCGCGGCTTACTGCCGATGGTGAATGGGTTAATAATCCGGGGAATGAACGTACCTCGCTGAAAGGAAAACTGCGCGGGCAGAAAATTGATGCCGCCGCAGAATTTTTTGGTGTCACGACGCCCATACGCCAGTCGTCATTTAATGTGGATTACGATTTACACTGGCGCAAAGCACCGTGGCAGCCAGATGAGGCGACGTTGAATGGCATCATTCATACTCAACTGGGCAAAGGCGAAATTACCGAAATCAATACCGGACATGCCGGGCAATTGCTGCGCTTATTGAGCGTAGATGCCCTGATGCGTAAGCTGCGTTTTGATTTCAGAGACACCTTTGGTGAAGGGTTCTATTTTGACTCCATTCGCAGCACCGCGTGGATTAAAGACGGTGTTATGCACACCGACGACACGCTGGTGGATGGCCTGGAAGCGGACATTGCGATGAAAGGGTCGGTAAATCTGGTGCGTCGCGACCTGAATATGGAAGCGGTTGTCGCACCAGAGATTTCTGCGACGGTGGGCGTGGCTGCGGCTTTTGCGGTTAACCCCATTGTTGGAGCGGCAGTATTTGCAGCCAGTAAAGTGCTGGGGCCGCTGTGGAGCAAAGTCTCCATTTTGCGCTATCACATTTCGGGTCCGCTGGACGATCCGCAAATCAACGAAGTGTTGCGCCAACCGCGTAAAGAAAAAGCGCAATGATTTGACGAGGGCGCGTAATTGCCCCAATCTCATATGATAATCGTTGCCAAAGGCCAACGAGCCGGAACATAACTGTAGGCCGGATAGGGCGTTCACGCCGCATCCGGCAGCCGTAAAAAATCCTCTACTGCAGTAACTAACGAGTAGCAAAAACGATGAGTCTGAACCTGGTAAGTGAACAATTGCTAGCGGCGAACGGCCTGAAACATCAGGACTTGTTCGCGATCCTCGGTCAACTGGCCGAACGTCGCCTTGATTATGGCGATCTCTATTTTCAGTCGAGCTATCACGAATCCTGGGTTTTAGAAGACCGCATTATTAAAGATGGTTCTTACAACATCGATCAGGGCGTTGGTGTGCGTGCAATCAGTGGTGAAAAAACCGGATTTGCTTACGCTGACCAAATCAGCCTGCTGGCGCTGGAACAGAGTGCGCAAGCGGCGCGCACCATCGTCCGTGATAGTGGTGATGGCAAAGTACAGACGCTGGGCGCGGTAGAGCATAGCCCGTTGTATACCTCGGTAGATCCGCTGCAAAGCATGAGCCGTGAAGAGAAGCTGGATATCCTGCGTCGCGTCGATAAGGTTGCCCGCGAAGCGGACAAGCGCGTACAAGAAGTGACTGCCAGCCTCAGCGGCGTTTATGAATTAATTCTGGTTGCGGCCACCGACGGCACGCTGGCGGCGGATGTTCGTCCGCTGGTGCGTCTTTCCGTGAGCGTTCTGGTCGAAGAAGATGGCAAACGCGAACGCGGTGCCAGTGGCGGCGGCGGTCGTTTTGGTTATGAGTTCTTCCTTGCCGATCTTGACGGTGAAGTCCGTGCGGATGCATGGGCAAAAGAAGCAGTGCGTATGGCGCTGGTCAATCTTTCTGCCGTCGCCGCACCAGCGGGCACCATGCCGGTAGTACTTGGCGCAGGTTGGCCGGGCGTGCTGTTGCATGAAGCGGTGGGGCACGGTCTGGAAGGCGACTTCAACCGCCGTGGCACTTCAGTATTTAGTGGACAGGTCGGGGAGCTGGTGGCTTCAGAACTGTGTACCGTGGTTGATGACGGCACGATGGTCGATCGCCGTGGTTCGGTGGCGATTGATGATGAAGGTACGCCAGGTCAGTACAACGTGCTGATTGAGAATGGCATCCTGAAAGGCTACATGCAGGATAAACTCAACGCGCGTTTGATGGGGATGACACCGACTGGCAACGGTCGCCGTGAATCCTACGCTCATCTGCCGATGCCGCGTATGACCAACACCTATATGCTGCCGGGTAAATCGACCCCGCAAGAAATTATTGAATCTGTTGAGTACGGTATCTATGCACCGAACTTTGGTGGCGGTCAGGTGGATATTACATCCGGCAAATTCGTTTTCTCCACTTCAGAAGCGTATCTGATTGAAAACGGTAAAGTAACGAAGCCGGTGAAAGGCGCGACGTTGATTGGTTCCGGTATCGAAACCATGCAGCAGATTTCGATGGTGGGCAACGACCTGAAACTGGATAACGGCGTGGGTGTCTGCGGTAAAGAAGGGCAAAGTTTGCCGGTTGGCGTGGGCCAGCCAACGCTGAAAGTTGATAACCTGACTGTTGGCGGTACCGCGTAATAATTTCAGTATTTTCAGAAGGATAATTAATCTTTCTACGTGCATGAACGGTCCCCTTGCCCCTCTGTGGAGAAGGTTAGGGGAACCCGTTGGCACAGGTTTGTACAACGTAACAGTACAATATGAATTACTTCTCTTTCCCGCGCCCGTGCATTTCCTGAAACAATTTACCGACCTCAACAAAATAATCCGTCAGCGAGTTGATCACGACCTGTACCTTCAGCGGCAGCTTATCTTTTTCGGTATATAACGCATAAACCGGGCGTGGATCTGACTGATAACGCGGCAGCAGGATCTCCAGCTCACCGCGATTGATCTCGTTGATCACCCACATCAGCGGCACGTAGGCGATCCCGGCACCCGCCGTTAGCCAGCGCACCAGCGTCATCGGATCATTAGTCACAAATCTCCCTTGCGGGATCAGGCGAGTCGAGATCCCTTCCGGTGCAATCAGTTCAAATTCATTGTCGGGCCGCACGCTGTATTCAAGCCATGAATGGCTACTTAAATCGGCGGGTTTTTCCGGTATGCCGTATTGTGTGAGATAGCTTTTCGCGGCGCACACCACCATTGGCATCGCGCCAAGACGGCGGGAAAACAGGCTGGAATCCTGCAACGCGCCGACGCGGATCACCACATCCAGACCGTCGGCAATCAGGTCGGGGGCTGGAATTCCGGTAACCAGATTGACGCTCAAACCTGGGTATTCTTTCAGCATTTTGGCTGTCAGCCCGGCGAGAACATTTTGTGCCATAGTTGAAGAACAGCCAATGCGTAGCGTCCCGATGGGGGTGTTATTGAAGGCATACAGTTGCTCATGAACATCCTGCACTTCATGAAGCATACGACGGCAGCCCTGGTAGTAAATTCTACCGGCTTCGGTCAGGCCAATGCTGCGTGTGCTACGGTTTAACAGCTTTACCTGCAACTCATCTTCCAGTTTTGACACCGTCTGACTGATGGACGAAACGCTCATCTGTAGCTGTCTGGCGGCGGCGGTAAAAGAGCCAAATTCAACTACTTTGGCAAACACCGACATGCGTTTTAGTCGTTCCATTATTCACTCTGACTTAAAAGTGATTTAGATCACATAATATAGATAACAGCATAACAGTTACGCTAATATATTAAATATCAATCTACAGCAATGTTGCTCTCGCCCGGCTTTCCATGCCCTTCTCTGCGGCGACAGATGCTGAAAATAATAACGCCTGCTCTCTCTTTACAACCAAGGTCAACATGAGTCTGTTTCCCGTTATCGTGGTGTTTGGGCTGTCCTTCCCACCGATATTTTTTGAATTGCTTTTATCACTGGCGATTTTCTGGCTGGTGCGCCGGGTACTTGTGCCAACAGGTATCTACGACTTTGTCTGGCATCCGGCGTTGTTCAACACCGCGCTCTATTGCTGCTTGTTTTATTTGATATCGCGACTGTTCGTTTGAGGTTGAAGTGAAAACACTAATAAGAAAATTCTCCCGTACGGCCATCACGGTCGTATTAGTCATTCTGGCCTTCATCGCAATTTTTAATGCCTGGGTCTATTACACCGAATCCCCCTGGACGCGTGACGCGCGCTTTAGCGCTGACGTCGTTGCGATCGCGCCGGACGTTTCTGGACTCATTACCCAGGTGAATGTTCATGATAACCAGCTGGTGAAAAAAGGACAGATACTGTTCACCATCGACCAGCCGCGCTATCAAAAGGCGCTTGAGGAAGCGCAAGCCGATGTTGCTTATTATCAGGTACTGGCACAGGAGAAACGCCAGGAGGCCGGACGTCGTAACCGTCTCGGTGTGCAGGCGATGTCTCGCGAAGAGATCGACCAGGCTAACAACGTACTACAAACGGTTCTGCATCAGTTAGCGAAAGCGCAGGCGACCCGCGATCTGGCAAAACTGGATCTTGAACGCACGGTGATCCGCGCGCCAGCAGATGGCTGGGTGACCAACCTCAACGTCTATACCGGTGAGTTTATTACTCGAGGATCAACGGCGGTTGCGCTGGTGAAACAGAACTCCTTCTATGTACTGGCCTATATGGAAGAAACTAAGCTGGAAGGGGTGCGTCCGGGGTATCGTGCAGAGATCACGCCGCTTGGCAGTAACAAAGTGCTGAAAGGGACTGTTGATAGTGTTGCCGCTGGGGTCACCAACGCCAGCAGCACGCGTGACGACAAAGGGATGGCGACCATCGACTCTAACCTTGAATGGGTGCGTTTGGCGCAACGTGTTCCGGTTCGTATTCGTCTCGACAACCAGCAAGAGAACATCTGGCCTGCGGGCACCACTGCTACAGTGGTGGTCACTGGCAAACAAGATCGCGACGAAAGCCAGGATTCGTTCTTCCGTAAAATGGCCCATCGCCTGCGTGAGTTTGGTTAATCACGATGGGTATTTTCTCCATTGCTAACCAACATATTCGCTTTGCGGTAAAACTGGCGACCGCCATTGTACTGGCGCTGTTTGTTGGCTTTCACTTCCAGCTGGAAACGCCACGCTGGGCGGTACTGACAGCGGCGATTGTTGCCGCCGGTCCGGCCTTTGCTGCGGGAGGTGAACCGTATTCTGGCGCTATTCGCTATCGTGGCTTTTTGCGCATCATCGGCACATTTATTGGCTGTATTGCCGGACTGGTGATCATCATTGCGATGATCCGCGCACCATTATTGATGATTCTGGTGTGCTGTATCTGGGCCGGTTTTTGTACCTGGATATCCTCGCTGGTACGAATAGAAAACTCGTACGCGTGGGGGCTGGCCGGTTATACCGCGCTGATCATTGTGATCACCATTCAGCCGGAACCATTGCTTACGCCGCAGTTTGCCGTCGAACGTTGTAGCGAGATCGTTATCGGTATTGTGTGTGCGATTATGGCGGATTTGCTCTTTTCTCCGCGATCGATCAAACAAGAAGTGGATCGAGAGCTGGAAAGTTTGCTGGTCGCGCAATATCAATTAATGCAACTCTGTATCAAGCATGGCGATGGTGAAGTTGTCGATAAAGCCTGGGGCGACCTGGTGCGACGCACCACGGCGCTACAAGGCATGCGCAGCAACCTGAATATGGAATCTTCCCGCTGGGCGCGGGCCAATCGACGTTTAAAAGCGATCAATACGCTATCGCTGACGCTGATTACCCAATCCTGCGAAACTTATCTTATTCAGAATACGCGCCCGGAATTGATCACTGATACTTTCCGCGAATTTTTTGACACGCCGGTAGAAACCGCGCAGGACGTCCACAAGCAGCTCAAACGCCTGCGGAGAGTTATCGCCTGGACCGGGGAACGGGAAACGCCTGTCACCATTTATAGCTGGGTCGCGGCGGCAACGCGTTATCAGCTTCTCAAGCGCGGCGTTATCAGTAACACAAAAATCAACGCCACCGAAGAAGAGATCCTGCAAGGCGAACCGGAAGTCAAAGTAGAGTCAGCCGAACGTCATCATGCGATGGTTAACTTCTGGCGAACCACACTTTCCTGCATTCTGGGCACGCTTTTCTGGCTGTGGACGGGCTGGACTTCCGGCAGTGGTGCAATGGTGATGATTGCGGTAGTGACGTCACTGGCAATGCGTTTGCCGAATCCACGCATGGTGGCGATCGACTTTATCTACGGGACGCTGGCCGCGCTGCCGTTAGGGCTGCTCTACTTTTTGGTGATTATCCCTAATACCCAACAGAGCATGTTGCTGCTGTGTATTAGCCTGGCAGTGCTGGGATTTTTCCTCGGTATAGAAGTACAGAAACGGCGACTGGGCTCGATGGGGGCGCTGGCCAGCACCATAAATATTATCGTGCTGGATAACCCGATGACTTTCCATTTCAGTCAGTTTCTCGACAGCGCATTAGGGCAAATCGTCGGCTGTGTGCTCGCGTTCACCGTTATTTTGCTTGTGCGGGATAAATCGCGCGACAGGACTGGACGTGTACTGCTTAATCAGTTTGTTTCTGCCGCTGTTTCCGCGATGACTACCAATGTGGCACGTCGTAAAGAGAACCACCTCCCGGCACTTTATCAGCAGCTGTTTTTGCTGATGAATAAGTTCCCAGGGGATTTGCCGAAATTTCGCCTGGCGCTGACGATGATTATCGCGCACCAGCGCCTGCGTGATGCGCCGATCCCGATTAACGAGGATTTATCGGCGTTTCACCGACAAATGCGCCGCACAGCAGACCATGTGATATCTGCCCGTAGCGATGATAAACGTCGTCGGTACTTTGGTCAGTTGCTGGAAGAACTGGAAATCTACCAGGAAAAGCTACGCATCTGGCAAGCTCCACCGCAGGTGACGGAACCGGTTCATCGGCTGGCGGGGATGCTCCATAAGTATCAACATGCGTTGACCGATAGTTAAGTCAAAACCGACGCCAAAAGCGTCGGTTTTTTCATGGCTATACTTAGCGATGAACGGCAGAACTCGCCGCGAAACGTGACGGTGGCAACAGATGAATATTTATACCTTTGATTTTGATGAGATTGAGAGTCAGGAGGATTTTTATCGCGACTTCAGCCAAGCCTTTGGTCTGGCGAAAGATAAGGTACGCGATCTCGACTCACTATGGGATGTGTTAATGAACGATGTCCTGCCGCTACCACTTGAGATTGAATTTGTTCATCTGGGAGAGAAAACGCGTCGCCGTTTTGGCGCGTTAATATTGCTGTTTGATGAGGCAGAGGAAGAGCTGGAAGGGCATTTGCGTTTTAATGTTCGTCATTAGCGCAAAAAAAAGCCCCCGAACCGGGGGCAATATCGTCGGACAAGACGATGAGGGTTTATTTGTACAGTTCAGCCGTAGCGTGCCAGGTGTCACCGCTACGAGCTTCAGTAATCTGGTAGGCCGTTGCGCCTTTCTCTTCCGCTTTTTTGTTCAGCATTTCACGCATATCCATTGGCGAAGACGCCACACCACTTACGGATACGGTCCCGATTGCTTCACGATTTTGTGCTTGTGCAGCATCAATGGAGTCGGCAGCGAATGCACCGAAAGAGAGAACAGAAAGTACGCTTAATGCAGCAACAGTGGTTTTGATTTTCATGATTTTTACCTCGACATAATCTTTTAGCTGGGCCTTTGTTTCGTGACCCATATCACAAAATCAAGTATACACTAATTATTGGACTAATTAATACCACGCTAACTGTTTCTGTTGATACTAAGTGTTAAAAATGTGAATTTTAATAACAAAAAAGAATTGAAAATACGGTTATTTATCGTTAATTCTAGTATTTTCAATTAGATAATGAATTTTGCATAATGTGCTTTTTTTACCGTATGTATTCATTGTGTGAATGACATGTCGCAGTAAAACGCACTATTCGTTAAATTAATCGCAGGGGAAAGCAGGGGGTTGAGAGGGATAAGCAACATTTTCCCCGCCGCCAGAAGCGACGGGGCAGAGATTAAAGCTCCTGGTCGAACAGCTCTAAAATCGCTTCGTACAGGTCTTTGACGGTGAAACCGTTAGCAGGGGTGGTAAAGATGGTGTCATCGCCAGCGATGGTGCCCAGAATACCTTCTGCTTTGCCCAGTGAGTCCAGCAGGCGAGCAATTAACTGCGCCGCGCCAGGGCTGGTATGAATCACGACAACTGCATCGTTGTAGTCGATATCCAGCACCAGATTTTTCAATGGACTGGAGGTGGTTGGTACACCCAGTTCAGCTGGCAGGCAGTAAACCATTTCCATTTTGGCATTGCGTGTACGTACAGCACCAAACTTGGTCAACATCCGCGAGACTTTAGACTGATTAATATTGTCAAAGCCTTGCTCCTGCAACGCGGCGACGATTTCGCCTTGGGAGCTAAATTTCTCTTCTTTAAGTAATGCTTTAAATGCTTTAACTAGTTCTTCTTGCTTAGCCGAGCTTCGCATAAGTCACCCGATATGGTGGTTGATACAACATTATTGTGCATACAGATGAATTTTTATGCAAACAGTCAGCCCTGAAGAAGGCTGAAATAATGTTATGAAAGAGCGGGATTTTATCAAATTTCGTTATTGAGAAACATGCCTGCGTCACGGCATGCAAATTCTGCTTAAAAGTAAATTAATTGTTATCAAATTGATGTTGTTTTGGCTGAACGGTAGGGTATATTGTCACCACCTGTTGGAATGTTGCGCTAATGCATAAGCGACTGTTAATTACGTAAGTTAGGTTCCTGATTACGGCAATTAAATGCATAAACGCTAAACTTGCGTGACTACACATTCTTGAGATGTGGTCATTGTAAACGGCAATTTTGTGGATTAAGGTCGCGGCAGCGGAGCAACATATCTTAGTTTATCAATATAATAAGGAGTTTAGGATGAAAGTCGCAGTCCTCGGCGCTGCTGGCGGTATTGGCCAGGCGCTTGCACTACTGTTAAAAACCCAACTGCCTTCAGGTTCAGAACTCTCTCTGTATGATATCGCTCCAGTGACTCCCGGTGTGGCTGTCGATCTGAGCCATATCCCTACTGCTGTGAAAATCAAAGGTTTTTCTGGTGAAGATGCGACTCCGGCGCTGGAAGGCGCAGATGTCGTTCTTATCTCTGCAGGTGTAGCGCGTAAACCGGGTATGGATCGTTCCGACCTGTTTAACGTTAACGCCGGCATCGTGAAAAACCTGGTACAGCAAGTTGCGAAAACCTGCCCGAAAGCGTGCATTGGTATTATCACTAACCCGGTTAACACCACAGTTGCGATTGCTGCTGAAGTGTTGAAAAAAGCCGGTGTTTATGACAAAAACAAACTGTTTGGCGTTACCACGCTGGATATCATTCGTTCCAACACCTTTGTTGCGGAACTGAAAGGCAAACAGCCAGGCGAAGTTGAAGTGCCGGTTATTGGCGGTCACTCTGGTGTTACCATTCTGCCGCTGCTGTCACAGGTTCCTGGCGTTAGTTTTACCGAGCAGGAAGTGGCTGATCTGACCAAACGTATCCAGAACGCGGGTACTGAGGTGGTTGAAGCGAAAGCCGGTGGCGGGTCTGCAACCCTGTCTATGGGCCAGGCAGCTGCACGTTTTGGTCTGTCTCTGGTTCGCGCACTGCAGGGCGAACAAGGCGTTGTCGAATGTGCCTACGTTGAAGGCGACGGTCAGTACGCCCGTTTCTTCTCTCAACCGCTGCTGCTGGGTAAAAACGGCGTGGAAGAGCGTAAATCTATCGGTACCCTGAGCGCATTTGAACAGAACGCGCTGGAAGGTATGCTGGATACGCTCAAGAAAGATATCGCCCTGGGCGAAGAGTTCGTTAATAAGTAATTGATTAGCGAATAATAAAAAACCGGAGCACAGACTCCGGTTTTTTGTTTTGAGCACTCGACTTAATTGGTTGCCGGATATTCCTGAATGGTGACCTGCAGCGTTAACTGCTTATCATCACGCATCACTACAACCGGGATCACCGAGCCAGGGCGAATTTCTGCCACCTGATCCATCGTCTCCAGAGCAGAGATGGCCGGTTTGTTATCCACCGAAATAATCAGATCGTTGACCTGAATACCCGCATTCGCCGCCGGGCCGTCAGGTGACACTTCATTAACCACGATCCCTTGCAGTTGATCTATACCACCGCCCTGCGCGTGCAGTGGTGCGATCTCGCGTCCGCCGATACCAATGTAGCCGCGGATCACGCGACCATCGCGGATCAGCTTATCCATAATTTTGGTTGCTAACTGGAAAGGAATCGCAAAGCCGATACCTTCCGGCGTTTCGCCATCGTTACTCTTATCAAACGACAGCGTGTTAATGCCCATCAGTTCTCCCAGCGAGTTCACCAGCGCGCCGCCAGAGTTACCGTGGTTAATGGAAGCATCGGTTTGTAGGAAGTTTTGCCGCCCGGTCGGGTTCAGACCGATTCGACCCGTGGCACTAATAATCCCCTGGGTAATGGTCTGCCCGAGGTTGTACGGGTTACCGATCGCCAGTACCACGTCGCCAATGTGCGGTACGCGACGTACATTGATCGGAATGGTAGGTAAACCGCCAGTGGCATTAATTTTAAGTACCGCCAGATCGGTTAGAGAGTCAGATCCCACCAGCAATGCTTCAAATACACGTCCATCCTGTAAGGCGACGATGATCTGATCGGCGTCGTTGATGACGTGTTTATTGGTGATGATATAACCGCGTTGATCCATGATTACACCGGATCCCAGGGTGCGGATCTCAAGCTGGTTGTGAGAGTTGGTGTTCAAACCACGGTTGTAAACGTTAACCACCGCTGGCGCGGCGCGGCGAACCGCCAGATTATAACTGGCAGGCGTCTCATCGGTACTGTCAAATTGCGGAGTGGAAAGCGGGTTAAGGCTGCGCAGCGAAGGCATGGCAACCAGCAGAATAGCGCCGACAATTAATCCAATCGCAACGGAACGTAAGAGCTTCACAAACATGATGGAGGCGTCATTAAAAAAGGGAACGGCAGCAGCATACCACGAGTTAACCGGACATCACACGTCAGCCTGATGCCCGGTTTACGACATTAACGCATCAGCAGATAGATGCTTTCATTGCCGCGTACAATTTGCAGGGCGATGATGGCCGGTTTTGCCGCCAGCACTTTACGCATTTCAGCAATCGAGTTCACCCGATCGCGGTTGACGCCAATGATCACATCGTCTTTTTGCAAGCCAGCCTGAGCAGCTGGGCTTCCTTTGACAACTTCATCGATTTTAATACCTTTGCCGCCATCTTTTAGCTGACCATCGCTCAACGTTGCACCTTCCAGCGCTGGCGTGATCATTTCAGCGCTGGCCGACGAAGAGGTGCTGGTATCGAGCGTCACTTCTACTTCCAGTGGTTTGCCGTTACGCAGCAGGCCAAGCTTCACTTTCGTGCCCGGCTCGGTGGTCGCGATACGAGAGCGCAACTCAGCAAAGCTATTCAGCGGTTTGCCGTTGAGGCTGGTAATAATATCGCCCGCTTTGACGCCCGCTTTCGCCGAGCCAGAACCTGGCAACACTTCGCTGACAAACGCGCCACGCTGCACGTCAAGGTTGAAGGCTTTGGCGATATCGGCACTCATCTCGGTGCCTTTGATGCCTAACAAACCGCGTTTGATTTCACCAAAGTCGATAAGCTGCTGCGCCAGTGTTCGCGCCATATTACTGGGGATGGCAAATCCAATTCCGACGCTCCCGCCGCCAGGCGCAAGGATTGCAGTGTTGATGCCAATTAACTCACCGTTAAGGTTTAACAGTGCACCGCCGGAGTTACCGCGGTTAATGGAAGCATCTGTCTGGATAAAGTTTTCCAGACCTTCAAGATTCAACCCGCTGCGTCCTAATGCGGAAACAATGCCAGAGGTGGCGGTTTGCCCAAGGCCAAATGGGTTACCGACCGCCACGGCAAAATCACCGACGCGCAATTTATCGGAGTCGGCAATAGCGATTTGCGTTAATTTGCTCGGGTTTTGAATTTGCAACAGGGCGATATCGCTCTGGTCATCGCTACCAATCAGTTTTGCATCAAACTCGCGCCCATCATTGAGCTGAATACTGATTTTCTGTGCCTGATTAATCACATGGTTGTTGGTCAGCACATAGCCTTTACTGGCGTTGATGATGACACCGGAGCCTAAACCTTCGAAGGGTTGTGCAGGTTGATCCGGTAAATCATCACCAAAAAACTTTTTGAATTCTTCCGGGATTTTCTGTCCCTGACTGGCCGTTCCTTCCACCCGTACGCTCACCACTGCCGGAAGCACTTTTTCCAGCATTGGAGCCAGACTGGGGAGGGGGGCCTGATCGGCAACCTGGCCTGGAATCGACGCGACGGCCTGAAATGACGCCGAGAGAGTTAACCCGACACTTAACGCTAATGCACTCAACAGCTGGGTTTGTTTTTTCATTATTCCTGCTCTCGTACCTGAATGATAAGAAAAGAGATTCAAAACAGTTTGATGTTATTGAATTTTCAGACGGCTAACAATGAGACACCAGATTAAATGATAGTCGGGGAGGGAGAGAAGAGGAGGGCGCAATGGCTGCGCCCGAAAAATAAATTAGTCGCGCTTCGCGCCAGTACGCAGCAGGCCGGATGCGCCTTCAGAATAGTCGCGAGGCATCTGCACCGGTGCCTGATCGTTGCTGGCTTCAGACTCTGCCAGACGATTACGGAACGGGTTTGCTTCAGCAGACAGTTCCGGCAGCAGGCTGCTGGAGCTTTTCGCCATGTGCTGATACAGCTGGCGATAGTCGTGCGCCATGGTATCCAGTAATTCCGCGCTGCGGGCAAAGTGGCTAACCAGCTCTTCGCGATACTCGTCCAGTTCAGCTTTATTCTTTTCCAGTTCGTACTGCAACGCCTGTTGCTGGCGTAGTTTACGATTACCAAAACGCATGGCCACAGCACCAATAATGATGCCGACGACTAACCCAATTAGCGCATATTCCCAGGTCATGAACATCTCCCGTTGTCTTTTGTTTCCGTAGGGTGTTGGCTTCAGGCTCCATGCCTGCGGCTGATTATGCCACTATAACCGTTAATGCCACAGAAGTGGAATCCCGACTGCATATCGCGTAGTGTAGAACGGCCTTTTTTTCGTCAACCGTGAACAACGGCGCACCGATTATTCAAGGAATAACAATAAGATCATGCAAAGCGTTACCCCAACATCGCAATACCTGAAGGCGCTCAATGAAGGCAGCCATCAACCCGACGACGTTCAAAAAGAGGCCGTCAGCCGCCTGGAAATTATTTATCAGGAACTCATCAATAGCAGGCCACCAGCCCCCAGGACGAGTGGGCTAATGGCGCGGGTCGGTAAGCTGTGGGGTAAACGCGAAGACACAAAGCATACGCCAGTGCGTGGCTTATATATGTGGGGCGGTGTAGGACGCGGGAAAACCTGGCTGATGGACCTTTTCTATCAAAGCCTGCCGGGAGAGCGGAAACAGCGCCTGCACTTTCACCGTTTTATGCTGCGGGTGCACGAAGAGCTAACTGCCTTACAGGGGCAGACCGATCCGCTGGAAATTATTGCCGATCGCTTTAAAGCCGAAACTGACGTGCTCTGTTTTGACGAATTTTTTGTTTCTGATATTACCGACGCCATGCTACTTGGCGGTCTGATGAAAGCCCTGTTCGCCCGCGGTATTACCCTGGTAGCGACGTCAAATATTCCGCCGGATGAACTTTATCGAAATGGCCTGCAACGTGCGCGTTTTCTGCCTGCAATCGATGCCATTAAACAGCATTGTGATGTAATGAACGTGGACGCTGGTGTTGATTATCGACTGCGTACACTCACTCAGGCGCATCTGTGGCTTTCGCCACTCAACGATGAAATCCGGGCGCAAATGGATAAACTATGGTTGGCGCTGGCGGGGGCGAAACGAGAAATTTCACCAACGTTAGAAATCAACCATCGGCCATTAGCGACAATGGGCGTCGAGAACCAGACGCTGGCGGTCTCTTTTACTACGCTGTGCGTCGACGCCCGCAGTCAGCATGACTATATTGCGCTCTCACGTCTCTTTCATGCGGTCATGTTGTTTGATGTACCAGTTATGACGCGGTTGATGGAGAGCGAAGCGCGGCGCTTTATTGCGCTGGTGGATGAGTTTTACGAGCGCCATGTCAAATTAGTGGTGAGTGCAGAAGTGCCGCTGTATGAAATTTATCAGGGTGAGCGGCTGAAGTTTGAGTTCCAGCGTTGCCTGTCACGTCTGCAAGAGATGCAAAGCGAAGAGTATCTGAAGCGCGAGCATTTGGCGGGTTAAAACCTGCCACAAATCACAAAAAGGGGTCGATCTTTGACCCCGACTTCTCTATAATCCTGCGACCCCACGTTACAAGAAAGTTTTTTTCCCAAAACTTTTTGTGTGCTGGCATAGGCTATTCGAAGGGGTAGGTTTGCCGGACTTTGTCGTGTGAACCTCAACAATTGAAGACGTTTGGGTGTTCACCAACGTGTAACTATTTATTGGGTAAGCTTTTAATGAAAACTTTTACAGCTAAACCAGAAACCGTAAAACGCGACTGGTATGTTGTTGACGCGACCGGTAAAACTCTGGGCCGTCTGGCTACTGAACTGGCTCGTCGCCTGCGCGGTAAGCACAAAGCGGAATACACTCCGCACGTAGATACCGGTGATTACATCATCGTTCTGAACGCTGACAAAGTTGCTGTAACCGGCAACAAGCGTACTGACAAAGTGTACTATCACCACACCGGCCACATCGGTGGTATCAAACAAGCGACCTTTGAAGAGATGATTGCTCGCCGTCCTGAGCGTGTGATTGAAATCGCGGTTAAAGGCATGTTGCCAAAAGGCCCGCTGGGTCGTGCTATGTTCCGTAAACTGAAAGTTTACGCGGGTAACGAGCACAACCACGCGGCACAGCAACCGCAAGTTCTTGACATCTAATCGGGATTATAGGCAATGGCTGAAAATCAATACTACGGCACTGGTCGCCGCAAAAGTTCCGCAGCTCGCGTTTTCATCAAACCGGGCAACGGTAAAATCGTAATCAACCAACGTTCTCTGGAACAGTACTTCGGTCGTGAAACTGCCCGCATGGTAGTTCGTCAGCCGCTGGAACTGGTCGACATGGTTGAGAAACTGGACCTGTACATCACCGTTAAAGGTGGTGGTATCTCTGGTCAGGCTGGTGCGATCCGTCACGGTATCACCCGCGCTCTGATGGAATACGACGAGTCCCTGCGTTCTGAACTGCGTAAAGCTGGCTTCGTTACTCGTGACGCTCGTCAGGTTGAACGTAAGAAAGTCGGTCTGCGTAAAGCACGTCGTCGTCCGCAGTTCTCCAAACGTTAATTGGCTTCTGCTCCGGCAGAAAACAATTTGCGAAAAAACCCGCTTCGGCGGGTTTTTTTATGGCTAAATTTTGAATTAGCGTAAAAAATGGAAAGTTGCTTTTTGCTGCCGTCTGACAGACAGGCAAAACAAAAACCACATCGCCAATAAGGGGCTAAGTCAACTATTTCAGACTAAAGCGCATCTCTTTTTCCCCATTTCCGGCATCGACTCACCACAAAGGTCGCAAAATCTGGTAAACTATCATCCAATTTTCTGCCCAAATGTCGGGTATTGCTCATTTTTTGTTTGATTTTCGAACAAAGAGAGTCGTTCCTTACTGGGTAACACAACTTCTGACTGGCCACCTGGTGGCTGGTAGCAGTAAAAATTCTGACTATACCTGGAGGTTTTCATGGCTGTCGCTGCCAACAAACGTTCGGTAATGACGCTGTTTTCCGGTCCTACTGACATCTATAGCCATCAGGTCCGCATTGTGCTGGCTGAGAAAGGTGTAAGTTTCGAGATCGAACACGTGGAAAAGGACAATCCGCCTCAGGATCTGATTGACCTCAACCCGAATCAGAGCGTTCCGACCCTGGTGGATCGTGAGCTGACCCTGTGGGAATCTCGCATCATTATGGAATATCTGGATGAGCGTTTCCCGCATCCGCCACTGATGCCTGTTTACCCGGTAGCTCGCGGTGAAAGCCGTCTGTACATGCATCGCATCGAAAAAGACTGGTACACGCTGATGAACACCATCATCAACGGTTCAGCTTCTGAAGCAGATGCCGCACGTAAGCAACTGCGCGAAGAACTGCTGGCGATTGCGCCGGTCTTCGGTCAGAAGCCGTACTTCCTGAGTGATGAGTTCAGCCTGGTCGATTGCTACCTTGCTCCGCTGCTGTGGCGTCTGCCGCAACTGGGCATCGAGTTCAGCGGCCCGGGTGCGAAAGAGCTGAAAGGCTATATGACCCGCGTCTTTGAGCGTGACTCTTTCCTTGCTTCTTTAACTGAAGCAGAACGTGAAATGCGTCTGGGCCGGAGTTAATCTGTATGGATTTGTCACAGCTAACACCACGTCGTCCCTATCTGCTGCGTGCATTCTATGAGTGGTTGCTGGATAACCAGCTCACGCCGCACCTGGTGGTGGATGTGACGCTCCCTGGCGTGCAGGTTCCTATGGAATATGCGCGTGACGGGCAAATCGTACTCAACATTGCGCCGCGTGCTGTCGGCAATCTGGAACTGGCGAATGATGAGGTGCGCTTTAACGCGCGCTTTGGTGGCATTCCGCGTCAGGTTTCTGTGCCGCTGGCTGCCGTGCTGGCTATCTACGCCCGTGAAAATGGCGCTGGCACGATGTTTGAACCTGAAGCTGCCTACGATGAAGATGCCAGCATCATGAATGATGAAGAGGCATCGGCAGACAACGAAACCGTTATGTCGGTTATTGATGGCGACAAGCCAGATCACGATGATGACACTCATCCTGACGATGAACCTCCGCAGCCACCACGCGGTGGTCGACCGGCATTACGCGTTGTTAAGTAATACAAAACAGGCCCTGGTGGCCTGTTTTGTCTTTTAATGGCTTAATAAAATAGCGTGATTGTGGCAATCATATTCACCACGAAACCGACTGCCATGGGGATCGCTGTCCGCTTCACCACCGCAAAAGGCGAAACGCCTGCAATTCCTGACGTAACGACTACCACCGCAGTAATCGGCGAAACCGCGCGCGCTAGCGTCGTGGCAAAATGCATCGGCATAATCATTACAACCGCTGGTACATGTAGTCCGGCTGCGATATTCGGAATAAGACTGGCAAATGACATAAACGGCGCATTGCCAGAGCCCATCACAATGGCACAAATGGCAATGACCAGCGCCATAATAATCATCACGCCAATACCGCCCAGACCAGAATGCTCCGCACCCCTGATAACCGCATCGACAGTGCCAATCGTCGTTAAGCCTTTCGCAAATATTTCACCCGCGACCACCAGCGTTACCACGTTGGCAAACTGCGTACCCATGCCGTCAAAAAACGCCTGCACATCGTCCATTGTTTCGCGTAATTTATGCTTGCGGAAGAACTCAACAAACATCGTCACCGTCAAACTCAGTAACATCACCACCACCAGATGCAGTTCTGACTGCATCAGCCCGATGTGGGCAAGGAATAGCGAGCCGAGCATCAGGATTAACGGCATCACAGGTAAAATGGCGTAATAGAGCGGCGGGACATTATCGAGAGTTTTTTGCTCTGCCTGTTCGTGATTGATATTTTTATCTTTTTTGTCAAAAGCGCGTTGCACGAAAAAGTGGGAGATCGCCACCGAGATAATGACGCAAGAGGCGACCGGAAGCTGGTAGTGGAAGAAGTAAGTGGCAATTTTCATTCCCGCGACCTGGGCTGCAAAAATGGAGTTCGTTTCCAGAATCCCCCACTCAATGGACATCGTGGTTGCGATAACCGCCACCGCAGAGAGGCGACTTACTCCCAGACTCACCAGCGTCGGAAATAAGGTGACCATCAGCAACATACCCAGACCGGAGGCGCTGGTAATAAACTGCGCCATGATTTGGCCGATGACGTAAGTTGCCGACAGAATAATATACGGCGAGCGAATGAGTTTTAACGGGCGGCTTAACAAGCTCACCATCGCGCGACTGGCCCCTATGCGCTCCATGTAGCGGGCATAACCGCCCACCGCCATAATCGACAGCCCCAATCCGGCAATGCGGTTGGACAGCATGCGCAGGATTTCATTATAAATATCGACGATCAAGTAGCCGCTGCTTTTGGTGGGATCGAGTACACCACCGAACCCTAACCAGACACCGCACATCATCAGGAAGATACCTGCGGCAGCCAGCACCACCTGAGGTTTGTAGTTTTTCAGGATCAAATAGCCCATCGTAATTAATACGATGACAGATATAATTATGCCGAACATTGTTGAACTCCGTGTCAAAAGAAAACGGTCAATCCCATAAATGGCAGATTGAAAACAATGATGTTATATTTTTTGCAAGTCTATTTATGGTGCTGATGTCGTGTTTTTAATTGTAGGTGAGGTGATTTTTCATTAAAAAATATGCGCTTATGATTATTTTGTAAGAACACATTCATAATATTCATAATGCTCGTGAATAGTCTTGTAAATAATTCAATCGGGATGTTTTTATCTGCGTTACATTAATTTTTCGCAATAGTTAATTATTCCGTTAATTATGGTAATGATGAGGCACAAAGAGAAAACCCTGCCATTTTCCCCTACTTTCAATCCTGTGATAGGATGTCACTGATGATGTTAATCACACTGACCTTACAGAATGGGCCTTATGAACGCATTTGATTCGCAAACCGAAGATTCTTCACCTGCAATTGGTCGCAACTTGCGTAGCCGCCCGCTGGCGCGTAAAAAACTCTCCGAAATGGTGGAAGAAGAGCTGGAACAGATGATCCGCCGTCGTGAATTTGGCGAAGGTGAACAATTACCGTCTGAACGCGAACTGATGGCGTTCTTTAACGTCGGGCGTCCTTCGGTGCGTGAAGCGCTGGCAGCGTTAAAACGCAAAGGTCTGGTGCAAATAAACAACGGCGAACGCGCTCGCGTCTCGCGTCCTTCTGCGGACACCATCATCGGTGAGCTTTCCGGCATGGCGAAAGATTTCCTTTCTCATCCTGGTGGGATTGCCCATTTCGAACAATTACGTCTGTTCTTTGAATCCAGCCTGGTGCGCTATGCGGCTGAACACGCCACCGATGAGCAAATCGATTTGCTGGCAAAAGCACTGGAAATCAACAGTCAGTCGCTGGATAACAACGCGGCATTCATTCGCTCAGACGTTGATTTCCACCGCGTGCTGGCGGAGATCCCAGGTAACCCAATCTTCATGGCGATCCACGTTGCCCTGCTCGACTGGCTGATCGCCGCACGTCCAACCGTGGCTGATCAGGCTCTGCACGAGCATAACAACGTTAGCTATCAACAGCATATTGCGATCGTTGACGCGATCCGGCGTCATGATCCTGACGAAGCCGATCGTGCGTTGCAATCGCATCTCAACAGCGTCTCTGCTACCTGGCACGCCTTCGGTCAGACCACCAACAAAAAGAAATAATGCCACTTTAGTGAAGCAGATCGCATTATCAGCTTTCTGTATGGGGTGTTGCTTAATTGATCTGGTATAACAGGTATAAAGGTATATCGTTTATCAGACAAGTATCACTTCAGAGGTATTTATGGCAACGAATTTACGTGGCGTAATGGCTGCACTCCTGACTCCTTTTGATCAACAACAAGCACTGGATAAAGCGAGTCTGCGCCGCCTGGTTCAGTTCAATATTCAGCAGGGCATTGACGGTTTATACGTGGGTGGTTCGACCGGCGAAGCCTTTGTACAAAGCCTTTCCGAGCGTGAACAGGTACTGGAAATCGTCGCCGAAGAGGCGAAAGGTAAGATTAAACTCATCGCCCACGTCGGTTGCGTCAGCACCGTCGAAAGCCAACAACTTGCGGCATCGGCTAAACGTTATGGCTTCGATGCCGTCTCCGCCGTCACGCCGTTCTACTATCCTTTCAGCTTTGAAGAACACTGCGATCACTATCGGGCAATTATTGATTCAGCGGATGGGTTGCCGATGGTGGTGTACAACATTCCAGCCCTGAGTGGGGTAAAACTGACCCTGGATCAGATCAACACACTTGTTACGTTGCCTGGCGTCGGTGCGCTGAAACAGACTTCTGGCGATCTCTATCAGATGGAACAGATCCGTCGTGAACATCCTGATCTGGTGCTCTATAACGGTTACGACGAAATCTTCGCTTCCGGCTTGCTGGCAGGCGCTGATGGTGGTATCGGCAGTACTTACAACATCATGGGCTGGCGCTATCAGGGGATCGTGAAGGCGCTGAAAGAAGGCGATATCCAGACCGCGCAGAAACTGCAAACTGAGTGCAATAAAGTCATTGATTTACTGATCAAAACGGGCGTATTCCGCGGCCTGAAAACTGTTCTGCATTATATGGATGTCGTGTCTGTGCCGCTGTGCCGCAAACCGTTTGGTCCGGTAGATGAAAAATATCTGCCAGAACTGAAGGCGCTGGCCCAGCAGTTGATGCAAGAGCGCGGGTGAGTTGTTTCCCCTCGCTCGCCCCTACCGGGTGAGGGGAAATAAACGCATCTGTACCCTACAATTTTCATACCAAAGCGTGTGGGCATCGCCCACCGCGGGAGACTCACAATGAGTACTACAACCCAGAATATCCCGTGGTATCGCCATCTCAATCGTGCACAATGGCGGGCATTTTCCGCTGCCTGGTTGGGATATCTGCTTGACGGTTTTGATTTCGTTTTAATCGCCCTGGTACTCACCGAAGTACAAGGTGAATTCGGGCTGACGACGGTGCAGGCGGCAAGTCTGATCTCCGCAGCCTTTATCTCTCGCTGGTTCGGCGGCCTGATGCTCGGCGCTATGGGTGACCGCTACGGGCGTCGTCTGGCAATGGTCACCAGCATCGTTCTCTTCTCGGCCGGGACGCTGGCCTGCGGCTTTGCGCCAGGCTACATCACCATGTTTATCGCTCGTCTGGTCATCGGCATGGGGATGGCGGGTGAATACGGTTCCAGCGCCACCTATGTCATTGAAAGCTGGCCAAAACATCTGCGTAACAAAGCCAGTGGCTTTCTGATTTCAGGCTTCTCTGTGGGGGCCGTCGTTGCCGCTCAGGTCTACAGCCTGGTGGTTCCGGTCTGGGGCTGGCGTGCGCTGTTCTTTATCGGCATTTTGCCAATTATCTTTGCTCTCTGGCTGCGTAAAAACATCCCGGAAGCGGAAGACTGGAAAGAGAAACACGCAGGTAAAGCACCAGTACGCACAATGGTGGATATTCTCTACCGTGGTGAACATCGCATTGCCAATATCGTAATGACACTGGCGGCGGCTACTGCGCTGTGGTTCTGCTTCGCCGGTAACCTGCAAAATGCCGCGATCGTCGCTGTTCTTGGGCTGTTATGCGCCGCAATCTTTATCAGCTTTATGGTGCAGAGTACGGGCAAACGCTGGCCAACTGGCGTAATGCTGATGGTGGTCGTGTTGTTTGCTTTCCTCTACTCATGGCCGATTCAGGCGCTGCTGCCAACGTATCTGAAAACCGATCTGGCTTATAACCCGCATACTGTCGCCAATGTGCTGTTCTTTAGTGGCTTTGGCGCGGCGGTGGGGTGCTGCGTCGGTGGCTTCCTCGGTGACTGGCTGGGAACCCGCAAAGCGTACGTTTGTAGTCTGTTGGCCTCGCAGCTGCTGATTATTCCGGTATTTGCGATTGGCGGTGCAAACGTCTGGGTGCTCGGTCTGTTACTGTTCTTCCAGCAAATGCTTGGACAAGGGATCGCCGGGATCTTACCGAAACTGATTGGCGGTTATTTCGATACCGACCAGCGTGCAGCGGGCCTGGGCTTTACCTATAACGTTGGCGCATTGGGTGGCGCACTGGCCCCAATCATCGGCGCGTTGATCGCTCAACGTCTGGATCTGGGTACTGCGCTGGCATCGCTCTCGTTCAGTCTGACATTTGTGGTGATCCTGCTGATTGGTCTGGATATGCCTTCCCGCGTTCAGCGTTGGCTGCGCCCGGAAGCATTGCGTACTCATGACGCTATCGACGGCAAACCATTTAGCGGTGCCGTGCCATTTGGCAGCGCCAAAAACGATTTAGTCAAAACCAAAAGTTAATCCTGTTGCCCGGTCTATGTACCGGGCCTTTCGCTAAGGGAAGATGTATGTCGTTACTTGCACAACTGGATCAAAAAATCGCTGCTAACGGTGGCCTGATTGTCTCCTGCCAGCCGGTTCCTGACAGCCCGCTCGATAAACCCGAAATCGTCGCAGCCATGGCATTAGCGGCAGAGCAGGCGGGCGCGGTTGCCATTCGCATCGAAGGTGTGGCAAATCTGCAAGCCACGCGTGCGGTGGTGAGCGTGCCGATTATTGGAATTGTGAAACGCGATCTGGAGGATTCTCCGGTACGCATCACGGCCTATATTGAAGATGTCGATGCGCTGGCGCAGGCGGGCGCGGACATTATCGCCATTGACGGCACCGACCGCCCGCGTCCGGTGCCTGTTGAAATGCTGCTGGCACGTATCCACCATCACGGTTTACTGGCGATGACCGACTGCTCAACGCCGGAAGACGGCCTGGCATGCCAAAAGCTGGGAGCCGAAATTATTGGCACTACGCTTTCTGGCTATACCACGCCTGAAACGCCAGAAGAGCCGGATCTGACGCTGGTGAAAAGGTTGAGCGACGCCGGATGTCGGGTGATTGCCGAAGGGCGTTACAACACGCCTGCTCAGGCGGCTGATGCGATGCGCCACGGCGCGTGGGCGGTGACGGTCGGTTCTGCCATTACGCGTCTTGAACACATTTGTCAGTGGTACAACACAGCGATGAAAAAGGCGGTGCTATGACCACGCTGGCGATTGATATCGGCGGTACTAAACTTGCCGCCGCGCTGATTGGCGCTGACGGGCAGATCCGCGATCGCCGAGAACTTCCTACGCCTGCCAGCCAGACTCCGCAGGCACTGCGTGATGCCTTATCCGCATTAGTCTCTCCGTTGCAAGCTCATGCGCAGCGGGTTGCCATCGCTTCAACCGGGATTATTCGCGACGGCAGCTTGCTGGCGCTGAATCCGCATAATCTTGGTGGATTGTTACACTTTCCGTTAGTCAAAACGCTGGAACAACTTACCAATTTGCCGACCATTGCCATTAACGACGCGCAGGCCGCAGCATGGGCAGAGTATCAGGCGCTGGAAGGCGATGTAACCGAGATGGTGTTTATCACCGTTTCCACTGGCGTCGGCGGCGGTGTAGTGAGCGGCGGCAAACTGCTTACCGGCCCTGGCGGTCTGGCGGGGCACATCGGGCATACGCTTGCCGATCCACACGGCCCAGTCTGCGGCTGTGGACGCACAGGTTGCGTGGAAGCGATTGCTTCTGGTCGCGGTATTGCAGCGGCAGCGCAGGGGGAGTTGGCTGGCGCGGATGCGAAAACTATTTTCATGCGCGCCGGACAGGGCGACGAGCAGGCGCAGCAGCTGATTCACCGCTCCGCACATGTGCTGGCAAGGCTGATCGCTGATATTAAAGCCACAACTGATTGTCAGTGCGTGGTGGTCGGTGGCAGCGTTGGTCTGGCAGAAGGGTATCTGGCGCTGGTGGAAACGTATCTGGCGCAGGAGCCAGCGGCATTTCATGTTGATTTACTGGCGGCGCACTACCGCCATGATGCAGGTTTACTTGGGGCTGCGCTGTTGGCCCAGGGAGAAAAATTATGATGATGGGTGAAGTACAGTCATTACCGTCTGCTGGGTTACATCCTGCGTTACAGGACGCGTTAACGCTGGCATTAGCTGCCAGACCGCAAGAAAAAGCGCCGGGTCGTTACGAATTACAGGGCGACAATATTTTTATGAATGTCATGACGTTTAACACTCAATCGCCCGTCGAGAAAAAAGCGGAATTGCACGAGCAATACATTGATATCCAGCTGTTATTAAAAGGTGAGGAACGGATTCTGTTTGGCACGGCAGGCACTGCGCGCCAGTGTGAAGAGTTCCACCATGAAGATGATTACCAGCTTTGCAGCGCCATTGAAAACGAGCAAACCATCAACTTAAAACCGGGAATGTTCGCCGTGTTTATGCCGGGAGAACCGCATAAACCAGGATGCGTTGTCGGCGAACCTGGTGAGATTAAAAAGGTTGTGGTGAAGGTTAAGGCTGATTTAATGGCTTAAAACTTAGTTCGTTTTAAAGATTCTGCAGACAGTGTCTGCAGAATTCGAAACCGCTGAAATTAACGGAGTCTATAGCCTTCTTCTAGCACCGCCTGTGTCCGAACGAGTTCATCCGCGAGTCGTTTTTCATCAGGTAGTTGCATCTTATATTCACTCGCCAGAACGGTGTTAGGCAAACCAGCCAGTGCATAATGCGCTTCTCCGACTCCTTTCTCTGCACAGAGAACCAGACCGATGGGCGGATTTTCATCCGGTAGCGTCCAGTGCTCTTTGGCGTAGTTGAGATACATATTCATCTGTCCGGCATCGCTATAGCTGAATTTGCCCACTTTTAGATCGACGATTAGCAGGCAGCGTAAACGGCGGTGGAAAAACAGCAGATCGACACGAAACCAGTTGTCATCAATGCGTAACCTTCGCTGCCGACCAACAAAGGCAAAATCATCCCCAAGTTCCAGCATGAAATCCATCAGGTGGTTGATCAGCGCCTCCTCAAAATCGGATTCTGAGTATTCATCTTTCAATTCCAGAAATTCGAGCACAAAGGGATCGCGTATCGCCTGTTGCGGAAGAATATGCGTCTCGGCAGGAGCGTGTTGTTGCAGCATGGCTGATTTGTCATGTGACAGCAGTGTTCGCTCATAAAATTGGGTCGCAATTTGCCGTTCTAGCTGGCGAACAGACCAGCCACAGCGGAGCGTCTCTTTTTCATAAAAGCTGCGGGCGTCAGCGTTTTTAACGGAAAGTAAACGGACGTAGGTGGACCAGGGCAGGGGGAAAGATTTGGCAGACAGCGTCTGCCAAATCTTTGCCGATGGGAATTCTGCAGATGGTGTCTGCGGAATTCCCAATGGTGTTAATTCGCCAGACACTGTCTGGCGAATTTCAACATGTTGAAAAAAGAGGTAAAAAAGCCTCATTTGGCGTAAGTTTTTTGCAGAGAACCCACGCTTATACCTTAGACTTAAATCCTTTGATAGTCGCTTGATTAGCTGCGCACCATACGCAGCCCTGGCCTCGCCACCTTGTTCAAATTCGACAATTCGTCGGCCAATTTCCCAGTATGTCGCGGTCATCAGCGCGTTAACGCTACGTACCGTTTCCGTTCGGGCGCTATCGACCAGGTGAATAATACCGTCGTGGATTTGCTGGTAGCCTGTTGAGGTTCTCTCTGAGAGCGATTCCATTATCTGTCCCTTTATATGGCGCTGCGTTGAATAATGGAATCAGCTATACGCCGGGCATCTGCCGGTAACAATCCAGATGTGCGTATTACATTGGTTTTCTTCAGATTATGCGAGGCGCTTTCCAGAACGAAAGGAGAATTTCAGCGCCGACTCTTTTCTGAGGAGGCGGCGCTGGGACAGAGCTTAAACTTCCAGCCAGTTCATAATGCCGTCTGCCGCCTTACGACCTTCGGCAATAGCGGTCACCACCAGATCGGAACCACGGACGATATCGCCGCCAGCAAAGATTTTCGGGTTGCTGGTCTGGAAAGCGTTGTCGTTGCCTTCCGGAGCGATGATGCGGCCTTGCGAATCCAGCTCGACGCTGTGTTTTGCCAGCCATTCCATGCTGTGTGGACGGAAACCAAACGCCATAATCACCGCATCTGCCGGAACGATATGTTCGGAACCTGCCACGATCTCCGCGCGGCGACGGCCTTTGGCGTCCGGTTCGCCCATTTCGGTACGCACCATTTTTACGCCGCTGACTTTGCCGTTACCGTTCACTTCAATTCCCAGTGGCTGGACATTGAATTTGAACTCTACACCTTCTTCCCGCGCGTTTTTCACTTCGCGGCGGGAACCCGGCATGTTCTCTTCATCACGACGATAGGCACAGGTAACGTGCTTTGCCCCCTGGCGTACAGACGTGCGCACGCAGTCCATCGCGGTATCGCCACCGCCAAGTACTACCACGCGTTTGCCTTCCATGCTGACGAACGGTTCTTCACGAGTTTCGCCAAAGCCCATTAACTGTTTGGTGTTGGCGATAAGGAACGGCAGCGCTGCGTACACGCCATCGGCGTCTTCGTTTTCCAGCCCGCCGCGCATTGACTGATAAGTCCCGACGCCAAGGAACACGGCATCGTAATCACTCAGCAGATCGTCCAGCTGTACGTCGCGGCCCACTTCGGTATTGAGTTTGAATTCAATACCCATGCCGGTGAAGATTTCACGGCGGCGCGTCATTACCTCTTTTTCCAGTTTGAAAGCCGGAATACCGAAGGTCAGCAAGCCGCCAATTTCCGGGTGACGGTCGAAGACGACCGCTTGTACGCCGTTGCGCGTCAGGACATCTGCACACGCCAGACCTGCCGGACCTGCGCCGATAATCGCCACTTTTTTACCGGTCTGTTTCACGCCGGACATATCCGGACGCCAGCCCATTTCGAACGCTTTATCATTGATATAACGCTCAATGTTGCCGATGGTCACCGCGCCAAACTCATCGTTCAGGGTGCAGGAACCTTCGCACAGACGGTCTTGCGGGCAGACACGTCCGCATACTTCCGGCAGAGTGTTGGTCTGATGCGACAGTTCTGCCGCTTCAAAAATACGCCCCTCGTTGGCGAGCTTCAGCCAGTTCGGGATGTAGTTGTGTACCGGGCATTTCCACTCGCAGTATGGGTTGCCGCACGACAGGCAGCGGTCAGCCTGCGCTTTGGCCTGGCCTTCGGAAAACGGCTCGTAAATTTCAACAAACTCAATTTTGCGGATCTTCAGCGGTTTCTTTGGCGGATCAACGCGCTGCAGGTCGATAAATTGATAAACATTCTGACTCATTGTTGCTACCCCTTACTGCGCCTGCACGCGCAACTCTGCTGCGCTACGACTACGATGACCCAGCAGTGCTTTGACATCACTGGACTTCGGTTTAACCAGCGCAAATTTAGTGGCGAAGGTTGACCAGTTCGCCAGAATCTCTTCACCACGCTGAGAACCGGTATGCTGAACATGCTCGGTGATAAGACCACGCAGATGCTCTTCATGGATCGCCAGATCGTCAACGCTTAAGACCTCGACCAGTTCCGGGTTAACGCGTTTGCGGAAATCGCCGCTTTCATCGAGAACGTAAGCGAAGCCGCCGGTCATGCCCGCACCGAAGTTAACGCCGGTTTTACCCAGAATGCAGACGATACCACCCGTCATATATTCACAACCGTTGTCGCCAATGCCTTCTACCACGGTGATAGCACCGGAGTTACGCACGCCGAAACGTTCACCCGCGCGGCCTGCGGCATACAGACGACCACCGGTCGCGCCATACAGGCAGGTGTTGCCGATAATACTTGCTTCATGGCTGCGGAAGGCGGAACCAACCGGAGGACGAATGGCGATTAAGCCGCCCGCCATGCCTTTACCGACATAGTCGTTGGCATCACCGGTCAGGTACAGTTCCACGCCGCCCGCGTTCCACACGCCGAAGCTCTGGCCTGCAGTGCCGTTGAAGTACGCTTTAATCGGATCGGCTGCCAGCCCCTGATCGCCATGCGTCTGGGCGATATAGCCTGAAAGCGACGCGCCGACAGAGCGGTCGGTGTTGCGGATATCGAACCAGAAGGTTTTGCTCTGGCGCTCATCGACAAACGGTTTCGCCTGTTGCAGCAACTGCGCGTTCAGCAGGCCGTTATCAAACGGCGGGTTGTTTTCGGTGCAGTAGAGTGCCTTACCTGGATGCGGTTCGGCGGTCTCCAGCAGCTTTGACAGCGCCAGTTTCTGCTGTTTGGCGGTGAACCCGTCCAGCTCTTTCAGCAGGTCGGTGCGACCAATCAGATCCACCAGACGTGTTACGCCAAGCTGTGCCATCAGCTCGCGTGTTTCACGGGCGATAAACTCAAAGTAATTCGTCACCTTGAATGGCAGGCCGTGATAGTGATTCTTACGCAGTTTGTCATCCTGAGTTGCTACACCCGTGGCGCAGTTGTTCAGGTGGCAAATACGCAGATATTTACAACCGAGCGCCACCATTGGGCCAGTGCCGAAGCCGAAGCTTTCCGCGCCGAGAATCGCCGCTTTGATGATATCGACACCCGTTTTCAGGCCGCCATCGACCTGCAAACGGATCTTATGACGCAGACCATTGGCAACCAGCGCCTGCTGGGTTTCAACAAGCCCCAGCTCCCACGGGCAACCTGCGTATTTCACTGACGACAGCGGGCTTGCGCCGGTGCCGCCGTCATAGCCTGCGATGGTGATTAAATCGGCATAAGCTTTCGCCACACCGGTGGCGATGGTACCAACGCCCGGTTCGGAAACCAGCTTCACGGAGATCATCGCTTTCGGGTTAACCTGCTTGAGGTCGAAAATGAGCTGCGCTAAGTCTTCGATAGAGTAGATATCGTGGTGCGGCGGCGGGGAGATCAGCGTCACGCCCGGCACCGAATAGCGCAGTTTGGCAATGTAAGGAGTGACTTTGTCGCCCGGCAACTGACCGCCTTCGCCCGGCTTCGCGCCCTGGGCGACTTTAATCTGAATGACGTCGGCATTGACCAGATACGCCGGAGTAACCCCAAAGCGACCGGACGCCACCTGCTTGATGCGCGACACTTTGTTGGTGCCGTAGCGCGCCGGATCTTCACCGCCTTCACCGGAGTTCGAGTTACCGCCGATGCTGTTCATCGCTTCCGCTAGCGCCTCGTGAGCTTCCGGGCTTAACGCGCCGATAGACATCGCCGCGGTATCGAAGCGTTTAAACAGTTCGCTTGCTGGTTCAACATCGGCAATGTTGACCGCGTTTTCACCCGGCGTAATTGCCAGCAGATCGCGCAGCGTGGTTGCCGGACGCTCATTAACCAGCTTCGCGTATTCCTGATAGTCGCTATACTCGCCGCTCTGTACCGCCTGTTGCAGCGTGCGCACCACGTCCGGGTTGTAGGCGTGGTATTCGCCGCCGTGGACGTATTTCAGCAGGCCGCCCTGGCTGATGGGCTTGCGCGCCAGCCAGGCACGTTTCGAGAGATTCAGCAGATCCTGCTGGAAGTCTTCAAAGCTCGCCCCCCCAATGCGGCTGACCGCCCCCTGGAAGCACAGGCCCACTACATCATCGTGCAAACCGACCGCTTCAAACAGTTTCGAGCAGCGGTAAGAGGCGATGGTGGAGATGCCCATTTTGGACATGATTTTGTACAAGCCTTTGTTGATGCCGTTACGGTAGTTGAGCATCACGGTACGATAATCTTTGGCAATCGCGTGGGTGTCTACCAGGCGGCCCAGCGTTTCATAGGCAAGGTACGGATAAATAGCCGTCGCGCCGAAACCCAGCAACACGGCGAAGTGGTGCGGATCGCGGGCGCTGGCGGTTTCGACGATGATGTTGGCATCGCAACGCAGGCTTTGATCGACCAGACGGGTCTGGATCGCGCCAACCGCCATTGGAGCCGGAACCGGCAGGCGATCTTTAGCGATATTCCGGTCGGAGAGCACCAGCAGCACGGTGCCGCTACGTACCATTTTTTCGGCTTTGTCGCACAGCTCTTTGACCGTCGCTTCGAGCGTGGTTTTGGTGACGTCAAAGGTGATATCCAGCGTATCTGCGCGGTAGTGCTCCTCTTTCATCGTCGTGAGCTGTTTGAAATCGGAGTAGAGCAGAATCGGCGATTTAAAGCTTAAACGGTGCGCCTGGCCCTCTGCTTCGCAAAAGACGTTCATTTCACGACCGATACTGGTGGCGAGCGACATAACATGCGCTTCACGCAGCGGGTCGATTGGCGGGTTAGTCACCTGGGCAAACTGCTGGCGGAAGTAGTCGTAAATAATGCGCGGCTGACTGGAGAGCACGGCGAATGGGGTATCATCGCCCATCGAACCGACCGCTTCCTGACCGTTTTCGCCCAGTACGCGAATTACGGAGTCCAGCTCTTCCGCGCTGTAGTTAAACTGTTTCTGGTAGCTGGCAAGCGTGTCGTCGTCCAGTTCGCGACTACCCACTTCTTCATCGGGCAGATCTTCAAACGGTACCAGTCGGCGGACGTTTTTCTCCATCCACTCTTTATAAGGGTGGCGGCTTTTCAGATCGTCATCGGTTTCTGCCGAGTGCAGAATACGCCCACTGCGAGTGTCGATTACCATCAGTTCGCCTGGCCCGACGCGGCCTTTTTCGACCACTTCGTCAGGCTGGTAATCCCAGATACCGACTTCAGAGGCGCAGGTGATGAGCTTATCTTTGGTGATGACGTAGCGCGCCGGACGCAGACCGTTACGGTCGAGGTTACAGGCGGCAAAACGACCGTCAGACATCACGATGCCCGCCGGGCCATCCCACGGCTCCATATGCATGGAGTTAAAGTCAAAGAAGGCACGCAGTTCCGGGTCCATATCCGGGTTGTTCTGCCAGGCGGGCGGCACTAACAGACGCATAGCGCGGATGATATCCATCCCGCCTGCCAGCAGCAGTTCCAGCATGTTATCCATCGAACTGGAGTCAGAGCCGGTTTCGTTGACGAACGGTGCGGCGTCGTGCAGGTCAGGGATAAGCGGCGTCTGGAATTTATAGGTACGCGCACGCGCCCACTGACGGTTACCGGTAATGGTGTTGATTTCACCGTTATGCGCCAGATAGCGGAACGGCTGCGCCAGCGGCCAGCGCGGTACGGTGTTAGTGGAGAAGCGCTGGTGGAACAGGCAAATGGCCGATTCCAGACGCAGGTCCGCAAGATCCAGATAAAAGCGCGGCAGATCCGCCGGCATACACAGACCTTTATAGATGTTCACCAGATTCGACAGGCTACAGACGTAGAAGTCTTTGTCGGCTTCGAGACGCTTTTCAATGCGGCGGCGGGCGATAAACAGACGGCGCTCCATATCGCGTGGACGCCAGCCTGCCGGGGCGTTCACAAAAATTTGCTCAATGCGTGGCAGAGAGGAGAGGGCGATTTCACCCAGCACGCCTTCGTTAGTGGGGACATCACGCCAGCCCACAATCGACAAGGTTTCGCGTTGCAGTTCTTCTTCAACGATGCGGCGTGCGGCAGCGGCGAGTTCAGGATCTTTATTCAGGAATAGCATCCCGACGGCGTAGTTTTTCGCTAAACGCCAGCCGCGCTCCTGCGCAACGATGCGAAAAAAGCGATCCGGTTTTTGTAACAGCAAGCCGCAACCGTCACCGGTTTTACCATCGGCGAGAATCGCGCCACGGTGCTGCATGCGGGCCAGTGCGTGTATTGCAGTACGCACTACCTTGTGGCTAGGTTCGCCTTCTATGTGGGCGATCAGGCCGAAACCACAGTTATCCCTCTCAAGGGATTTATCGTACAACATATCGTGAACCTCCCCCAGGCTCTGCGGGAACCCCACTTCCGAACCGCTGCGCACGGGCACAGAAAGAGCGTGGCGACGGGGTTTGCGTGTCATACGCGCGCCTCGCATTCGCCCCCTTGTTGTCCTTTTCGCATCGGTTAATACGGTGAAGAGGGGATCTCAATTACTGCATAAATATGATGAGCAGGCTGCTCATCCAGAAAGCTTCCAGCGGATTTCCAACTTATCGGGAAAGCTGATACAGGTCAAATGGCAAGCTTATTGGTACAGAAATGTGCTTTAGCGCAAAATTCTTTATTAATTGACTGAAATTAAAATAGATTTTCTAATTAAGGCTAAAAGGAGCGTCGTTAGAGAAACAGCCAATTCCTGACTGTCATAAAGGCGTGTTAACCCTTATCCTGCCTTGAACTGACGAGAAAACCAGCATTTTATACTGCCTTAATTGGTAATGGCGTTTCATGCTACTGTTTTTGCCTAAAATCCATAAGGAGATAAAAAAATCTGACACAAGATAAGCAAAAGTGATTTATGTGATTATGCATGAAATTTCGGTAATTTTGATTGATTATGCAGTTGGTAAAGGCAGGCCGGGACGATTGATCCAGGTCATCGCCGAAATGAGCTAAAAATGGCAGGCTTTGGCCTCTTTTCAAGGCGCGGTCTATCAGATTATGCAGTTACAGAAATTAGTCAATATGTTTGGTGGTGATCTCACCCGTCGTTATGGGCAAAAGGTGCATAAGCTGACGCTGCATGGCGGTTTTAGCTGCCCTAACCGTGACGGTACCATCGGGCGTGGCGGCTGCACATTCTGTAATGTTGCCTCGTTTGCTGATGAAGCGCAGCAACATCGTTCCATTGCCGAGCAACTGGCGCACCAGGCGAATTTAGTTAACCGCGCTAAACGCTATCTGGCCTACTTTCAGGCGTATACCAGCACCTTTGCGGAAGTTCAGGTGCTGCGTTCTATGTATCAGCAGGCGGTGAGCCAGGCCAATATTGTCGGTTTGTGTGTTGGTACCCGCCCGGACTGCGTGCCGGATGCGGTGCTGGATCTGCTTTGCGAATATAAGGACCAGGGTTACGAAGTGTGGCTGGAGCTGGGGCTACAAACCGCCCACGACAAAACACTGCATCGCATCAACCGCGGCCATGATTTTGCCTGTTATCAGCGTACAACCCAGCTGGCACGTCAGCGCGGGCTGAAGGTGTGTTCCCACTTAATTGTCGGCCTGCCTGGCGAAGGGCAGGCTGAATGTTTGCAAACGCTGGAGCGCGTGGTTGAAACCGGCGTGGACGGCATAAAGCTGCATCCGCTGCATATTGTGAAAGGCAGCATTATGGCGAAAGCCTGGGAAGCGGGGCGTTTGAACGGTATTGAACTGGAGGATTACACACTCACTGCCGGAGAAATGATTCGCCATACGCCACCGGAAGTGATCTACCACCGCATTTCCGCCAGCGCCCGTCGCCCGACGCTGCTTGCTCCGCTGTGGTGCGAAAATCGATGGACGGGAATGGTCGAGCTGGATCGCTATCTGAATGAACATGGCGTACAGGGATCGGCGCTGGGACGTCCGTGGCTACCTCCTACGGAGTAGGTCATTGAGGGGAATTCCGCATTTCTCACACAATTTATAACGTAACTGTCAGAATTGGGTATTATTGGGGCAGGTTGTCGTGAAGGAATTCCCTAATGAAGCAAATTCGTCTGCTGGCGCAGTATTATGTTGACCTGATGATGAAGTTAGGTCTGGTGCGCTTCTCAATGTTGCTGGCGCTGGCCCTCGTCGTTCTTGCCATTGTGGTACAAATGGCGGTAACCATGGTGCTGCATGGTCAGGTCGAAAGCATTGATGTTATTCGTTCTATCTTCTTTGGTTTGCTGATTACGCCGTGGGCGGTCTACTTTCTATCGGTGGTCGTCGAGCAACTGGAGGAGTCACGACAACGTCTGTCACGGCTGGTGCAAAAACTGGAGGAGATGCGCGAGCGCGATTTGAGCCTCAACGTTCAGTTAAAAGATAATATTGCCCAGCTAAATCAGGAAATTGCCGTTCGTGAAAAAGCGGAAGCAGAACTGCAGGAAACCTTCGGCCAACTGAAAATTGAAATCAAAGAGCGCGAAGAGACACAAATTCAGCTCGAGCAGCAATCCTCATTCTTACGTTCCTTCCTTGATGCTTCACCCGACCTGGTTTTTTATCGTAACGAAGATAAAGAGTTTTCCGGCTGTAACCGCGCGATGGAGCTGCTGACCGGAAAAAGCGAAAAACAACTGGTTCATCTGAAACCTGCTGATGTTTACTCACCGGAAGCCGCTGCGAAAGTCATTGAAACCGATGAAAAAGTGTTCCGTCATAATGTGTCACTGACCTATGAGCAGTGGCTGGATTATCCCGACGGACGCAAAGCCTGCTTTGAAATTCGTAAAGTGCCGTACTACGACCGCGTGGGTAAACGTCACGGTTTGATGGGCTTTGGTCGCGACATTACCGAGCGTAAGCGGTATCAGGATGCGCTTGAACGCGCCAGCCGCGACAAAACGACGTTTATTTCCACCATCAGTCACGAATTGCGTACACCGCTGAACGGTATCGTCGGCCTGAGCCGCATCCTACTGGATACCGAACTCACCGCCGAGCAGGAAAAATATCTCAAAACTATCCATGTTTCGGCCGTCACGCTGGGGAATATCTTCAACGATATTATCGACATGGATAAGATGGAACGGCGCAAGGTCCAGCTTGATAATCAGCCGGTTGATTTCACCAGCTTCCTTGCCGATCTGGAAAATCTCTCCGCCTTGCAGGCGCAACAAAAAGGATTGCGCTTTAACCTGGAGCCTACGCTGCCATTACCGCATCAGGTCATTACCGACGGGACGCGTTTACGGCAGATCCTGTGGAACCTCATCAGTAACGCCGTCAAATTCACCCAGCAAGGCCAGGTTACCGTGCGCGTGCGCTACGATGAAGGCGATATGCTGCATTTTGAAGTGGAAGATTCTGGTATCGGCATTCCGCAGGATGAGCTGGATAAAATCTTCGCCATGTATTACCAGGTGAAAGACAGTCATGGCGGTAAACCTGCCACCGGCACCGGTATTGGTCTGGCCGTTTCTCGTCGTCTGGCGAAAAATATGGGCGGCGATATTACGGTTACCAGCGAACAGGGCAAAGGTTCAACCTTTACGTTGACGATCCACGCACCGTCGGTGGCAGAAGAGGTCGATGATGCGTTTGATGAAGACGATATGCCTTTACCGGCGCTGAATGTGCTACTGGTGGAAGACATTGAACTGAACGTGATTGTCGCGCGTTCTGTGCTGGAAAAATTAGGTAACAGCGTTGATGTCGCCATGACCGGCAAGGCGGCGCTGGAGATGTTTAAACCGGGCGAATACGACCTGGTGTTGCTGGATATTCAGTTGCCAGATATGACCGGGCTGGATATCTCTCGTGAACTGACGAAGCGTTATCCGCGCGAGGATTTACCGCCGCTGGTGGCTTTAACCGCTAACGTGCTGAAAGACAAGCAAGAGTACCTCAATGCTGGAATGGATGATGTGCTGAGTAAGCCGCTTTCTGTTCCGGCGCTAACCGCGATGATCAAGAAATTCTGGGATACCCAGGATGATGAGGAGAGTACGGTGACGACAGAAGAGAACAGTAAATCAGAAGCATTGCTCGATATTCCCATGCTGGAACAGTATCTCGAACTTGTAGGACCGAAGCTGATCACCGACGGGTTAGCGGTGTTTGAGAAGATGATGCCGGGCTATGTCAGCGTGCTGGAGTCGAATCTGACGGCGCAGGATAAAAAAGGCATTGTTGAGGAAGGACATAAAATTAAAGGTGCGGCGGGGTCAGTGGGGTTACGCCATCTGCAACAGCTGGGTCAGCAAATTCAGTCTCCTGACCTTCCTGCCTGGGAAGATAACGTTGGTGAATGGATTGAAGAGATGAAAGAAGAGTGGCGTCACGACGTAGAAGTGCTGAAAGCGTGGGTGGCAAAAGCCACTAAAAAATGACCCCGGCTAGACCGGGGTGCGCGAATACTGCGCCAACACCAGGGAAATCTTGGCTGCGCCGTAAATTATTATGATGAGTTACAAGGGCACAGCACTGTTTTTCAGGCCGCACGCAGTTAAGATAGCAAAACTTAAATGATTTGTTACATGAATCAGTTAAATGTGTGATGCGTACCATTTTTATTAAAAAAATTAATGTGTTTCAGTCAATTGCGAAAGGATGATCACAATGAAGAAAATTGGCGTAATTCTGAGCGGATGCGGTGTCTATGACGGTTCTGAAATTCATGAAGCGGTGTTGACGTTGTTAGCTATTTCACGCAGCGGTGCGCAGGCGGTCTGCTTTGCACCGGATAAGCAGCAGGTTGATGTTATCAACCATTTAACTGGCGAAGCGATGACGGAAACGCGCAATGTGCTGATTGAAGCGGCACGAATAACGCGCGGTGAAATCCGTCCTCTGGCCCAGGCCGATGCCGCTGAACTGGATGCGTTGATTGTGCCGGGGGGGTTTGGCGCGGCAAAGAATTTAAGCAATTTTGCCAGTCTTGGTCGCGAATGCACCGTTGACCGTGAATTAAAGGCGCTGGCACAAGCGATGCATCAGGCCGGAAAACCGCTTGGTTTTATGTGTATTGCCCCGGCGATGCTGCCGAAAATTTTCGATTTCCCGCTGCGTTTGACCATCGGTACTGATATCGATACCGCAGAAGTGCTGGAAGAGATGGGCGCAGAGCATGTGCCGTGTCCTGTCGATGATATCGTGGTTGATGAAGACAATAAGATTGTCACCACCCCGGCATATATGCTGGCGCAGAACATTGCAGAAGCGGCGAGCGGCATTGATAAGCTGGTTTCCCGCGTGCTGGTTCTGGCTGAATGAGTAAAAGCCGCTTAACGGTGTTTAGTTTCGTTCGCCGTTTTCTTCTGCGGTTAATGGTTGTCCTCGCCGTTTTCTGGGGCGGGGGCATCGCGTTGTTTAGCGTTGCGCCTGTTCCTTTCTCAGCGGTAATGGTCGAGCGACAGGTCAGCGCCTGGCTGCATGGCAATTTTCGTTACGTGGCACATTCTGACTGGGTCAGTATGGATCAAATCTCGCCGTGGATGGGACTGGCGGTGATTGCCGCAGAAGATCAGAAATTTCCTGAGCACTGGGGCTTTGATGTCGCTTCCATTGAGAAAGCCCTGGCGCACAACGAGCGCAATGAAAACCGTATTCGCGGTGCTTCAACGATTTCTCAGCAGACGGCCAAAAATCTCTTTTTATGGGATGGGCGTAGCTGGGTTCGAAAAGGGCTGGAAGCCGGATTAACGCTGGGGATAGAAACAGTCTGGAGCAAAAAGCGTATCCTGACGGTTTACCTGAATATCGCCGAATTTGGCGACGGTGTGTTTGGCGTCGAAGCTGCGGCACAACGTTATTTCCACAAACCCGCGAGCAAACTTACCCGATCGGAAGCTGCCTTACTGGCAGCTGTATTACCTAATCCACTTCGTTTCAAAGTCTCCTCGCCATCGGGCTACGTGCGTAGCCGTCAGGCGTGGATTTTACGGCAGATGTATCAGTTAGGCGGTGAGCCGTTTATGCAACAACACCAGCTGGATTAAGCTTCGCGCGAAGTGAGGGCCAGCGTTTTGCTCTCACGAGGTTGCAGATCTTTCTGCAGGGCAATAGCCAGCGCCGGTTGGGCGATAAATCGTTTCCATAACCGCTCTTGCTTACGCAGACAACACCACTTCGACCAGGTCGCCAGTGGAATCAATGTGCTTTCACCAATGTTGTCGCAGACGACCGGGATAACCTCTGACTCACTGATGCGGTGACAGAGGATATTCTGCGGCTTCAGCGACATCGTCACGATACGGTTATCCTGCAAATAACGCTTCAGCTGTTTCAGTAGCTGGCGCAGTTGTGCAATGTCTTCTTCGTAACGGCATTGCTCAGCAAATTCGGTCAGCGTAATGGAGGGTTTGCCGTCAAAATCTGCAATCACATCGTAGACATAACCGGTTCCGCAATCCGTCTCAACGGTACCGTGATAGCGCGGTATTCCACTCCAGTCTTTTAACCGGCGACCAAGATGCGCGTAGTACTTTAACTCACGGCGGATCTCTTTATCGCCACCATCGCCACGATGGTAGACAATCTTGATACAGCGTTGGGCATCTTCCGGATGCGCATAACATTTCCGATGTCTTCCGGTGCCCAGGGGATTTTGTTCAGATAAGCGAATCATGCCATCTCCTGGAAATATTTTCTGACGATCTCCAGTATGGTCGATTAACTTAAACAAAACCTAAACAATGCCTCTTAAGGTTTTCTTAAGGTTCTTCTGAAAGTGAAAAGCGCACAAAATGTACAAATGACGTTGATTGAGAACGATTTCAGTACGTGATTTTCTTATTGTCGGGGGGAGTTTGAAGGGAGTTGTATGTCAAAGTGATGAAGATTAATCTTCATCAAAACCAGAGTTAAAGAGGGCGATAACGGCTGCCAGTGCTTCCTCTTCCTGTGGGCCGGTCGCTTCAACTTCAATCTGCCGTCCTTTGGCAGAATCTAACATCAGCAGCGCAATAACGCTGTTGGCTTCGGCCTCGGTGCCTTCGTCATTACGTAACAGCACTTCAGCGTCAAAACCCTGCATTAATTCAAACAGCTTCATTGCAGGCCGGGCATGCATGCCCAGCTTGTTTGTGATTTCAACAGTTTGCTTGACGGTCATGGTTTACGTTTTTCCAGCGTACGATGGCGTGACTGGACGTTTTTACCGCGCGAGCGGAAGTAGTCTGCCAGTTGCTCTGCAATATACACCGAACGGTGCTTCCCGCCGGTACAACCAATGGCGACCGTCAGGTAGCTACGGTTGTTGGTTTCCAGCATAGGTAACCATAGCTCAAGATAGCTTCGCGTCTGGTAGATAAAATTGTGTACTTCTGTGTGGCGGTCGAGGAACGCGGCGACGGGCTTATCAAGACCTGTCATTGGACGCAGTTTCGGATCCCAGTGCGGGTTCGGCAAGAAGCGCACGTCAAAGACGTAATCTGCATCGATAGGGATACCGTGTTTGAAGCCGAAAGACTCAAAGACCATTGTCAGTTCGCGTTCACGTTTACCCAGCAGACGGGTACGCAGCATTTCAGCCAGCTCGTGAACGGACATTTCTGAGGTATCGACAATCAGATCCGCTCGCGAACGCAGAGGCTCCAGCAAATCGCTTTCTTTGTCGATAGCACTTTCCAGCGACAGGTTTTTGCTGGAAAGCGGATGCAGTCGGCGCGTGTCACTGTAACGACGAATTAAGGTATTACGGTCGGCATCCAGGAACAGTAGTTGCGGTGAGAAAGCGTCAGGCAGGTTACTCATCGCCTGTTCGAATATTTCTGGTGACTCCGGCATATTACGAACATCAATGCTGACGGCGGCAGAAATCTCGCGATCGGCCAGGGTTCGAGCCAGATCGGGTAACAACACTACGGGAAGGTTATCCACGCAGTAAAAACCCATATCTTCCAGCGCACGCAGGGCGACAGATTTACCTGAACCTGAACGTCCGCTGACGATCATCAGTACCATGTACTGTTTCTCCTCACAACGTCTAAAAGAGACATTACCGAATAACTACGCTTCATCCGGAGTACCTTCGGTATCCGTAATGATTTGATACAGCTCTTCATCGCTCTGGGCTGCGCGTAAACGGCGGCAGATGGTTTTGTCCGCCAGACGTTTCGCCACCAGCGACAGAGTATGCAGGTGCGTTTTAGTTTGGTCTGCCGGCACCAGCAGGGCAAAAAGTAAGTCCACCGGTTGGTTGTCGATGGCATCGAAAGCTATAGGCGTTTCGAGCTGAACGAAAACGCCAACGGCACGCAGAGTATCTTCTTCCAGTTTGCCATGCGGAATTGCAATACCATTGCCGATACCGGTACTGCCCATTTTTTCCCGCGTCAGGATAGCTTCAAAAACCACCTGAGGCGGCAGGCTAAGTTGTTTCGCCGCCAGCTCGCTGATGATTTCCAGGGCGCGTTTTTTGCTCTGACAGTGGACGCGGCTTCGCGTACATTCCCTGTTAAGAACACTGCTAAGCTGTAGAGTTGTATCATTATTTGTCATAATTTCACCTAAGAACCTGCCCACTCAAACAGTGGAACAGGCTCGGAGCATTAACCGTACAAATGGCCCGTTGTGCCGCACAACAGGCCGCCATGCACATGCTAATTGCCCGGACAATTAGTGTTGTTTCAGTTTATCTTTATGTTTGGTCAACTGGCGTGCCAGCTTATCAATTAAGCCATCAATGGCAGCGTACATGTCCTGACCTTCCGCGCTGGCATGAATTTCACCACCGTTTACATGCAGTGTTGCATCTGAGGTGTGGGTGACTTTCTCCACTTTCAGAACAACATAGACCTGGTTGATTCGGTCAAAATATTGCTCAAGTTTGGCAAATTTGGCTGTAACAAATTCGCGCAGTGCCTCGGTGATCTCGACGTTATTTCCGGTAATGTTGAGCTGCATAGTGTCTTCCTTATCGGTTGGGTCAAACGAGCTGTTTACGCTGGTTTGACGGCGGAATGGATAAAGACTCTCGGTACTTCGCAACAGTGCGGCGTGCCACCATGATACCTTGTTCCGACAGCAAAGAGGTTAACTTGCTGTCGCTCAACGGTTTCGCTGGGTTTTCCGCCGCGATTAATTTCTTCACCAGCGCACGAATCGCCGTGGAGGAAGCTTCGCCGCCGCCCTCGGTATTGACGTGACTGGAAAAGAAATACTTCAGTTCAAAAATGCCTCGTGGACTATGCAGGTATTTTTGCGTGGTCACGCGAGATATCGTCGATTCATGCATTTCGACAGCCTGGGCGATATCGGCCAGTACCATCGGTTTCATATATTCTTCACCTTGCTCAAAGAAGGCTTGCTGCTGTTCAACGATACAGCGACTCACGCGCAGTAGCGTATCGTTACGGCTTTCCAGACTCTTGATCAACCATTTGGCATCCTGCAGATTGCTGCGGATAAACTGGCTGTCACCATCGTTGCGCGCGTTATTGCACATCGAGGCGTAGTGCTGGTTGATTTGCAGACGCGGAATGCTGTCACTGTTGAGTTCTACCGTCCAGTGACCGTTATGCTTACGCACCAGCACATCTGGAATGACATACTCAGGTTCGCCAGTCTGGATCGACTGCCCGGGGCGCGGATCGAGCGACTGGATCAGATTGACGGCTTCTTTCAGCACATCTTCTTTCAGACGCGTGACGCGCATTAAAGTGCGGAAGTCGTGATTGGCTAACAGATCGAGATGATCGCTAATGATCAGTCTGGCCTCTTCCAGCCACGGCGTGGTTTTATCGAATTGGGAGAGTTGGATTAGCAGGCAGTCACGCAGATCTTTTGCCGCTACACCGACCGGATCAAACCGTTGGATCCGCTTAAGGACGGCTTCAACCTCGTCGATGTCGATCTCTTCATCGCCCATACTTTCGAGAATATCTTCCAGCGGGACAGTCAGATAACCGGTGTCATCAACGGCATCGACGATAGAGGTAGCAATAGCGCGGTCAGTGTCGGAAAACGGTGTCAGCTCGACCTGCCACATCAGGTAATCCTGCAAGGTCTGCGTCGTTTCGCCCTGATAGACCGGCAGCTCATCGTCAATGTAGTCACCGCTGGTGCCGGATGGTGTACCAGCGGTGTAAATGGTGTCCCAACTGGCATCGAGCGGCAGCTCTTCCGGCATCTCTTTTTGTTCGAGCGCGTCGGCGGTGTCCAGCGTTTCACTGTCTTGCGTTTCGCGGGTGTCGATTTCTTCATGAGTGTCGATTTGCTCAAGCAGCGGATTACTCTCCAGCGCCTGCTGTAGCTCCTGCTGAAGTTCCAGCGTCGACAACTGCAACAGACGAATTGCCTGTTGGAGCTGTGGCGTCATCGCCAGTTGTTGGCTAAGCCTGAGTTGCAAACCTTGCTTCATGTTCAGAATCGTACTCTCCTGCTAAAACGTCGCAAACTTCTACCCTATCAGAGTCTGAAGTCTTCCCCAAGGTATACACGCTTAACGTGTTCGTCTTGTAAGATTTCTGTAGGCGTGCCGTGGGCGATCAAATGCCCCTGACTGACGATATAAGCGCGTTCACAAACCGCCAGTGTTTCACGCACGTTGTGGTCAGTGATCAGCACGCCCAGGCCGCTGTCGCGCAGGTGCTCAATGATGCGTTTAATGTCGATAACCGAGATCGGGTCAACCCCGGCAAACGGTTCGTCGAGCAGAATAAATTTCGGATTCGCAGCCAGTGCGCGGGCAATTTCTACACGGCGACGTTCACCCCCGGAGAGTGACTGCCCCATGCTGTCACGCAGGTGCTCAATGTGAAACTCTTCCATCAGCTCGTTCGCGCGGTCTTCACGTTGTTCAGCAGACAAGTCGTCACGAATTTGCAGTACCGCCATCAGGTTATCGTAAACGCTGAGGCGACGGAAAATGGAGGCTTCCTGTGGCAGATAGCCGATACCGCGGCGCGCGCGTGCATGCAGAGGCAGCAGACTGATATCGTCATCATCAATAATGATGTTGCCCGCATCGCGCGGCACAATGCCTACAACCATGTAGAAAGTGGTGGTCTTACCGGCACCGTTTGGCCCCAGCAGACCGACAATTTCCCCGGAGTTGACGGTCAGGCTGACGTCTTCTACCACGCGACGGCCTTTATAGGCTTTTGCAAGGTTCTTTGCAGTTAATGTTGCCATAACGAATTAATTACCCTTCTTCTGTGCCGGGGTCTGGCCTTTGTTGTTTTTGTCCTGCAGCTGCGACGGCACCAGAACGGTGGTTACGCGCTTGCCTTTGTCGCTGAAAGCCTGCATTTTCTGCTCTTTTACCAGGTAAGTGATCTTATCGCCCTTAATGTTGCTATCAACCTGCTGCAGATAAGCATTACCCGTCAGAACGACAAAATCTTTTGCCAGTTCGTAGTGCATCTGGGAAGCGTGACCTTCAACCGGTTTACCGTTATCCTGCATCTGGTAGAACGTTGCCGGTTTACCGTAGCCGTCAATCACTTCTTTACCTTGTTCGCCGCCCGGACGGGTAACGACCACTTTGTCGGCATTAATTTTGATGGTGCCCTGGGTGACGATGACATTACCGGTAAAGGTAACCACGTTGCCTTGCATATCAAGAGATTGCTGGTCCGATTCAATGTGGATCGGCTGATCAGTGTCTCCGGTTACGGCAAATGCCGGAATGCTGGCGGCCAGAAGTGAGCTGGCAAGCACAAGATTAAGGCTGAGTTTGTTTGTTTTGAATTTCATAGGATGTTCTAACCTTTTCAATCAGCTCGGCGTTCTTGCTGCGTAAGTTGCCGCGCATTTTCAGACCGCTGGAGTTAAATGTTGTTCCGTATAACGTGACGAGGTCTTCAGAGGTAACATCCTGCGTCACCAGATTGATCTGCGCGTTATCCGTCGTGATTCTGCGAAGTTGAGAGTCCGGCACAAGTGCGTTGACTTCAACGTGTCCATATAAATAGAGCATCCGGTCATTGGTCAGCTTGGCTTTATCTGCTTTTACGGACCATGTCGGGATTTTATCCTTATCAAACGTGGTAAGTACCGGCTGCGTAAACCACGAAACGGCCTGATCGGAATAATATTCAACGTGTTGAGCAATCAATCGATAGCTTAGTGCCCCTTCTGGGTTATAGACGAGCGTGTCCGTATGCTCGCTTTTATAGGTGGGATCATTGTTGTTGACGACCACCTGGGCGGTATCGTCTTTTTCGGCCATATTAATGCCGATCATCACCAGAACCGCCAGTGATAGCACAATGATAACCCAACGTCTGGCTTTACTCATATCGATTGCCCTTTGGCTTCATCCAGTTTGCCCTGCGCCAGGAGTAATAAGTCGCAAACTTCGCGCACTGCGCCACGACCGCCAGCAATGCGCGTCACGTAATCGGCGCGCGGGATCAACAGTGGATGCGCATCGGCCACGGCGACGCTTAAACCCACTTTTTCCATTACCGGCCAGTCGATGAGATCATCGCCGACATAAGCCACATTTTCCGGGGCAATCGCCAATTTTTCCAGCAGATCGCTAAAGGCGATCAGTTTATTTGACTGCCCCTGATACAAGTGAGTGATCCCCAATGTGGCACAACGATCTTCTACCAGTTTAGCCTTTCGCCCGGTAATGATAGCGACTTCAATATCAGAGGTGAGCGCACAACGAATGCCATAACCGTCACGAACATTGAACGCTTTCAGCTCTTCGCCGTTATTGCCCATATAAATCAGGCCATCTGACAGTACGCCATCAACGTCGAGGATCAGCAGACGAATGTTCTCTGCTTTTGCCATAACGTCGGCGCTGACAGGGCCGTAACAGGTCGCAAGCGACGCACCTGCTTTGCTCATTGTTGTTTATCCTTGAATCTTTACACTACGCCTGCACGCAGTAAATCATGCATATGTAACACACCGAGTAAATGGTCGCCATCGGCAACCATCACGGAGGTGATATGGCGGGACTGCATTAAGTTCAGTGCCTCAACGGCCAGAATGCCAGGGCGCACGCGTATTCCCCCCGGCGTCATCACATCGGCAATACTTAACTGACGAACATCCACGCCCATATCGAAGACACGGCGTAAATCACCGTCGGTAAAGATGCCTTCAATCATCATATTGTCATCGCAAATGACAGTCATACCAAGATTTTTGCGGGTAACTTCCAGCAATGCGTCACGCAGACTGGCCGTTTTCTTAACATGCGGGATCTCATCGCCCGTATGCATAATATCGTTTACGCGCAGCAGAAGTTTACGACCCAGTGCGCCGCCTGGGTGTGAGAGCGCAAAATCTTCAGCAGTAAAGCCGCGTGCTTTTAACAGCGCGACAGCGAGGGCATCGCCCATAACCAGCGTGGCGGTGGTGCTGCTGGTCGGTGCCAGCCCTAACGGACAGGCTTCTTTCGCTACTTTAACACACAGATGCACATCTGCGGCGCGCGCCATGCTGCTCTCCGGGCGACCGGTGATGCAGATTAACGGTACGTGAAGACGCTTAAGCACTGGAATTAAGGCCGTGATTTCGCTGGATTCACCTGAGTTAGAGATAGCAATCACCACATCCTGTGGGGTGACCATGCCTAAATCACCATGCGCGGCTTCACCAGGATGGACGAAAAATGAAGGTGTACCGGTGCTGGCAAACGTTGCGGCCATTTTGCGCCCGATGTGCCCCGATTTCCCCATCCCCATGACGACAACTTTCCCTTTACACCAGAACATCTTTTCACAGGCAAGCGTGAAATTCTGATTGATGTATTGATCAAGCTCCGCCAGGCATTCACGTTCAATCGCCAGGACTTCTTTACCTGCTTGCTGAAAGTCAAAACCCGGTTGTAACTCTACGTGCGACATAATGCGTTTCCAGTTATTCAACGAGTATTGGCGATAACCAGTACAACATCGCCAGCCATACGATAAATCCGCCAGTTAATAATACCCCTACACCACGGCCCGGTTGTGGGGAGCGCCGCCAGCACAGCAACGCAAAAATAATGCTCACCAGCAACATCACGCTGTAGTCACGACTGTACGCCAGTGGATCAATCTCTCCTGGCGTTATCAGCGCGGGTAAACCCAACACGATGACAATATTAAAAATGTTTGCGCCAATGATATTTCCGACAGCAATGTCGTTTTCACCTTTGCGAACCCCCGCTATTGCGGTTGCCAGTTCCGGCAGGCTGGTTCCGATAGCAATTGCCGTCAGACCCATCGTCAACTCGCTGATGGCAAAGTAATTCGCCAGCACCGTGGCGTTATCAACCACCATCCGCGTGGCCACTGGCATGATGATAAGCGCAATGCCGAGCCATAAAAACGCGACGGGCAATCCGCCGTCACGCGGCAGCTCTGCAAGCTGCTCTCTGGTCAGGCTGTCAGTCCCCTGACGTTCAGCCTGACGTGCAAGTTTAACAATGAACAGCAGCCATAGCACAGCCAGAAAGAGGAGAAAGATACCATCGCTGCGACTAAGTTGTCCGTCATAGAGTACGGAACCGGCCACCACGCTGACCAACAACATTAAGGGTAATTCACGGCGTAGAACATCAGAATGGACGGTAAAAGGACGAACCAGCGCAGCCAGACCGAGGATCAGCAATATATTGATAATGTTTGAGCCGAGGGCTGTACCAACGGCTAAATCGCGTTGTTCGTGCAGAGACGCGGCAAGCGAGACGATGACTTCTGGTAACGATGTACCAATACTGACCACCGTCATGCCGATGATCAGCGGCGGGATGCCAAAGGTTCGGCAAAGAATAGACGCGGCAAAAACCAGGCGGTCGGCACTGTAAACGACCAAAAGTAAACCAACAATTAACAGTGCCGTAGCTAAAAGCATCTAACGTCCTTTCTTCAGGTATACTCGCCGGTCCGCTGAAGATTTTCAGAAAGCCGTAACGGATTCTTAATTTTGACTTTATGCGGCTAAAAAGTAAAACAAATGCCAGCTTTCGCTAACCACGGCGGGTAATATTCTGTAAATATGTTGGGTTCAAGGTTAAATTGAGCGCCATGCTTAGAAAATCAACGCAAGACGAAGGGTGAATTATGGAGCAGTCTGTGGCGAATTTAGTCGATATGCGCGATGTCAGTTTTACGCGTGGCAATCGCTGCATCTTCGATAATATTTCCCTGACCGTGCCGCGAGGGAAGATCACGGCGATCATGGGGCCATCGGGCATCGGTAAAACGACGCTACTCCGTCTGATTGGCGGGCAAATCGCACCAGATCATGGTGAGATCCTTTTCGATGGTGAGAATATTCCGGCGATGTCTCGTTCGCGCCTGTATACAGTGCGCAAACGGATGAGCATGTTATTTCAGTCCGGGGCGTTGTTCACTGATATGAACGTATTTGACAACGTCGCCTATCCACTGCGCGAACATACCCAACTTCCCGCGCCATTGTTGCATAGTACGGTGATGATGAAGCTGGAGGCCGTGGGGCTGCGTGGAGCGGCTAAACTAATGCCTTCTGAACTTTCCGGTGGGATGGCGCGGCGTGCAGCGCTGGCGCGTGCGATTGCGCTGGAGCCGGATCTCATCATGTTTGATGAGCCCTTTGTTGGGCAAGATCCCATTACCATGGGCGTACTGGTGAAGCTGATTTCTGAGCTGAACAGCGCGCTGGGCGTGACTTGTGTGGTGGTTTCTCACGATGTGCCGGAAGTGTTAAGTATTGCGGATCACGCCTGGATCCTGGCGGACAAAAAAATTGTCGCTCATGGCAGTGCCAAGGCGTTGCAGGCGAATCCTGATCCGCGCGTACGTCAGTTTCTGGACGGGATAGCTGACGGGCCTGTTCCGTTCCGCTATCCTGCCGGCGATTATCACGCTGATCTTTTACCAGGGAGTTAAGCCACTCATGCTGTTAAATGCGCTGGCGTCGCTCGGACATAAAGGGATTAAAACCCTGAGAACGTTCGGGCGGGCCGGGTTAATGTTATTCAATGCGCTGGTCGGCAAACCGGAATTTCGCAAACATGCGCCGCTGCTGGTGCGCCAGCTCTATAATGTCGGCGTCCTGTCGATGCTGATTATTGTAGTTTCTGGCGTGTTCATCGGAATGGTGTTGGGGCTGCAAGGTTATCTGGTTCTGACCACTTATAGTGCGGAAACCAGTCTGGGTATGCTGGTGGCGTTATCGCTACTGCGTGAACTGGGGCCGGTGGTTGCCGCGCTGTTGTTTGCCGGGCGTGCTGGTTCGGCGTTAACCGCAGAAATCGGCCTGATGCGCGCTACAGAGCAACTCTCCAGTATGGAGATGATGGCGGTGGATCCGCTGCGTCGGGTTATTTCTCCCCGTTTCTGGGCTGGGGTTATTTCATTACCACTGTTGACGGTTATCTTCGTCGCCGTGGGGATCTGGGGCGGATCGCTGGTCGGCGTCAGTTGGAAAGGCATTGATAGCGGGTTCTTCTGGTCGGCAATGCAAAATGCCGTCGACTGGCGTATGGATCTGGTCAACTGTCTGATTAAGAGCGTGGTGTTCGCCATCACGGTGACGTGGATTTCGTTGTTTAACGGCTACGACGCCATCCCGACGTCTGCCGGGATTAGCCGGGCAACCACTCGCACCGTTGTCCACTCGTCTCTGGCTGTTCTGGGGCTGGATTTTGTGCTGACCGCATTGATGTTTGGGAATTGAGTTCATGCAAACGAAAAAAAATGAAATTTGGGTGGGTATCTTTTTATTAGCAGCACTGCTGGCGGCGCTGTTTGTTTGCCTGAAGGCGGCGAACGTGACGTCAATACGTACTGAACCGACCTATACGCTTTATGCGACGTTCGATAACATTGGCGGCCTGAAAGCGCGCTCTCCGGTCAGTATTGGTGGCGTTGTTGTGGGCCGGGTGGCGGATATTACGCTGGACCCGAAAACCTATCTGCCGCGCGTAACGCTGGAAATTGAACAACGTTATAACCATATTCCTGATACCAGTTCGCTGAGCATTCGTACTTCCGGCCTGCTGGGGGAACAATATCTGGCATTAAACGTCGGTTTTGAAGACCCGGAACTGGGGACTGCTATCCTGAAGGATGGCGATACAATTCAGGACACCAAGTCTGCGATGGTGCTGGAAGATCTCATTGGTCAGTTCCTTTACGGTAGTAAAGGCGATGACAATAAGAATAGTGGCGATGCGCCAGCTGCTGCGCCAGGTAATAATGAAACCACTGAACCTGTGGGTACAACGAAATAATTTCAGGAGAACCGACGCATGTTTAAACGTTTAATGATGGTCGCTTTGCTGGTGATTGCACCGCTGAGTGCGGCAACCGCGGCAGACCAGACCAATCCGTATAAGCTGATGGACGAGGCGGCGCAGAAAACGTTCGATCGCCTGAAGAATGAGCAACCGCAAATTCGGGCCAACCCGGATTATCTGCGTACCATTGTTGATCAGGAACTGCTGCCATACGTACAGGTGAAATACGCCGGTGCGCTGGTGCTGGGCCAGTATTACAAGAGTGCGACCCCAGCTCAACGTGAAGCCTACTTTGCCGCTTTCCGTGAGTACCTGAAGCAGGCTTACGGTCAGGCGCTGGCGATGTATCACGGTCAAACCTATCAGATTGCGCCAGAACAGCCGCTGGGTGATAAAACCATTGTGCCTATTCGCGTTACCATTATTGACCCGAATGGCCGCCCGCCGGTGCGTCTGGACTTCCAGTGGCGTAAAAACTCCCAGACGGGCAACTGGCAGGCTTACGACATGATTGCTGAAGGCGTCAGTATGATCACCACCAAACAAAACGAGTGGGGAACGCTGCTGCGTACCAAAGGTATCGACGGCCTGACTGCGCAACTGAAATCGATTTCTCAACAGAAAATCACTCTGGAAGAGAAAAAATAATGAGCGAGTCACTGAGCTGGATGCAGACGGGTGACACGCTGGCGTTATCCGGAGAGCTGGATCAGGACGTTCTGCTACCGCTTTGGGAAATGCGTGAGGAAGCGGTGAAGGGGGTTACCTGCATCGATCTTAGCCGTGTGTCCCGCGTGGATACGGGTGGACTGGCACTGCTGCTCCATCTTATCGATCTGGCGAAAAAGCAGGGCAACAATGTGACGCTTCAGGGGGTAAACGACAAAGTGTATACCCTGGCGAAATTGTATAATTTGCCTGCTGATGTTCTGCCCCGTTAAATTTTTTCAGGCCGGATATGGCGTTAACCGCCTGTCCGGCAAACCTGCCTGCAAGTCGAGCCTTGTCTGATTTATCAGCGAGGCTTTTTGCTTATTTATGCCAGCGCAACTTTGCTCTAAGATGTTTCGCTGGTTTATTAACTGATGATTGAAGATCCCATGGAAAATAATGAAATTCAGAGCGTGTTGATGAACGCTCTCTCCCTCCAGGAAGTCCACGTTTCCGGCGATGGCAGCCACTTTCAGGTTATTGCCGTGGGTGAGTTGTTTGACGGCATGAGTCGGGTTAAAAAACAGCAGACGGTCTATGGTCCGCTGATGGAATATATTGCGGATAACCGCATTCATGCTGTGTCGATCAAAGCGTATACCCCTGCGGAGTGGGCGCGCGATCGCAAACTGAACGGCTTTTGAGCTATGGGCGATTCGCCGGTAGCGGATATGAATTGTTAACTGAGAACAAACTAAATGGATAAATTTCGTGTTCAGGGGCCAACGAAGCTCCAGGGCGAAGTCACAATTTCCGGCGCTAAAAATGCTGCTCTGCCTATCCTTTTTGCCGCTCTACTGGCGGAAGAACCGGTAGAGATCCAGAACGTCCCGAAACTGAAAGACGTCGATACATCAATGAAGCTGCTAAGCCAGCTGGGTGCGAAAGTAGAACGTAATGGTTCTGTGCATATTGATGCCCGCGACGTTAATGTATTCTGCGCACCTTACGATCTGGTTAAAACCATGCGTGCTTCTATCTGGGCACTGGGGCCGCTGGTAGCGCGCTTTGGTCAGGGGCAAGTTTCACTACCTGGCGGTTGTACGATCGGTGCGCGTCCGGTTGATCTACACATTTCTGGCCTCGAACAATTAGGCGCGACCATCAAACTGGAAGAAGGTTACGTTAAAGCTTCCGTCGATGGTCGTCTGAAAGGCGCACATATCGTGATGGATAAAGTCAGCGTTGGCGCAACGGTGACCATCATGTGTGCTGCAACCCTGGCGGAAGGCACCACGATTATTGAAAATGCAGCGCGTGAACCGGAAATCGTCGATACCGCGAACTTCCTGATTACGCTGGGTGCGAAAATTAGCGGTCAGGGCACCGATCGTATCGTCATCGAAGGTGTGGAACGTTTAGGCGGCGGTGTCTATCGCGTGCTGCCGGATCGTATCGAAACCGGTACTTTCCTGGTGGCGGCGGCGATCTCTCGCGGCAAAATTATCTGCCGTAACGCGCAGCCAGATACTCTCGACGCCGTGCTGGCGAAACTGCGTGATGCTGGAGCGGACATCGAAGTCGGCGAAGACTGGATTAGCCTGGATATGCATGGCAAACGTCCGAAGGCTGTTAACGTACGTACTGCGCCGCATCCGGCATTCCCGACCGATATGCAGGCCCAGTTCACGCTGTTGAACCTGGTGGCAGAAGGGACCGGATTCATCACCGAAACGGTTTTTGAAAACCGCTTTATGCATGTGCCAGAGCTGAGCCGTATGGGCGCGCACGCCGAAATCGAAAGCAATACCGTTATTTGTCACGGTGTTGAAAAACTTTCTGGCGCACAGGTTATGGCAACCGATCTGCGTGCATCAGCAAGCCTGGTGCTGGCTGGCTGTATTGCGGAAGGGACGACGGTGGTTGATCGTATTTATCACATCGATCGTGGCTACGAACGCATTGAAGACAAACTGCGCGCTTTAGGTGCAAATATTGAGCGTGTGAAAGGCGAGTAATCGTCTGAGAGCTGGCAGCCCCGTTCGCGGGGCTACCGCCAGACCACTCATTTTTTCGGTTTAGTGTAGCTACGCATCAACTGCGTTCTGTCGATAAACTCATGGGTCTGCGGATCATGGTAGCGTGATGGCCATATAACCCAGGGGTCAGTTCCCAGGGCTTTCGCAATAATCATCTCTCCTTTCGGCCATGGGCGCGATAATGCGTTCGCCAGCGTTGAGGAACTCAAACCATTTCTGCGAGATTCCGCCGCCATTGACGTTCCCTTCTTGCGCAAACCCGCAATGATGTCAGCGGGATGCCAGTCAATGAAATTACTTTCCATCTTTCCTCACTCCTTAAGTTAGTCGCTTTCATTCAGAACACTTCTTCTGTCGAGCATCACTATACTCCTGATGGCCGATTGCTCTAAAAAGTTCCTGTAAAGAGTGTGAATATTCAGAATATATAAAGATGTATACACTGGTTTTTCAGGCATTATTACGCTGAATAAGTATTCTTATGGAGTTTACTGGAATCATCCCGCGCACTGCGCGGGATGAGGGGAGGGGATTAACGATCGCGTTGAACAGCGATGTGCGCGAGGCCGATGAGTGCTTCTCGCCAAGGGGTGTCCGGGAGCACCTGTAACGCTGCGATGGCTTTGTCTGCTTCTTCCTCGGCGCGCTGACGCGTCCATTCAAGAGATCCACAAGCGTTCATTGCTTCCAGAACCGGTTCCAGAAGATGGCGACCGTTACCCTGTTCGATGGCGGTACGGATCATCTGTGCCTGTTCTGGTGTGCCATGATGCATCGCATGCAGCAGCGGCAGCGTCGGTTTACCTTCGTTCAGATCGTCGCCGACGTTTTTACCTAACTGTTCGCCATCGGCATTGTAATCGAGTAAATCGTCGATCAACTGGAAAGCAGTGCCGAGATAGCGCCCATAATCCTGCAGGCCTTTCTCTTCCTTCGGCGTACAGCCCGCCAGAATTCCGGAACACTGCGCGGCAGCCTCAAACAGACGCGCGGTTTTGCTATAGATAACGCGCATGTAGTTTTCTTCAGTGATGTCCGGATCGTTAACGTTCATCAGTTGCAGAACTTCACCCTCTGCGATGACGTTTACGGCTTCTGACATGACTTCCAGCACTTTGAGCGAACCGAGGCTGGTCATCATCTGGAACGCGCGGGTATAAATAAAATCGCCTACCAGCACGCTGGCGGCATTGCCAAATGCGGCGTTGGCGGTAGCTTTACCCCTGCGCATATCTGATTCATCCACAACGTCGTCGTGTAGCAGAGTCGCCGTGTGGATAAACTCGATCAGGGCAGCAATGGTGACATGCGCATTTCCCTCATAGCCAACAGCTCGTGCAGCCAGTACAGCAATCATCGGACGAATACGTTTACCGCCGCCGCTGACGATGTAATAGCCTAACTGATTGATCAGTTGGACGTCGGAATTAAGCTGCTCAAGGATTGCCGCATTAACACCCGCCATATCTTGCGCGGTTAACTCATTGATTTTTTCTAAATTCATCGCAAAAGCCGGGCTTTTCGCCCCGATTACCTTACTGTGAACAAAGGCAACTTAGGGTTTATGGTTAGGAATATAGGGTGATTGTACTGAAAAAATGGCACAGATAAACGTTACCGTACAAGTTGTGTTTTTTTTCTTCGTGTATTGACTGTAGCACTTGTCAAAGGCGTGCGTTTTGCGTAATATTCGCGCCCTATTGTGAATATTTATAGCGCACTCTGAATCATTGAAAAGGTGTGCGCGGAAGCGGAGTTTTATATGTACGCGGTTTTCCAAAGTGGTGGTAAACAACACCGAGTAAGCGAAGGTCAGACCGTTCGCCTGGAAAAGCTGGACATCGCAACTGGCGAAACTGTTGAGTTCGCTGAAGTGCTGATGATCGCAAACGGTGAAGAAGTCAAAATCGGCGTTCCTTTCGTTGATGGCGGCGTAATCAAAGCTGAAGTTGTTGCTCACGGTCGTGGCGAGAAAGTTAAAATCGTTAAGTTTCGTCGTCGTAAACACTATCGTAAGCAGCAGGGCCATCGTCAGTGGTTCACTGATGTGAAAATTACTGGCATCAGCGCCTAAGACCTGAGGAGAGATTTCAAATGGCACATAAAAAGGCTGGCGGCTCCACACGTAACGGTCGCGATTCAGAAGCTAAACGCCTGGGCGTTAAGCGTTTCGGTGGCGAATCCGTTCTGGCGGGTAGCATCATCGTTCGTCAACGTGGTACCAAATTCCACGCTGGCGCTAACGTAGGTTGCGGTCGTGACCACACTCTGTTTGCTAAAGCAGACGGTAAAGTGAAATTCGAAGTTAAAGGCCCGAAAAACCGTAAATTTATCAGCATCGAAGCTGAATAAGTTTTTCGCGTCCCGGTAACGGATGAAAGCCCCGCAACACGTTGCGGGGCTTTTTACATTCGATAACCGGTAAAAATGCGCATGGTGCGACGTTAATCCGCAAATGCGCTTTGCAGGGAATACGGTATGAAGCAGCAGGCAGGCATTGGCATTCTTTTGGCGCTCACCACAGCAATTTGCTGGGGGGCGTTGCCAATCGCAATGAAGCAGGTGCTGGAGGTGATGGAACCTCCGACAATCGTGTTTTACCGTTTCTTGATGGCGAGTATTGGCCTGGGTGCCATTCTTGCGGTGAAGAAGAGGTTGCCGCCATTACGCGTGTTTCGTAAGCCACGCTGGTTGATTTTGTTGGCAGTGGCGACCGCCGGGCTGTTTGGGAACTTCATCCTGTTCAGCTCATCCTTGCAATACCTGAGTCCGACCGCTTCGCAGGTGATTGGGCAACTCTCGCCAGTTGGCATGATGGTTGCCAGCGTATTTATCCTGAAAGAGAAAATGCGCAGCACTCAGGTTGTAGGGGCATTGATGCTCCTGAGCGGCCTGGTGATGTTTTTTAACACCAGTCTGGTCGAGATATTTACCAAGCTAACCGATTACACCTGGGGAGTTATCTTTGGGGTCGGTGCGGCGACGGTTTGGGTGAGTTATGGCGTGGCGCAAAAGGTTTTATTGCGTCGGCTGGCCTCACCGCAGATCCTGTTTTTACTGTACACTTTATGTACAATTGCGCTCTTCCCTCTGGCAAAGCCTGGAGTGATAGCGCAGCTTAGCCACTGGCAGCTCGCATGTTTAATTTTTTGCGGACTGAATACCTTGGTAGGATATGGCGCCCTGGCGGAAGCGATGGCTCGCTGGCAGGCAGCGCAGGTGAGCGCGATCATCACGCTCACCCCACTGTTTACGCTGTTTTTTTCAGATCTTTTATCACTGGCCTGGCCCGATTTCTTCGCCAGACCGATGTTAAACCTTTTAGGTTATCTCGGTGCGTTTGTCGTGGTTGCGGGCGCGATGTATTCCGCCATTGGTCATCGTATTTGGGGCGGATTACGTAAGCATACAACGGTGGTATCGCAACCCCGCGCAGGCGAATGATTTACGGAGAATAAAATGAAGTTTGTTGATGAAGCATCGATTCTGGTCGTTGCAGGTGATGGCGGTAATGGTTGCGTGAGCTTCCGCCGCGAAAAGTATATTCCGAAAGGCGGCCCGGATGGCGGCGACGGCGGTGATGGTGGTGACGTATGGATGGAAGCCGACGAGAACCTGAACACGCTTATCGATTATCGTTTTGAAAAATCTTTCCGTGCAGAGCGCGGTCAGAATGGCGCAAGCCGCGACTGTACCGGTAAGCGCGGTAAAGACGTCACAATTAAAGTGCCGGTAGGTACGCGTGTAATCGACCAGGGTACTGGTGAAACCATGGGCGATATGACCAAACACGGTCAGCGTCTGCTGGTTGCTAAGGGCGGCTGGCACGGTCTGGGCAATACCCGTTTCAAATCGTCAGTTAACCGTACACCACGGCAGAAAACTAACGGTACGCCGGGCGATAAGCGTGAGCTGCTGCTGGAGCTGATGCTGCTGGCTGACGTCGGTATGTTGGGGATGCCAAACGCGGGTAAATCGACCTTTATTCGTGCGGTATCGGCGGCTAAACCGAAAGTGGCGGATTATCCGTTTACCACTCTGGTGCCAAGTCTGGGTGTGGTACGAATGGACAACGAAAAGAGCTTCGTTGTTGCCGATATTCCAGGACTGATTGAAGGCGCTGCGGAAGGCGCAGGTCTGGGCATTCGCTTCTTGAAGCACCTGGAACGTTGCCGCGTCCTGTTGCACCTCATCGATATCGATCCGATTGACGGCACCGATCCGGTTGAAAACGCGCGTATTATTATCAGCGAGCTGGAAAAATACAGCCAGGATCTGGCGGCGAAACCGCGTTGGTTAGTCTTCAATAAGATCGATCTGCTGGATAAGGCAGAAGCCGAAGAGAAAGCGAAAGCGATCGCTGAAGCGCTGGGCTGGGAAGATAAATATTATCTGATCTCTGCGGCGAGTGGACTGGGCGTGAAAGATCTCTGCTGGGATGTGATGACCTTTATCATTGAAAACCCGGTCGTGCAGGCTGAAGAAGCGAAACAGCCAGAGAAAGTCGAATTCATGTGGGATGATTATCATCGCCAGCAGCTTGAAGAGATTGCTGAAGAGGATGATGAGGACTGGGATGACGACTGGGACGAAGACGACGAAGAAGGCGTTGAGTTCATTTACAAGCGTTAATCAGCAAAACCCCGGCCATGTGCCGGGGTTTCTTTTTGACTAATTGTTCTGATAAATATCTTTATACAAACGGCTTTCAAAACGCACTAACGGAATACGGCGATTACGCTGATCCGCCGGTTCTACTGCATAGCCAGAAAGATATTGTACAAACGCCATTCGTTGCCCGCTCGCTGTGGTAATGAATCCCGCCAGGTTATATACCCCCTGCAACGAACCGGTTTTCGCTGAGACTTTTCCATCCACGCCCGCCTGATGCAGACCTGCACGGTACTGCAAAGAGCCGTCATAGCCCGCCAGCGGCAGCATGGAGATAAAGTTAAGTTCATTGTCGTGTTGGGCAATGTATTGCAGCACCTGCATCATGGTGGCGGGGGCAATCAGGTTATGCCGCGAAAGCCCTGAACCATCGGCAATAATGGTGTTTCCAATATCGACACCGGCTTGCTGGCGCAGGATCTGACGCACAGCGTCCGACCCGGCCCGCCATGTTCCAGGCACATTGAAGCGCGTATGGCCTATCATGCGGAAAACCGTATCGGCGATCATGTTGTCCGACTTTTTCAGCATAATCTTAAGCAGATCGTGCAGCGGGGCCGACTGTTTACTGGCAACTACCGTTCCAGGTTCGTTAACCTGAGTCTGGCGCAGCAGTGTTCCGCTCCAGGTGATACCCGCCTGTTTTAACTCATCTTTCAGAATTGCACCGGCATAGCTGGCTCCATCCTGCACGGCAAAAGCCAACGGGAGCGGCTCAGAACGTTGTGGCAGGCATCCCGTCAGCGTAAAGCGGTTCAGGTCGCCTGGTACGACATCCAGTTCGCAGTATTGCGCTTCGGCAGAACCACGGGGGAGGGTGCGTACCTGGCTGAACATCGTAACGGGGTAATAAGATGCCACGCGTATAAAAGCCATATCACCAGGTTTTGGGGCACTGTAGAGCGAGACGGAGAAACAGTTGCGGTCAACTATGGCGGCGGCAGGCGGAGCGCTAAAGCATTGTGTCATGTCATTCCATGGCCAGCCGGGGGCTTTATCGTGGCTGGCGAAAATGGAGGTATCTATCAACACATTGCCATCGATTTGGTTGACGCCAGATTTTTTCAAAGTCGCGACCATATTGCGAATATCCTGACGTTTTAACGTCGGATCGGCACCAAATCGCGCCACTAAGTCACCCTTAAGTACGCCGTTTTCCACATTGCCTTTGGTTTCAAGCGTCGTGGTAAAACGAAAATCGGGGCCGAGTTGAATCAACGCCGCCAGCGCAGTAATCACTTTCTGGGTACTGGCGGGCAGCGCCATCTGCTGACTGTGGTAATCAATAGCGGGGGCCGACGCGCCGACTTTTTGCACCATCAGGGCAAGGTTGGCACCAGCGGGGAGTTGAGTAATGTACTCATCAACATTTGCGGCCTGAACACTGAACGCTATACAGCTGGTCAATCCGATGATAAATCTGGAAAATCGCATAATCTCGCGCTAACAACCTGGAATCGAGCCGTCATACTACGGCGCAACGCCCTATAAAGTAAACGATGACCCTTCGGGAACTTCAGGGTAAAATGACTATCAAAATGTGAATTGTAGCTGACCTGGGACTTGTACCCGGGTCGGTATTTTTTTGCTTCTGGTCCCGGTGAGGAGTTATGCCGGGCAGGCCGAACAGCCGGGGTGGGTGAAGACTTGCCCCATCAGGAATATTCAAGAGGTATAACAAATGCAAGCTATTCCGATGACCTTACGCGGCGCTGAAAAATTACGCGAAGAGCTGGATTTTCTGAAATCTGTGCGCCGTCCTGAAATCATTGCTGCTATCGCGGAAGCGCGTGAGCATGGCGACCTGAAAGAAAACGCCGAATACCACGCAGCTCGTGAACAGCAGGGTTTCTGCGAAGGCCGTATTAAAGACATCGAAGCCAAGCTGTCGAACGCGCAGGTGATTGATGTCACCAAAATGCCCAACAATGGGCGCGTTATTTTTGGTGCTACCGTAACGGTGCTGAATCTCGATTCTGACGAAGAACAGACTTATCGCATCGTTGGCGATGACGAAGCTGACTTTAAACAAAACCTGATTTCTGTAAACTCACCTATTGCTCGTGGCCTGATCGGCAAAGAAGAAGATGATGTTGTGGTCATCAAAACGCCGGGCGGCGAAGTAGAATTTGAAGTAATTAAGGTGGAATACCTGTAAGAATTACCCAATACTCAAGATGTTGATGTATTGTAAAGAAAGGAAAAAGGCCGCTATGCGGCCTTTTATCAACGAACAGAGCGTGGCATTTTGCTCTCCTGCCTGCGGAAAACCCCTCGTTTTACACAGCAAATGTGTGTAACTTTAGGATAATCTTAGCGTGGCAGCGAGATTTTACGTTCTTTAGTTGGGCGATAAAGCACCAGCGTTTTACCGATGACCTGTACATTACAGGCGCCGGTTTCGCGTACGATAGCTTCCACGATCAAGGTTTTAGTTTCGCGATCTTCGGTGGCGATTTTCACCTTGATGAGTTCATGGTGCTCTAACGCTTGTTCAATCTCGGCCAGCACCCCTTCGGTCAAACCATTACTGCCAAGCAGAACAACTGGCTTGAGCGGATGTGCCAGACCTTTCAGGTGCTGTTTTTGTTTAGTACTCAGATTCATCGTATTTTTTGCTTACGTTGGGATTGAAAACGGGTCATTCTACCGCCATCTCCCATATATCACCAAATAGGCGCGTAAAAATTTACGCAATTGGTTACGATGAGTTATCCCCATGGGAAAGTTAAATGACAGGTAAGAAGCGTTCTGCCAGCTCCAGCCGCTGGCTTCAGGAACACTTTAGCGATAAATATGTTCAACAGGCACAGAAAAAGGGGTTACGTTCCCGTGCCTGGTTTAAACTTGATGAAATACAGCAAAGTGACAAACTCTTTAAACCGGGAATGACGGTTGTCGACCTTGGTGCTGCTCCGGGTGGTTGGTCACAATATGTGGTCACCCAAATTGGCGGCAAAGGCCGCATCATCGCTTGCGATCTTTTACCTATGGATCCTATCGTTGGTGTGGACTTTCTTCAGGGCGATTTTCGTGATGAACTGGTGATGAAAGCACTGCTGGAGCGCGTTGGCGACAGCAAAGTCCAGGTTGTCATGTCCGATATGGCACCAAACATGAGCGGAACACCGGCGGTGGATATCCCCCGTGCCATGTATCTGGTGGAACTGGCGCTAGAAATGTGTCGTGATGTATTAGCGCCAGGTGGCAGTTTTGTAGTGAAGGTGTTCCAGGGCGAAGGTTTCGATGAGTATCTAAGGGAAATTCGCTCCCTGTTTACGAAGGTCAAAGTTCGTAAGCCGGACTCTTCTCGTGCACGTTCGCGGGAAGTGTATATTGTAGCGACCGGGCGTAAACCCTAACCGGGAGATTTCAGACGAAAGTTTGAAAGATGCTGGATATAGAGTATCCTGACGCTGTTTTTAACACAGTTGTAATAAGAGGTTAATCCCTTGAGTGACATGGCGAAAAACCTAATACTCTGGCTGGTCATTGCCGTTGTGCTGATGTCAGTATTCCAGAGCTTTGGGCCCAGCGAGTCTAATGGCCGTAAGGTGGATTACTCTACCTTCCTACAAGAGGTCAATAACGACCAGGTTCGTGAAGCGCGTATCAACGGACGTGAAATCAACGTTACCAAGAAAGATAGTAACCGTTATACCACTTACATTCCGGTTCAGGATCCGAAACTACTGGATAACCTGTTGACCAAGAACGTCAAGGTTGTCGGTGAACCGCCTGAAGAACCAAGCCTGCTGGCTTCTATCTTCATCTCCTGGTTCCCGATGCTGTTGCTGATTGGTGTCTGGATCTTCTTCATGCGTCAAATGCAGGGCGGCGGTGGCAAAGGTGCCATGTCGTTTGGTAAGAGCAAAGCGCGCATGCTGACGGAAGATCAGATCAAAACGACCTTTGCTGACGTTGCGGGCTGCGACGAAGCAAAAGAAGAAGTTGCTGAACTGGTTGAGTATCTGCGCGAGCCGAGCCGCTTCCAGAAACTCGGCGGTAAGATCCCGAAAGGCGTCCTGATGGTCGGTCCTCCGGGTACCGGTAAAACGCTGCTGGCGAAAGCGATTGCAGGCGAAGCGAAAGTTCCGTTCTTTACTATCTCCGGTTCTGACTTCGTAGAAATGTTCGTCGGTGTGGGTGCATCCCGTGTTCGTGACATGTTCGAACAGGCGAAGAAAGCGGCACCGTGCATCATCTTTATCGATGAAATCGACGCCGTAGGCCGCCAGCGTGGCGCTGGTCTGGGCGGTGGTCACGATGAACGTGAACAGACTCTGAACCAGATGCTGGTTGAGATGGATGGCTTCGAAGGTAACGAAGGTATCATCGTTATCGCCGCGACTAACCGTCCGGACGTTCTCGACCCAGCGCTGCTGCGTCCTGGCCGTTTCGACCGTCAGGTTGTGGTTGGCTTGCCAGATGTTCGCGGTCGTGAGCAGATCCTGAAGGTTCACATGCGTCGCGTACCATTGGCACCCGATATCGACGCGGCAATCATTGCCCGTGGTACTCCTGGTTTCTCCGGTGCTGACCTGGCGAACCTGGTGAACGAAGCGGCACTGTTCGCTGCTCGTGGCAACAAACGCGTTGTGTCGATGGTTGAGTTCGAGAAAGCGAAAGACAAAATCATGATGGGTGCGGAACGTCGCTCCATGGTGATGACGGAAGCGCAGAAAGAATCGACGGCTTACCACGAAGCGGGTCATGCGATTATCGGTCGCCTGGTGCCGGAGCACGATCCGGTGCACAAAGTGACGATTATCCCACGCGGTCGTGCGTTGGGTGTGACTTTCTTCCTGCCTGAGGGCGACGCAATCAGCGCCAGCCGTCAGAAACTGGAAAGCCAGATTTCTACGCTGTACGGCGGCCGTCTGGCAGAAGAGATCATCTACGGGCCGGAACATGTTTCTACCGGTGCGTCCAACGATATTAAAGTTGCGACCAACCTGGCACGTAACATGGTGACTCAGTGGGGCTTCTCTGAGAAATTGGGTCCACTGCTGTACGCGGAAGAAGAAGGTGAAGTGTTCCTCGGCCGTAGCGTAGCGAAAGCGAAACATATGTCCGATGAAACTGCACGTATCATCGACCAGGAAGTGAAAGCACTGATTGAACGTAACTATAATCGTGCGCGTCAGCTTCTGACCGACAATATGGATATTCTGCATGCGATGAAAGATGCTCTCATGAAATATGAGACTATCGACGCACCGCAGATTGATGACCTGATGGCACGTCGCGATGTACGTCCGCCAGCGGGCTGGGAAGAACCAGGCGCTTCTAACAATTCTGGCGACAATGGTAGTCCAAAGGCTCCTCGTCCGGTTGATGAACCGCGTACGCCGAACCCGGGTAACACCATGTCAGAGCAGTTAGGCGACAAGTAAGTTCCCGCATCAGATGACTGTATTTGTACCGAAAACCCCGGGGCGTGCTCCGGGGTTTTTTCTTATCAATTCATACCAGGGATAACATCATGAAACTCTTTGCCCAGGGTACTTCACTGGACCTTAGCCATCCTCACGTAATGGGGATCCTCAACGTCACGCCTGATTCCTTTTCGGATGGTGGCACGCATAACTCGCTGATAGATGCGGTGAAACATGCGAATCTGATGATCAACGCTGGCGCGACGATCATTGACGTTGGTGGCGAGTCCACGCGCCCAGGGGCGGCGGAAGTTAGCGTTGAAGAAGAGTTGCAACGTGTTATTCCTGTGGTTGAGGCAATTGCTCAACGCTTCGAAGTCTGGATCTCGGTCGATACATCCAAACCAGAAGTCATCCGTGAGTCAGCAAAAGTTGGCGCTCACATTATTAATGATATCCGCTCCCTTTCCGAACCTGGCGCTCTGGAGGCGGCTGCAGAAACCGGTTTACCGGTTTGTCTGATGCATATGCAGGGAAATCCCAAAACCATGCAGGAAGCTCCGAAGTATGACGATGTCTTTGCAGAAGTGAATCGCTACTTTATTGAGCAAATAGCACGTTGCGAGCAGGCGGGTATCGCAAAAGAGAAATTGTTGCTCGACCCCGGATTCGGTTTCGGTAAAAATCTCTCCCATAACTATTCATTACTGGCGCGCCTGGCTGAATTTCACCATTTCAACCTGCCGCTGTTGGTGGGTATGTCACGAAAATCGATGATTGGGCAGCTGCTGAACGTGGGGCCGTCCGAGCGCCTGAGCGGTAGTCTGGCCTGTGCGGTCATTGCCGCAATGCAAGGCGCGCACATCATTCGTGTTCATGACGTCAAAGAAACCGTAGAAGCGATGCGGGTGGTGGAAGCCACTCTGTCTGCAAAGGAAAACAAACGCTATGAGTAATCGTAAATATTTCGGTACCGATGGGATTCGTGGTCGTGTAGGGGATGCGCCGATCACCCCTGATTTTGTGCTTAAGCTGGGTTGGGCCGCGGGTAAAGTGCTGGCGCGCCACGGCTCCCGTAAGATTATTATTGGTAAAGACACGCGTATTTCTGGCTATATGCTGGAGTCAGCACTGGAAGCGGGTCTGGCGGCAGCGGGCCTTTCCGCACTCTTCACTGGCCCGATGCCAACACCGGCCGTGGCTTATCTGACGCGTACCTTCCGCGCAGAGGCCGGAATTGTGATATCTGCATCGCATAACCCGTTCTACGATAATGGCATTAAATTCTTCTCTATCGACGGCACCAAACTGCCGGATGCGGTAGAAGAGGCCATCGAAGCGGAAATGGAAAAGGAGATCAGCTGCGTTGATTCGGCAGAACTGGGTAAAGCCAGCCGTATCGTTGATGCTGCGGGTCGCTATATCGAGTTTTGCAAAGCCACGTTCCCGAACGAACTTAGCCTTAGTGAACTGAAGATTGTGGTGGATTGTGCAAACGGTGCGACTTATCACATCGCGCCGAACGTGCTGCGCGAACTGGGGGCGAACGTTATCGCTATCGGTTGTGAGCCGAACGGTGTAAACATCAATGCCGAAGTGGGGGCTACCGACGTTCGCGCGCTCCAGGCTCGTGTGCTGGCTGAAAAAGCGGATCTCGGTATTGCCTTCGACGGCGACGGCGATCGCGTGATTATGGTTGACCATGAAGGCAATAAAGTCGATGGCGATCAGATCATGTATATCATCGCGCGTGAAGGTCTTCGTCAGGGCCAGCTGCGTGGTGGCGCTGTGGGTACATTGATGAGCAACATGGGGCTTGAACTGGCGTTGAAACAGTTAGGAATTCCATTTGCGCGCGCGAAAGTGGGTGACCGCTACGTACTGGAAAAAATGCAGGAGAAAGGCTGGCGTATCGGTGCAGAGAATTCCGGTCATGTGATCCTGCTGGATAAAACCACTACCGGTGACGGCATCGTTGCTGGTTTGCAGGTGCTGGCGGCGATGGCGCGTAACCATATGAGCCTGCACGACCTTTGCAGCGGCATGAAAATGTTCCCGCAAATCCTGGTAAACGTGCGTTACACCGCAGGTAGCGGCGATCCGCTGGAGCATGAATCAGTCAAAGCTGTGACCGCAGAGGTTGAAGCGGCGCTGGGCAACCGTGGACGCGTGTTGCTGCGTAAATCCGGCACCGAACCGTTAATTCGCGTGATGGTGGAAGGCGAAGACGAAGCGCAGGTGACTGAATTTGCACACCGCATCGCCGATGCAGTAAAAGCCGTTTAAAGCGTTAGATAACTGGCTAAAAAGGCGGCGATTGTCGCCTTTTTTCTCGGCGAACACATCGGTTTTGCTGTTTTTTTCCGCAGTTGATACAATGCGATAAAATTGCCCTTGCGAAGGTCATTCGCTTTGGTTAGTATTCACACCCGCTTCAGTGGGAAAGATTAAAAACTCCCGCTTTATTGGTTGAAGCATTGGTACGCGGCAACTCCGCAAGGAACAGGTTGATTATGTACGAAGCTCTTTTGGTAGTTTTCCTTATTGTGGCAATTGGCCTTGTTGGTCTGATCATGCTGCAGCAAGGTAAAGGCGCTGATATGGGAGCCTCCTTCGGAGCAGGCGCTTCCGCTACGCTGTTTGGTTCAAGTGGTTCTGGTAACTTCATGACCCGCATGACGGCGTTGCTGGCAACGTTATTCTTCATCATCAGTCTGGTGCTGGGTAACATCAATAGCAACAAAACCAATAAAGGTAGCGAATGGGAAAACCTGAGTGCGCCGGCGAAAACCGAACAAACTCAGCCAGCTGCTCCGGCTAAGCCGACCAGCGATATCCCGAACTAAAAAGTAGTTTCCGTGCCGAGGTGGTGGAATTGGTAGACACGCTACCTTGAGGTGGTAGTGCCCAATAGGGCTTACGGGTTCAAGTCCCGTCCTCGGTACCAAATTCCAGAAAAGAGACGCTGAAAAGCGTCTTTTTTCGTTTTGGTCCTGGTCTGAGGAATGGTTGTCAGGTATCTGTATCTCGTCCAGTTGCTTTACTCGTAGCTGGCACCTTGAAACGATGGTGCCGGTACGCCTTCGTTATAAACTTTTCCCTACTGCTGACATAATTGGCACTTTATTGTGTTAACTCCAGTTCCGGTACGAATACGGATATGTTTACTTCTCGATAAACCATCCTGCTCCTGTCAGTATAACTACTGATGGCTACGTTCTGCGTAATGTTTAGAGACGCATTGATAATGTTATTTAATTACTGAGAACGCAATGGCCGCATCATTTAAAAAGAAAAAACTAACAGTGTTTCGTTCTGATATGGATCAGAGTTGAAAAACATGTCTGATATAAAATTGCACATTGTTGATAATTGTTTATATTGGTTGTGAACTTGGATTTCTGGATGACAGTATTCAACAAATTTGCTAGAAGTTTTAAATCTCATTGGTTGTTGTATCTTAGTGTTATTGTTTTTGGTATTACGAACTTAGTCGCCTCTTCCGGAGCGCATATGGTTCAGCGATTGCTGTTCTTCGTTCTGACCATCCTGGTTGTTAAACGTATATCATCCCTTCCGCTTCGCCTGCTTGTTGCCGCACCATTTGTGTTACTGACTGCGGCAGACATGAGTATTAGCCTCTATTCATGGTGTACCTTTGGTACAACTTTCAATGATGGATTTGCGATTAGTGTGCTGCAGAGTGATCCGGATGAAGTTGCCAAAATGCTGGGAATGTATAGCCCTTATCTATGTGCTTTTGCCTTTTTATCCCTTCTTTTTTTGGCTGTAATAATAAAATATGATGTTTCCTTGCCGACAAAAAAAGTGACAGGAATATTATTGCTGATTGTCATTTCGGGAAGTTTATTTTCCGCTTGTCAATTTGCTTATAAAGATGCCAAAAATAAAAATGCGTTCAGTCCATATATACTAGCGTCGCGATTTGCTACCTATACGCCGTTTTTCAATCTCAATTATTTTGCTTTAGCAGCGAAAGAGCATCAAAGATTACTCTCAATTGCAAACACAGTGCCGTATTTTCAATTATCAGTCAGGGATACAGGTATTGATACCTACGTGTTGATTGTGGGGGAGTCTGTACGTGTCGACAATATGTCTTTGTATGGATATACACGCTCTACGACACCGCAAGTCGAAGCACAAAGAAAACAGATCAAACTGTTTAATCAAGCAATAAGCGGTGCACCTTACACTGCGCTGTCGGTTCCCCTTTCTTTAACTGCTGATTCTGTTTTGAGCCATGACATTCATAATTACCCCGACAACATTATTAATATGGCTAATCAAGCAGGATTTCAGACTTTCTGGCTAAGCTCGCAATCCGCTTTTCGGCAGAATGGTACAGCAGTTACCAGTATCGCCATGCGTGCCATGGAAACAGTTTATGTCAGAGGATTTGATGAATTGTTGTTGCCGCATTTATCGCAAGCATTACAGCAAAATACGCAGCAAAAGAAACTGATTGTTCTTCATTTAAATGGAAGCCATGAACCGGCTTGTAGCGCCTATCCGCAATCCAGCGCCGTGTTTCAACCGCAGGACGATCAGGATGCCTGCTATGACAACTCCATTCATTACACAGATAGTTTGCTAGGTCAGGTTTTTGAATTATTAAAAGATCGCCGCGCCTCGGTCATGTATTTTGCCGACCACGGCCTGGAACGTGACCCTACGAAGAAGAACGTCTATTTTCATGGAGGCAGGGAGGCCAGCCAGCAGGCATATCATGTTCCGATGTTTATCTGGTATAGCCCCGTTCTTGGGGATGGTGTGGATCGCACAACGGAAAACAACATCTTTTCGACAGCTTACAATAATTACCTTATTAATGCGTGGATGGGGGTAACAAAGCCGGAACAGCCGCAAACGCTTGAGGAAGTGATTGCACACTATAAAGGAGACTCACGGGTTGTGGATGCAAACCATGATGTTTTCGATTATGTGATGCTCAGAAAGGAGTTTACAGAGGATAAGCAAGGTAACCCCACCCCTGAAGGGCAGGGTTGATGTCGAATTACTGGCCTTTGTTTTCCAGATTATCCACCTGCGGCACGCCTGAAGCGGCAGAGGAGGAAAGCAGGCCGGTTTTGGCATAACCGAAAAGTTTCTCGCGGGTATCGGTGATATCCAGGTTACGCATGGTCAATTGACCAATACGATCATCTGGCGAGAACACCGAGTCGCCTTTTTCCATCGTCAGACGCTCTGGCTTGTAGGTCAGGTTCTCTGAGACGGTATTCAGGATTGAATAATCGTTCCCACGGCGCAGCTCCAGGGTAACTTCACCAGTGATCTGGCTGGCAACCCAGCGTTGCAGAGAGTCACGCAGCATCAGCGCCTGGGAATCAAACCAACGTCCCTGGTACAGCAGACGGCCCAACTGACGACCATGTGCATGATACTGTTCAATGGTGTCTTCGTTGTGAATACCGGTAAGCAGACGTTCATACGCAATGTGCAGCAGCGCCATCCCCGGAGCCTCGTAAATACCACGGCTTTTCGCTTCGATGATACGGTTTTCAATCTGGTCGCTCATGCCCAGACCGTGACGACCGCCGATGCGGTTAGCTTCCAGCATCATTTCTACGTCGTCGCTAAAGGTTTTACCGTTCAGCGCCACCGGATGACCTTGCTCAAAGCGTACTGTGACTTCTTCTGCCGGGATCTTCACGCTCTCATCCCAGAACTTCACGCCCATAATCGGGTTGACGATTTTGACGCTGGAGTTGAGGTATTCCAGATCCTTCGCTTCATGCGTTGCACCAAGCATGTTGGAGTCCGTGGAGTAAGCTTTTTCGACAGACATTTTGTAGTCGAAACCGCAGGCAATCATAAATTCAGACATTTCATGACGACCGCCCAGTTCATCAATAAAGTCAGTATCAAGCCACGGTTTGTAAATCTGCAGTTCAGCATTGGTCAGCAGACCGTAACGATAGAAACGTTCGATATCGTTTCCTTTATAGGTGCTGCCGTCACCCCAGATATTCACGCCATCTTCTTTCATAGCAGCAACCAGCATGGTGCCAGTCACGGCGCGGCCCAGCGGCGTCGTGTTGAAATAGGTCAGGCCACCGGTGGTGTTATGAAATGCGCCACACTGAATAGCGGCAATACCTTCGGCCACCAGTTGTTTGCGGCAGTCGATCAGACGTGCGTTCTCCGCGCCGTATTCCATGGCACGACGAGGGATCGCATCATAATCCTCTTCGTCTGGCTGGCCCAGGTTTGCAGTATATGCATAAGGAACCGCTCCCTTTTGTCGCATCCACAGCAGTGCGGCACTGGTGTCCAGACCGCCGGAAAAAGCGATACCAATACGTTGACCTACCGGGAGATGCTTGAGAATCGTCGTCATAAAATAACACCCTGCTTAATTAACTGATGATGAGCCTGGATTTCCGCTCTCATTGAATTTTTATGCAAAATAAATGAGTTTTCATTTAATCATCTTTTATCAGAGACAGGAAGAGTTTAGTGTGTTTTTTGTAAAATAATGCGCTTAAGGGGGATCAGGAGAAGGCAAAAGTATTCAACAAATGAAAGTGAACTGGATATTCATTCACGTGATTAGCAATAAACGTTGACAAAATGTGGCGTGGATCACTATAATGCCTGCAGATTTTACGTCCCGTCTCGGTACACCAAATCCCAGCAGTATTTGCATTTTTTACCCAAAACGAGTAGAATTTGCCACGTTTCAGGCGCGGGGTGGAGCAGCCTGGTAGCTCGTCGGGCTCATAACCCGAAGGTCGTCGGTTCAAATCCGGCCCCCGCAACCACTTTCCCTTAGAGTCCTTTTTCAAATATACTGTGAAGACTTCGGCCTTCGTAGTGGGATTTGAAAAAATCCTTCTGGAAAGTGCTCCAGACCGCAGTTGCGGTTATAGGGTTCAGTTATATAAAGCCCCGATTTATCGGGGTTTTTTGTTATCTGACTACAGAATAACTGGGCTTTAGGCCCTTTTTTTATGTCTTGGGGGTGGGCTTGTCCACATTAGAGCAAAAATTAACAGAGATGATTACTGCGCCAGTTGAGGCCCTGGGTTTTGAACTGGTTGGCATCGAATTTATTCGCGGTCGCACATCCACACTGCGCATCTATATTGATAGTGAAGATGGCATCAATGTTGATGATTGTGCTGATGTGAGCCACCAGGTAAGTGCTGTGCTGGATGTTGAAGATCCCATCACCGTTGCTTATAACCTGGAAGTCTCCTCACCGGGTCTCGATCGCCCACTGTTCACGGCTGAACACTACGCCCGTTTTGTCGGAGAAGAGGTGACTCTGGTTCTCCGTATGGCGGTACAAAACCGTCGTAAATGGCAGGGCGTTATCAAAGCGGTAGACGGTGAAATGATCACAGTTACCGTCGAAGGTAAAGATGAAGTGTTCGCGCTGAGTAATATCCAGAAGGCGAACCTGGTTCCCCACTTTTAATAGTCTGGATGAGGTGAAAAGCCCGCGATGAACAAAGAAATTTTGGCTGTAGTTGAAGCCGTATCCAATGAAAAGGCGCTACCTCGCGAGAAGATTTTCGAAGCATTGGAAAGCGCGCTGGCGACAGCAACAAAGAAAAAATATGAACAAGAGATCGACGTCCGCGTACAGATCGATCGCAAAAGCGGTGATTTTGACACCTTCCGTCGCTGGTTAGTTGTTGATGAAGTCACCCAGCCGACCAAGGAAATCACCCTTGAAGCCGCACGTTATGAAGATGAAAGCCTGAACCTGGGCGATTACGTTGAAGATCAGATTGAGTCTGTTACCTTTGACCGTATCACTACCCAGACGGCAAAACAGGTTATCGTGCAGAAAGTGCGTGAAGCCGAACGTGCGATGGTGGTTGATCAGTTCCGTGAACACGAAGGTGAAATCATCACCGGCGTGGTGAAAAAAGTAAACCGCGACAACATCTCTCTGGATCTGGGCAACAACGCTGAAGCCGTGATCCTGCGCGAAGATATGCTGCCGCGTGAAAACTTCCGCCCTGGCGACCGCGTTCGTGGCGTGCTTTATTCCGTTCGCCCGGAAGCGCGTGGCGCGCAACTGTTCGTCACTCGTTCCAAGCCGGAAATGCTGATCGAACTGTTCCGTATTGAAGTGCCAGAAATCGGCGAAGAAGTGATTGAAATTAAAGCAGCGGCTCGCGACCCGGGTTCTCGTGCGAAAATCGCGGTGAAAACCAACGATAAACGTATCGATCCGGTAGGTGCTTGCGTAGGTATGCGTGGCGCGCGTGTTCAGGCGGTTTCTACTGAACTGGGCGGCGAGCGTATCGATATCGTCCTGTGGGATGATAACCCGGCGCAGTTTGTGATTAACGCAATGGCACCAGCAGACGTTGCTTCTATCGTGGTGGATGAAGATAAACACACCATGGATATCGCCGTTGAAGCCGGTAACCTGGCGCAGGCGATTGGCCGTAACGGTCAGAACGTGCGTCTGGCTTCGCAGCTGAGCGGTTGGGAACTCAACGTGATGACCGTTGACGACCTGCAGGCTAAGCATCAGGCGGAAGCGCACGCAGCGATCGACACCTTCACCAAATATCTCGACATCGACGAAGACTTCGCGACTGTTCTGGTAGAGGAAGGCTTCTCGACGCTGGAAGAACTGGCCTATGTGCCGATGAAAGAGCTGTTGGAAATCGAAGGCCTTGATGAGCCGACCGTTGAAGCACTGCGCGAGCGTGCTAAAAATGCACTGGCCACCATTGCACAGGCCCAGGAAGAAAGCCTCGGTGATAACAAACCGGCTGACGATCTGCTGAACCTTGAAGGGGTAGATCGTGATTTGGCATTCAAACTGGCCGCCCGTGGCGTTTGTACGCTGGAAGATCTCGCCGAACAGGGCATTGATGATCTGGCTGATATCGAAGGGTTGACCGACGAAAAAGCCGGAGCACTGATTATGGCTGCCCGTAATATTTGCTGGTTCGGTGACGAAGCGTAATAAACTGTAGCAGGAAGGAACAGCATGACAGATGTAACGATTAAAACGCTGGCCGCAGAGCGACAGACCTCCGTGGAACGCCTGGTACAGCAATTTGCTGATGCAGGTATCCGGAAGTCTGCTGACGACTCTGTGTCTGCACAAGAGAAACAGACTTTGATTGACCACCTGAATCAGAAAAATTCAGGCCCGGACAAATTGACGCTGCAACGTAAAACACGCAGCACCCTTAACATTCCTGGTACCGGTGGAAAAAGCAAATCGGTACAAATCGAAGTCCGCAAGAAACGCACCTTTGTGAAACGCGATCCGCAAGAGGCTGAACGCCTTGCAGCGGAAGAGCAAGCGCAGCGTGAAGCGGAAGAGCAAGCCCGTCGTGAGGCAGAAGAATCGGCTAAACGCGAGGCGCAACAAAAAGCTGAACGTGAGGCCGCAGAACAAGCTAAGCGTGAAGCTGCTGAACAAGCGAAACGTGAAGCTGCGGAAAAAGACAAAGTGAGCAATCAACAAGACGATATGACTAAAAACGCCCAGGCTGAAAAAGCCCGCCGTGAGCAGGAAGCTGCAGAGCTCAAGCGTAAAGCCGAAGAAGAAGCGCGTCGTAAACTCGAAGAAGAAGCACGTCGCGTTGCTGAAGAAGCACGTCGTATGGCGGAAGAAAACAAATGGACTGATAACGCGGAACCGACTGAGGATTCCAGCGATTATCACGTCACTACTTCTCAACATGCTCGCCAGGCAGAAGACGAAAGCGATCGTGAAGTCGAAGGCGGCCGTGGCCGTGGTCGTAACGCGAAAGCAGCGCGTCCGAAGAAAGGCAACAAACACGCTGAATCAAAAGCTGATCGTGAAGAAGCACGCGCAGCAGTACGTGGCGGTAAGGGCGGAAAACGTAAAGGTTCTTCGCTGCAGCAAGGCTTCCAGAAGCCTGCTCAGGCCGTTAACCGTGACGTTGTGATCGGCGAAACTATCACCGTTGGCGAACTGGCGAACAAGATGGCGGTTAAAGGCTCTCAGGTCATCAAAGCGATGATGAAACTGGGCGCAATGGCAACCATCAACCAGGTTATCGATCAGGAAACCGCACAGCTGGTTGCTGAAGAGATGGGCCACAAAGTTATCCTGCGTCGTGAAAACGAGCTGGAAGAGGCGGTAATGAGCGACCGTGACACGGGTGCTGCGGCTGAACCGCGCGCTCCGGTTGTGACCATCATGGGTCACGTTGACCACGGTAAAACCTCTCTGCTGGACTACATTCGTTCAACGAAAGTGGCCTCTGGCGAAGCGGGCGGCATTACCCAGCACATTGGTGCATACCACGTTGAAACTGAAAACGGCATGATCACCTTCCTGGACACCCCGGGGCACGCCGCGTTTACTTCAATGCGTGCACGTGGTGCGCAGGCAACTGACATCGTAGTCCTGGTTGTTGCTGCCGACGACGGCGTAATGCCGCAGACCATCGAAGCAATCCAGCACGCGAAAGCGGCGCAGGTACCGGTGGTGGTTGCAGTGAACAAGATCGATAAACCAGAAGCCGATCCGGATCGCGTTAAGAACGAACTCTCCCAGTACGGCATCCTGCCGGAAGAGTGGGGCGGTGAAAGCCAGTTCGTACACGTATCTGCGAAAGCGGGTACCGGTATCGATGAACTGCTGGACGCTATCCTGCTGCAGGCGGAAGTTCTGGAGCTGAAAGCGGTACGTAAAGGTATGGCGAGCGGTGCGGTTATCGAATCCTTCCTCGATAAAGGTCGTGGTCCGGTTGCTACCGTTCTGGTACGTGAAGGTACTCTGCACAAGGGCGATATCGTTCTGTGTGGCTTCGAATACGGTCGTGTTCGTGCGATGCGTAACGAACTGGGTCAGGAAGTGCTGGAAGCGGGTCCGTCCATTCCGGTGGAAATCCTCGGCTTGTCCGGTGTTCCGGCTGCGGGTGATGAAGTTACCGTTGTACGTGACGAGAAGAAAGCGCGTGAAGTTGCACTCTATCGTCAGGGTAAATTCCGCGAAGTTAAACTGGCGCGTCAGCAGAAATCTAAACTCGAGAACATGTTCGCCAACATGACCGAAGGCGAAGTTCACGAAGTGAATATCGTCCTGAAGGCAGACGTACAGGGTTCTGTGGAAGCGATCTCCGACTCCTTGCTGAAACTGTCTACTGACGAAGTTAAAGTGAAGATCATCGGTTCTGGCGTAGGTGGTATCACCGAAACCGACGCCACCCTGGCTGCGGCATCCAACGCCATCCTGGTTGGCTTCAACGTACGTGCTGATGCCTCTGCACGTAAAGTGATTGAATCCGAAAGCCTGGATCTACGTTACTACTCCGTCATCTATAACCTGATCGACGAAGTGAAAGCGGCGATGAGCGGTATGCTGTCTCCGGAACTGAAACAGCAGATTATCGGTCTGGCGGAAGTTCGTGACGTGTTCAAATCGCCGAAATTTGGTGCCATCGCAGGCTGTATGGTTACCGAAGGTGTGGTTAAACGTCACAACCCGATCCGCGTTCTGCGTGACAACGTGGTTATCTATGAAGGCGAGCTGGAGTCCCTGCGCCGCTTCAAAGATGACGTTAACGAAGTCCGTAACGGTATGGAATGTGGTATCGGCGTTAAGAACTACAACGACGTCCGCACTGGCGATGTGATCGAAGTATTCGAAATCATCGAGATCCAACGTACCATCGCTTAAGGTTTTTAGGGTTCTATGCGGGATAAGGCGTTTACGCCGCATCCGGCATGGATTGCCTGTTGCGACGCTAGCGCGTCTTATCAGGCCAACGTGAACAGCCCTTCCACCTGAAATTAATTTTTAAAAAGGGGCTAACAGCCCCTTTTTTGTCAGGAGAATTTATTATGGCGAAAGAATTTGGTCGCCCGCAGCGCGTAGCGCAGGAAATGCAAAAAGAGATCGCTCTCATCCTGCAGCGTGAAATTAAAGATCCTCGTCTGGGCATGATGACCACCGTTTCCGGTGTCGAAATGTCTCGCGACCTGGCGTATGCCAAAGTGTATGTCACTTTCCTCAACGACAAAGATGAAGACGCAGTTAAAGCGGGCATCAAAGCGTTGCAGGAAGCTTCTGGTTTCATCCGCAGCCTGCTGGGGAAAGCGATGCGCCTGCGTATCGTGCCGGAACTGACCTTCTTCTACGACAACTCTCTGGTTGAAGGGATGCGCATGTCAAACCTGGTGACCAGCGTGGTCAAACATGACGAAGAACGTCGTGTTAACCCGGACGACAGCAAGGAGGACTAATGAGTCGTCCTCGTCGTCGCGGTCGCGACATTAACGGCGTTTTGTTGCTGGATAAACCTCAGGGTATGTCCAGCAACGATGCGCTGCAAAAAGTGAAACGGATTTATAACGCCAACCGTGCCGGTCATACCGGTGCGCTGGACCCGCTGGCGACCGGCATGTTGCCGATTTGCCTCGGGGAAGCGACGAAGTTTTCCCAGTATCTGCTGGACTCCGACAAACGCTATCGGGTCATTGCGCGTCTTGGACAGCGTACTGATACTTCTGACGCCGACGGACAAATCGTTGAAGAGCGTCCGGTAACCTTTAGTGCAGAACAACTGGCGGCGGCACTGGATACTTTCCGTGGCGATATCGAACAGATCCCATCGATGTATTCAGCACTGAAATACCAGGGCAAAAAACTGTACGAATATGCGCGTCAGGGCATTGAAGTTCCGCGTGAAGCGCGTCCGATTACCGTTTATGAATTGCTGTTTATTCGCCATGAAGGCAATGAGCTGGAGCTGGAAATTCACTGCTCAAAAGGCACTTATATCCGCACTATCATTGACGACCTGGGTGAGAAACTCGGTTGTGGCGCGCATGTTATTTACCTGCGCCGTCTGGCGGTAAGTAAATATCCGGTTGAACGGATGGTGACCCTGGAACATCTGCGTGAACTGGTCGAACAAGCCGAACAGCAGGATATTCCAGCTGCGGAGTTACTTGATCCATTACTGATGCCAATGGACAGTCCAGCTTCGGACTATCCGGTGGTGAATCTTCCGTTAACGTCTTCTGTTTACTTCAAAAATGGTAACCCGGTTCGTACATCTGGCGCGCCGCTGGAAGGACTGGTTCGCGTCACGGAAGGTGAGAACGGCAAATTTATCGGTATGGGCGAAATTGACGATGAAGGCCGCGTTGCGCCTCGTCGTCTGGTGGTTGAATACCCGGCGTAATGTTAACCGTCTTGCGATAACAGGTCGCTACGAGTAGAATACTGCCGCTTAACGTCGCGTAAATTGTTTAACACTTTGCGTAACGTACACTGGGATCGCTGAATTAGAGATCGGCGTCCTTTCATTCTATATACTTTGGAGTTTTAAAATGTCTCTAAGTACTGAAGCAACAGCTAAAATCGTTTCTGAGTTTGGTCGTGACGCAAACGACACCGGTTCTACCGAAGTTCAGGTAGCACTGCTGACTGCACAGATCAACCACCTGCAGGGCCACTTTGCAGAGCACAAAAAAGATCACCACAGCCGTCGTGGTCTGCTGCGCATGGTTTCTCAGCGTCGTAAACTGCTCGACTACCTGAAACGTAAAGACGTAGCACGTTACACCCAGCTCATCGAGCGCCTGGGTCTGCGTCGCTAATTCTTGCGAGTTTCAGAAAAGGGGGCCTGAGTGGCCCCTTTTTTCAAGCTGACGGCAGCAATTCACTGGAAACTAATGTATTGTTGCTATGAATGATCTTCCGTTGCAGAGGTTCGCGCGGCTAATGAGAGGCTTTACCCACATAGAGCTGGGTTAGGGTTGTCATTAGTCGCGAGGATGCGCAGAAGATCGGGTATTAACACCAGTGCCGTAAGGTACTGTCTAAGAAAGAGAAAGGATATTACATTGCTTAATCCGATCGTTCGTAAATTCCAGTACGGCCAACACACCGTGACTCTGGAAACCGGCATGATGGCTCGTCAGGCTACTGCCGCTGTTATGGTTAGCATGGATGACACCGCGGTATTTGTTACCGTTGTTGGCCAGAAAAAAGCCAAACCAGGTCAGGACTTCTTCCCACTGACCGTTAACTATCAGGAGCGTACCTACGCTGCTGGTCGTATCCCGGGTAGCTTCTTCCGTCGTGAAGGTCGTCCAAGCGAAGGCGAAACCCTGATCGCGCGTCTGATTGATCGCCCGATTCGCCCGCTGTTCCCGGAAGGCTTCGTCAACGAAGTTCAGGTTATCGCCACCGTGGTTTCTGTTAACCCGCAGGTTAACCCGGATATCGTCGCGATGATTGGTGCTTCCGCAGCACTGTCTCTGTCTGGTATTCCGTTCAATGGTCCGATTGGTGCTGCCCGCGTAGGTTACATCAATGACCAGTACGTACTGAACCCGACTCAGGACGAGCTGAAAGAGAGCAAACTGGATCTGGTTGTTGCTGGTACTGAAGCCGCTGTACTGATGGTTGAATCTGAAGCTGAATTGCTGAGCGAAGACCAGATGCTGGGCGCAGTAGTGTTCGGTCATGAACAACAGCAGGTTGTTATTCAGAACATCAATGAACTGGTGAAAGAAGCCGGTAAACCACGTTGGGACTGGCAGCCGGAGCCGGTAAACGAAGCGCTGAACGCGCGCGTTGCTGCACTGGCTGAAGCTCGTCTGAGTGATGCTTACCGCATCACCGACAAACAAGAGCGTTATGCGCAGGTTGATGTCATCAAATCTGAAACCATCGCGACGCTGCTTGCTGAAGACGAAACCCTGGACGAAAACGAACTGGGTGAAATTCTGCACGCTATCGAGAAAAACGTTGTTCGTAGCCGCGTACTGGCAGGCGAACCGCGTATCGACGGTCGTGAAAAAGATATGATTCGTGGTCTGGATGTGCGTACTGGCGTGCTGCCGCGTACTCACGGTTCTGCGCTGTTCACCCGTGGTGAAACGCAGGCGCTGGTTACCGCAACGCTGGGTACTGCTCGTGACGCGCAGGTTCTTGATGAACTGATGGGCGAACGTACCGACACCTTCCTGTTCCACTACAACTTCCCTCCGTACTCCGTAGGCGAAACCGGCATGGTCGGTTCTCCGAAGCGTCGTGAAATTGGTCACGGTCGTCTGGCGAAGCGCGGCGTGCTGGCAGTCATGCCGGATATGGACAAATTCCCGTACACCGTACGTGTTGTGTCTGAAATCACTGAATCCAACGGTTCCTCTTCTATGGCTTCCGTGTGCGGCGCGTCTCTGGCGCTGATGGACGCAGGTGTGCCGATCAAAGCTGCCGTTGCGGGTATCGCAATGGGTCTGGTGAAAGAAGGCGACAACTACGTTGTACTGTCTGACATTTTGGGCGACGAAGATCACCTGGGCGATATGGACTTCAAAGTTGCGGGTTCCCGCGACGGTATCTCTGCATTGCAGATGGATATCAAAATTGAAGGTATCACCAAAGAGATCATGCAGGTTGCGCTGAACCAGGCTAAAGGTGCGCGTCTGCATATCCTGGGCGTAATGGAACAGGCGATCAACGCGCCGCGTGGCGATATCTCTGAGTTCGCACCGCGTATCCATACCATCAAGATCAACCCGGACAAGATCAAAGACGTTATCGGTAAAGGCGGTTCTGTTATCCGTGCCCTGACCGAAGAAACTGGCACCACCATCGAAATCGAAGATGACGGTACTGTGAAGATCGCAGCGACCGACGGCGAGAAAGCGAAACACGCTATTCGTCGTATCGAAGAGATCACTGCAGAAATCGAAGTGGGCCGCGTCTACACTGGTAAAGTGACCCGTATCGTTGACTTTGGCGCATTTGTTGCCATCGGCGGCGGTAAAGAAGGTCTGGTACACATCTCTCAAATCGCTGACAAACGCGTTGAGAAAGTGACCGATTACCTGCAGATGGGTCAGGAAGTACCGGTGAAAGTTCTGGAAGTTGATCGCCAGGGCCGTATCCGTCTGAGCATTAAAGAAGCGACTGAGCAGTCTCAACCTGCTGCAGCACCGGAAGCTCCGGCTGCTGAACAGGGCGAGTAAGGTTGCCATTTGCCCTCCGCTGCGGCGGGGGGCTTTTAACCGGGCAGGACGCCTTGTTAGCAACCGGGAACAGGACGTTCATTCAACCGTGGTCTTCGGGAGTGGGAAATGAAGCCTTTTTTGCGCTGGTGTTTCGTTGCGACAGCACTTACGCTTGCAGGATGCAGTAATACTTCCTGGCGTAAAAGTGAAGTCCTCGCGGTACCATTGCAACCGACTTTACAGCAGGAAGTGATTCTGGCACGTATGGAACAAATCCTTGCCAGTCGGGCTTTAACCGATGACGAACGCGCACAGCTTTTATATGAGCGCGGAGTGTTGTATGATAGTCTCGGTCTGAGGGCATTAGCGCGTAACGATTTTTCGCAAGCGCTGGCAATCCGACCGGATATGCCTGAAGTATTCAATTACTTAGGCATATATTTAACGCAGGCAGGCAATTTTGATGCTGCCTATGAAGCGTTTGATTCTGTACTTGAGCTTGATCCAACTTACAACTACGCGCACTTGAATCGCGGGATCGCATTATATTACGGCGGTCGTGACAAGTTAGCGCAAGATGATCTGCTGGCGTTTTATCAAGACGATCCCAATGATCCTTTCCGTAGTCTGTGGCTTTATCTCGCCGAGCAGAAGCTCGATGAGAAGCAGGCTAAAGAAGTGTTGAAACAGCACTTCGAAAAATCGGATAAGGAACAGTGGGGATGGAACATTGTCGAGTTCTACCTGGGCAACATTAGCGAACAAACGTTAATGGAAAGGCTCAAGGCGGACGCAACGGATAACACCTCGCTCGCTGAGCATCTCAGTGAAACCAACTTCTATTTAGGTAAGTACTACCTAAGTCTGGGGGATTTGGACAGCGCCACGGCACTGTTCAAACTGGCGGTTGCCAACAACGTTCATAACTTTGTTGAGCACCGATACGCATTGTTGGAATTATCGCTCCTGGGCCAGGACCAAGATGACCTGGCAGAATCGGACCAGCAATAGCTGACGTACACATCAGCCCGTAATCTTTTTTGATTGCCATCACCTTAACGGGTGAGGGCGTTGTTGTTCGTTAATACACCTACTTTGAGCCGGTTCACACTTTTCAATGAAAATTGCTGATCAATTTCATGATGAGTTATGTAGACTGGCCGCCATTAATTTTGAGGCACACGTACTACATGGCTGAATTCGAAACCACTTTTGCAGATCTGGGCCTGAAGGCTCCTATCCTTGAAGCCCTTAACGATCTGGGTTACGAAAAACCATCTCCAATTCAGGCAGAGTGTATTCCACATCTGCTGAATGGCCGCGACGTTCTGGGTATGGCCCAGACGGGGAGCGGAAAAACTGCAGCATTCTCTTTACCTCTGTTGCAGAATCTTGATCCTGAGCTGAAAGCACCACAGATTCTGGTGCTGGCACCGACCCGCGAACTGGCGGTACAGGTTGCTGAAGCAATGACGGATTTCTCTAAACACATGCGCGGCGTAAATGTGGTTGCTCTGTACGGCGGCCAGCGTTATGACGTGCAATTACGCGCCCTGCGTCAGGGGCCGCAGATCGTTGTCGGTACTCCGGGCCGTCTGCTGGACCACCTGAAACGTGGCACTCTGGACCTCTCTAAACTGAGCGGTCTGGTTCTGGATGAAGCTGACGAAATGCTGCGCATGGGCTTCATCGAAGACGTTGAAACCATTATGGCGCAGATCCCGGAAGGTCATCAGACCGCTCTGTTCTCTGCAACCATGCCGGAAGCGATTCGTCGCATTACCCGCCGCTTTATGAAAGAGCCGCAGGAAGTGCGCATTCAGTCCAGCGTGACTACCCGTCCTGACATCAGCCAGAGCTACTGGACTGTCTGGGGTATGCGTAAAAACGAAGCACTGGTACGTTTCCTGGAAGCGGAAGATTTTGATGCGGCGATTATCTTCGTTCGTACCAAAAATGCGACTCTGGAAGTGGCTGAAGCTCTTGAGCGTAACGGCTACAACAGTGCCGCGCTGAACGGTGACATGAACCAGGCGCTGCGTGAGCAGACACTGGAACGCCTGAAAGATGGTCGTCTGGACATCCTGATTGCGACCGACGTTGCAGCCCGTGGCCTGGACGTTGAGCGTATCAGCCTGGTGGTTAACTACGATATCCCGATGGATTCTGAGTCTTACGTTCACCGTATCGGTCGTACCGGTCGTGCGGGTCGTGCTGGCCGCGCGCTGCTGTTCGTTGAGAACCGCGAGCGTCGTCTGCTGCGCAACATTGAACGTACTATGAAGCTGACTATTCCGGAAGTAGAACTGCCGAACGCAGAACTGCTGGGCAAACGCCGTCTGGAAAAATTCGCCGCTAAAGTACAGCAGCAGCTGGAAAGCAGCGATCTGGATCAATACCGCGCACTGCTGAGCAAAATTCAGCCGACTGCAGAAGGTGAAGAGCAGGATCTCGAAACTCTGGCTGCGGCACTGCTGAAAATGGCACAGGGTGAACGTACTCTGATTGTTCCGCCAGATGCGCCGATGCGTCCGAAACGTGAATTCCGTGACCGTGATGACCGTGGTCCGCGCGATCGTAACGACCGTGGCCCACGTGGCGACCGTGAAGATCGTCCGCGTCGTGAACGTCGTGATGTTGGTGACATGCAGCTTTACCGCATTGAAGTGGGCCGCGATGATGGTGTTGAAGTTCGTCATATCGTTGGCGCGATTGCTAACGAAGGCGACATCAGCAGCCGTTACATCGGTAACATTAAGCTGTTTGCTTCTCACTCCACTATCGAACTGCCGAAAGGTATGCCGGGTGAAGTACTGCAACACTTTACGCGTACTCGCATTCTGAACAAGCCGATGAATATGCAGTTGCTGGGCGATGCGCAGCCGCATACTGGCGGTGAGCGTCGTGGCGGTGGTCGTGGTTTCGGTGGCGAGCGTCGTGAAGGCGGTCGTAACTTCAGCGGTGAACGCCGTGAAGGTGGTCGTGGTGATGGTCGTCGTTTTAGCGGCGAACGTCGTGAAGGCCGCGCACCGCGTCGTGATGACTCTACCGGTCGTCGTCGTTTCGGTGGCGATGCGTAATCATCGCTGAACAGCGAACACAGTCTGTAAAATAATATATACAGCCCCGATTTGAACCATCGGGGCTTTTTTTCTGTCTTTTGTACTCGTGTACTGGTACAGTGCAATACATAACAACGCAGTCGCACTATTTTTCACTGGAGAGAAGCCCTCATGGCAACACTAACCACCACCCAAACGTCACCGTCGCTGCTTGGCGGCGTGGTGATTATCGGCGGCACCATTATTGGCGCAGGGATGTTTTCTCTGCCAGTGGTCATGTCCGGGGCGTGGTTCTTCTGGTCAATGGCGGCGCTGATCTTCACCTGGTTCTGTATGCTGCATTCCGGCTTGATGATTCTGGAAGCTAACCTGAATTACCGAATCGGTTCGAGTTTTGACACTATCACCAAAGATTTGCTGGGCAAAGGCTGGAACGTGGTCAACGGCATTTCCATTGCCTTTGTGCTCTATATCCTGACCTATGCCTATATTTCTGCCAGTGGTTCAATTCTGCATCACACCTTCGCAGAGATGTCGCTAAACGTCCCGGCACGGGCGGCGGGTTTTGGTTTTGCACTGCTGGTAGCGTTTGTGGTGTGGTTGAGTACTAAGGCCGTCAGCCGCATGACGGCGATTGTGCTGGGGGCGAAAGTCATTACCTTCTTCCTCACCTTTGGCAGCCTGTTGGGGCATGTGCAGCCTGCGACATTGTTCAACGTTGCAGAAAGCAATGCATCTTATGCGCCGTATCTGCTGATGACATTGCCGTTCTGCCTGGCGTCGTTTGGTTATCACGGTAACGTGCCAAGCCTGATGAAGTATTACGGCAAAGATCCGAAAACCATCGTGAAATGCCTGGTGTACGGTACGCTGATGGCACTGGCGCTGTATACCATCTGGTTGCTGGCGACGATGGGTAACATCCCGCGTCCGGAGTTTATCGGTATTGCAGAGAAGGGCGGTAATATTGATGTGCTGGTACAGGCATTAAGCGGCGTGCTGAACAGCCGTAGCCTGGACCTTCTGCTGGTCGTGTTCTCAAACTTTGCGGTAGCGAGTTCGTTCCTTGGCGTAACGCTGGGTTTGTTTGACTATCTGGCAGATCTGTTTGGTTTCGATGACTCAGCCCTGGGGCGCTTGAAAACGGCATTGCTGACCTTTGCCCCGCCTGTTGTGGGTGGTCTACTGTTCCCGAACGGATTCCTGTACGCCATTGGTTATGCTGGTTTAGCAGCTACCATCTGGGCGGCAATTGTTCCGGCGCTGTTAGCCCGCGCATCGCGTAAACGCTTTGGCAGCCCGAAATTCCGCGTCTGGGGCGGCAAGCCGATGATTACGCTGATTCTGGTGTTTGGCGTTGGCAACGCACTGGTCCATATTTTATCGAGCTTTAATTTACTGCCGGTGTATCAGTAATCAGCGGTGCCTTATCCGACATTTCTGCTGCCTACACAATGCCTGATGCGCTTCGCTTATCAGGTCTACGTAGGACAGCGTTGCCAGCTCGGATAAGGCTTCCCGCGTTAAGACACACTATCCCAACAACTCTTCCTTAACATCCATCGCCAGCTCAAACGAATGCAGCCGCGCCTGGTGGTCGAAAATCTGCCCGTTGACCATAATCTCATCGGCGTCGGTTTCGCGCAGGATCGACTGCAAGCCATGACGCACTTTCGCTTTATCACCTACCAACGACATACTCAGCGCCTGCTGCACACCATACTGTTCGGACGGCGACCAGAACTGATCCATATTTTGAATCGGTGGCGGCAGTTGCCCGGTTTCGCCACGGCGCAACTTCACAAAGGCTTGCTGCATTGAGGTAAACAGAAACTCAGCGTCGCGGTTGCTATCGGCGGCGATAATATTGATGCACACCATCGCGTATGGTTTTTCCAGTCGTGCCGACGGTTTGAAGTTGCTGCGATAAAGATGCAGCGCCTGGAACAACATATCCGGCGCGAAGTGTGAGGCAAACGCGAACGGCAGACCAAGCTGCGCCGCCAGTTGCGCGCTGTAAAGGCTGGAGCCTAACAACCACACGGGGATTTTCTCGCCATAGCCTGGTACCGGGCGCACATGCGGATTGGGATCGCGGGCGTCAAACCAGTCCACCAGCTCCGCGACATCGCGGGGGAAATTATCAATATCGCCGCTCATATGGCGACGCAGCGCCATCATTGTCCGTTGGTCACTACCTGGCGCACGACCCAGCCCCAAATCGATTCGCCCCGGATAGAGTGTATTGAGCGTGCCGAACTGTTCGGCAATGACCAACGGTGAGTGGTTAGGCAACATCACGCCGCCAGACCCCAGATGCAGCGTGGTGGTATTCGCCGCCAGATAGCCAATCAATACCGACGTGGCAGCACTGGCAATGCCAGTCATATTGTGGTGTTCTGCCAGCCAGTAGCGATGATAGCCGCGCTTTTCAGCCAGACGGGCGAGATCGAGAGAGTGGGAGAATGCTTCTCGCGCTGAAGAACCTTCGGGAATGGGGGCCAGATCGAGTAGCGAAAACGCAATGGTTTTATCAGTCATAACAGCTCACTTTGTTACCGATTAATCTTTAATACTGCATTAAAGAGTAGTTAAAGTTGTTAACAAAGTGAGCTGTGCTCTAAATAATTCGAGTTGCAGGAAGGCGACAAGAGAGTGAATCCCCAGGAGCTTACATAAGTAAGTGACTGGGGTGAACGAATGCAGATGCAGCACATGCAACTTGAAGTATGACGAGCATATTTACTTAGGCTTGCAGCTCCAGTCCTGCCAGCCGCCGCCAGTAGCCGTTACAGTCGCTGTTTGCCGTCAACAATAGTGGCGCAGCGCCATTTTCATTAGCGCGGAAGGCGTCGAGCATCGCGAAAGTGTCAGTACCCTGCGGTGACAGGCGGACCACATCAACCAGCCCCTGCATGGATGCCAGCTCGTTACCGAGGTTGTAAACGTAGCCGCTCATGGTCTGAATGCCATTGAGTACAAACACTTGTTGGTTTTCCTGCGACAGCACGTTGCGCCCGTTCGGATACTTAATGCAGCAGGTTTCACACTCATCTTTCGGGCGGTCTTCCGAACGCGCGGTAAAGCAGCGGGCGGAGTAGGCCAGCGGTAGATGACCGTAGCTCAGGACTTCCACTTCAAACTGGTTGCGAATGCCCAGCTCATCGCACTGATTAAGCAGATTCACCAGCCAGTCGCGGGAAAGCTCCACCGGCATACACCAGCGCATCATGCCCTGTTTGAGCAATATTTTCAGCGTCACCGCGTTGTAGCAGTTCAGCGCGTGCCCGGCGACGAACGGCAGTTTGCGTTCAGCGCACATATTCACCACGCCGAGATCGCTGGCTTCAATCAGAAACTCACCGTTCTCAACATAGCGTTTCAGTTCGCCCAGTTCAGAGGATGCCTGCACCAGCGCCAGCGTGGAGAGCACAATCTGCTTGCCACTTCCGGCGAGCGATTTTGCCATCTCCAGCCAGTCGCCAACTTTGGTTGCCCGGCGCTTGCTGCATACCGCTTCACCAAGATAAATCACGTCGGCGCTGCTGGTGGCGGCCTGCTGATAAAAATCTTCCAGCGTCTCTTTTGGCCAGTACCACAGCACTGGCCCTAAGGAATATTTCATTGCTCTTCTCACTGCCATTTACGGTGATACGCGCCAAGGGTGGTCTGCGTGCCTTCGGACATCGACCCGAGCGTCTCCATCCACGCGCTTTGCGGTATGAAGTTTTGCGGATCGGCCTTACAACGGTCGATAGCCTGACGCCAGACTTTCGCCACCTGGCTGACATACGCCGGGCTACGCTGGCGGCCTTCAATTTTCACCGAAGCAATATTCGCCGCCATTAACTCCGGCAGCAGTTCCAGGGTATTGAGACTGGTTGGTTCTTCCAGCGCGTGATAGCGCTCGCCGTCCACCAGATAACGCCCTTTACATAGCGTCGGATAACCTGCGTTTTCGCCGTCCTGATAACGGTCGATCAGCACTTCGTTCAGGCGGGATTCCAGCCCCTGCGGCGTTTGTTGCCAGCGCACGAAACGGGCCGGAGAACACGCGCCTACGGTGTTGGGCGACTCACCCGTCAGATACGACGACAGATAGCAACGACCTTCCGACATAATGCACAGGCTGCCGAAAGCAAAGACTTCCAGTGGTACAGGTGTGACCCGTGCCAGTTGTTTCACCTGATGAATCGACAACACGCGCGGCAGCACCACGCGGGCAACGTCAAAATGGCGATGATAAAAGTTAATCGCCTCTTCATTGGTCGCCGAAGCCTGCACCGATACGTGGCGCTCAATATGCGGATAACGCTCGGCGGCGTATTCCAGCATGGCGAGGTCGGCGAGGATCAGCGCGTCGGCACCCAGCTGCGCCGCCATATCCACGGCGCGCTGCCAACGGGCGTAACCGTCCGGATGCGCAAAAGTGTTAATCGCGATGTGAAGTTTGCGGCGATGTTGATGGACAAAACTCACCGCTTCCTGCAATTTTTTCTCGGTAAAGTTAAGGCCGGCGAAGTGACGGGCATTGGTATCATCTTTTAGCCCGATATAAACAGCATCTGCGCCGTTTTCGATGGCCGCCTTAAGCGCCGGGAGATTTCCGGCAGGGCAGAGCAGCTCCATAATTTTTCCTGAAGGTTGCGCTATCAAAACGCAAAAATGTTAACGAACTGGGATTTTAGTTAACCTTGCTGCGACAATTTTTGATTTAAGGCAGTTAAAGTTGTATTGGTGGTAGCAGCAATTTCATATGGAATTGTTGATTTATACCGCTATGTTATTTTTCTGATATGGCAAAATAGGATGATTGTTGAAACAGGGAGTAAAACTCGTGTTGGATAAACTGCGTTCCCGTATTGTGCATTTGGGGCCATCTCTGTTGAGTGTACCGGTAAAACTGACGCCATTTGCGCTAAAACGCCAGGTTCTTGAGCAGGTCTTAAGCTGGCAATTCCGTCAGGCGCTGGATGATGGTGAGCTGGAGTTTCTTGAAGGCCGCTGGTTAAGTATTCATGTGCGTGATATTGACCTGCAATGGTTTACCTCGGTGGTGAATGGCAAACTGGTGGTCAGCCAGAACGCGCAAGCTGATGTGAGTTTTAGTGCCGACGCCAGCGATCTGCTGATGATTGCGGCGCGTAAACAAGATCCGGATACGCTCTTCTTCCAGCGTCGGCTGGTGATTGAAGGCGATACGGAGCTGGGGCTGTATGTGAAAAACCTGATGGACGCCATTGAACTGGAGCAAATGCCGAAAGCCTTACGCATGATGCTGCTGCAACTGGCGGATTTTGTTGAGGCGGGAATGAAAACCGCGCCTGAAACCAAACAGACATCGGTAGGTGAACCATGCTAATTCGAGTAGAAATTCCCATTGATGCGCCGGGTATTGATGCCCTGCTACGTCGCTCATTCGAAAGTGATGCGGAAGCGAAGCTGGTTCACGATCTGCGTGAAGATGGCTTTCTGACGCTGGGGCTGGTGGCGACAGATGACGAAGGTCAGGTCATTGGCTATGTGGCATTTAGTCCGGTTGATGTGCAGGGCGAAGACCTGCAATGGGTCGGCATGGCACCGTTGGCGGTTGATGAAAAATACCGTGGACAGGGGCTGGCACGCCAACTGGTCTATGAAGGACTCGATTCGCTTAATGAGTTCGGCTATGCCGCAGTGGTGACGCTGGGCGATCCGGCGCTGTACAGTCGTTTCGGCTTTGAACTGGCGGCGCATCACGATCTGCGTTGCCGCTGGCCGGGCACTGAAAGCGCCTTCCAGGTACATCGTTTAGCGGATGACGCGCTGAATGGCGTTACCGGCCTGGTTGAGTATCACGAGCATTTCAATCGCTTTTAATCTCCGGGGTTTGCAGACTGCTTAACAGCTCTGCAAACCCTGCGCCTTCCGCTACCAGACGCTCTTTTTGCCGTTTGGTCAGTTGCTTAACGCGATATTCCGCCCGTAACGCCAGCGAACGATCGCCCACTGGAGCAGAAAACGCCAGCGTCAGTTCTCCTTTCCCGCGCAGTGCTTTCGCCCCTTTGCCGCTTTGGTGCTGCTGATAGCGGCGTTCGACATCCGTGGTGATCCCGGTATAAAGCTTATTGTCGGCGGTACGGATCAAGTAAAGAAACCAGGGTGTCATCGTCTGCATCGCATGTTAAGGTCAGGCCCACAGTATAAAAGAGAACAGCAATGGAAACACTCATCGCCATCAGCCGTTGGCTGGCAAAACAACATGTTGTCACCTGGTGTGTGCAGCAGGAAGGGGAACTCTGGTGCGCTAATGCCTTTTATCTTTTTGATGCGCAGAAAGTCGCCTTCTACATTTTGACGGAAGAAAAAACGCGCCACGCGCAGATGAGCGGGCCGCAGGCGGCAGTTGCCGGAACGGTAAACGGTCAGCCGAAAACGGTAGCGTTAATTCGCGGTGTGCAGTTTAAAGGTGAGATCCGCAGGCTGGAAGGTGAGGAAAGCGACCTCGCGCGCAAGGCGTACAATCGTCGCTTTCCGGTTGCCAGAATGCTGTCGGCCCCGGTGTGGGAAATCCGGCTCGATGAAATCAAATTCACCGACAACACGCTGGGCTTTGGTAAAAAAATGATTTGGCTACGCGACTCAGGCACCGAGCAGGCGTAACGCCTCGCGGTTAAACGCTGGCAGATCGTCCGGTGTCCGGCTGGTAACCAGCTGATCTTTATCGACCACGACTTCCTGATCGTAAAATTCCGCGCCCGCATTTTTAACATCAATAATGATCGGTTTTACTGCGGTCAGTTTGCGTCCCCGAATCACATCGGCGTTGATCAGCAACTGCGGACCGTGACAGATGGCAAACACCGGTTTGCCGCTATTCACAAAATCGCGGGTGAAGGTGACAAAACGGTTGTCCCCACGCAGATAATCCGGTGAATGGCCGCCCGGTAGCAGCAGGGCATCAAACTCCGCTGGCGTCACTTCATCGATGGATTTATCGATGGTCACGCTGGCTTCTCCTTTTTTGCCTTTCACCGTTTTACCTGCTTGTTTTTCAATGGTAATCACTTCGTGTCCGGCTTTACGGAACTCGTCTGCGGGTGAAGTAAATTCTGAATCCTCAAATTCATCAGTGATTAAAACGGCAATTTTCTTACTCATGCTTCCTCCGCGTTGTTGCATTGGATGAGGCGAATTTTCCACAATCGGGGATAATTACCTCATGGTCTATTAAGCCTGGTGCATGAGCCGGGGAGCGCAAGGCAGACAATTCTGTAAAGGAGCGAAGATGAGTCAGGTACTGATTACAGGCGCAACGGGGCTGGTGGGCGGTCACCTGCTGCGGATGTTGATTAACGAACCGAAAGTTAACGCTATTGCTGCACCGACGCGACGTCCGTTGGGCGATATGCCCGGGGTGTTTAATCCCCATGATCCGCAACTGACTGACGCGCTGGCGCAGGTCACCGATCCCATCGACATTGTGTTTTGTTGTCTCGGCACCACGCGGCGAGAAGCGGGGAGCAAAGAGGCGTTTATTCATGCCGATTACACGCTGGTAGTGGATACCGCATTAACCGGGCGGCGACTAGGCGCGCAGCATATGCTGGTGGTCAGTGCTATGGGTGCCAATGCCCACTCGCCGTTTTTCTATAACCGCGTCAAAGGGGAGATGGAAGAAGCATTAATCGCCCAGAACTGGCCGAAATTGACCATTGCTCGCCCGTCGATGTTACTGGGCGATCGTAGCAAACAGCGGATGAACGAAACGCTTTTTGCGCCGCTGTTCCGTTTGTTACCCGGTAACTGGAAATCCATTGATGCGAGAGACGTGGCGCGGGTCATGCTGGCAGAGGCGATGCGGCCTGAGCATGAAGGCGTGACGATTTTAAGCTCTTCAGAATTACGCAAAAGAGCTGAATAATTATTCCCAAGGATTGATAGTGAGCGTAATATTCACGCGCTCAATTATCATAACTTATTCCTGGGGAATGCTATGACTGGTCAGTCTTCATCTCAGGCGGCAACGCCCATTCAGTGGTGGAAACCCGCGCTTTTCTTTCTCGTTGTCATTGCCGGTCTCTGGTATGTGAAATGGCAACCTTACTACGGCAAAGCGTTTACTGCTGCCGAAACCCACAGTATCGGTAAATCTATCCTTGTGCAGGCGGATGCTAATCCGTGGCAAGCGGCGTTGGATTACGCGATGATCTATTTCCTCGCAGTATGGAAAGCGGCGGTGCTGGGGGTGATCCTCGGTTCGTTGATTCAGGTGCTGATCCCGCGTGACTGGTTGTTGCGTACGCTTGGGCAATCGCGCTTTCGCGGCACGCTGCTGGGAACGCTGTTTTCACTGCCGGGCATGATGTGTACCTGCTGTGCGGCTCCGGTCGCGGCGGGAATGCGTCGCCAACAGGTATCGATGGGCGGTGCGCTGGCATTCTGGATGGGGAATCCGTTGTTAAACCCGGCGACGCTGGTGTTTATGGGGTTCGTCCTCGGCTGGGGTTTTGCGGCGATTCGTCTGGTGGCGGGGCTGGTGATGGTGTTGCTGATTGCGACGCTGGTGCAAAAATGGGTGCGTGAAACACCGCAAACGCAAGCACCGGTCGAAATTGACATACCGGAAGCACAGGGCGGATTTTTTAGCCGCTGGGGCAGGGCGCTATGGACGCTTTTCTGGAGTACAATCCCGGTTTACATCCTTGCAGTACTGGTGTTGGGTGCCGCTCGCGTCTGGTTATTCCCCCATGCCGATGGTGCTGTCGATAACAGCCTGATGTGGGTGGTGGCGATGGCGGTAGCAGGATGCTTGTTTGTCATTCCCACGGCAGCAGAAATTCCGATTGTACAAACGATGATGCTGGTAGGTATGGGAACTGCTCCGGCGCTGGCATTGTTGATGACGCTCCCGGCGGTGAGTTTGCCGTCACTGATTATGCTGCGCAAAGCGTTCCCGGCGAAAGCCTTATGGCTGACGGGGGCGATGGTGGCAGTGTCAGGCGTGATTGTCGGCGGGCTGGCGCTGTTATTCTGATTTGAGGGAAAACATGTCGGATGCGGCGTAAACGCCTTATCCGACCTACGGTTTGCATCGTTGTAGGCCTGATAAGACGCGGCAAGCGTCGCATCAGGCATTACAAGGGGCTGCTATTTAATAAACGTAAACGCCGTAGTTACCCGCTTCACGCCGCTCACCCGGCTGGCAATATCTGCCGCCGCTTTCGCTTCACGTTCAGTCACCAGCCCCATCAGGAACACTTCACCGTTTTCGGTGGTCACTTTCACGTTGGACGATTTCACCAGGTCGCTGGTTAAGAGCTGCGAACGCACTTTGGTGGTGATCCACGTATCGTTAGACGCTTCGCCCAGACCAATCGGCTGGCCCTGACGAATCTCGTTATACACTTCGTTGGCACCGTCTACGCCCATAGCAATCTGTTTGGCGCGAGCCGAAAGTTCAGCGTTTGGTGACTGCCCAACCAGCAGCACTTTGCCCTGATAGGCCGTTACATTAATACGCGCTTCTTTCTTAATCTGTTCGTCTTTCGACAATGCGCTGTTCACGCGCACTTCCAGGGTACCATCGTCCACCTGGGTGCCGACACTGCGTGGGTCAGTTGCGGCTTTGGTACCCACAGCAGCAGTACCCACTACGGCAGCGGCAACACAACCTTGCAACAGCAGCGCGGAAATAAGGACTGCGATTGGCGATAATGCCTTCATGTATTCTCCTTAATCATCCTGGTGAGGGAAAAGCGTGTTATCGATCAGATCGCACAGGCAATTTACCGTCAGCATATGCATTTCCTGAATGCGAGCACTACGATGCGAAGGAATGCGGATTTCCACATCCTGTGGCCCTAACAAACCTGCAAGTTCACCGCCGTCATAGCCGGTTAATGCCACAATGGTCATATCACGCGTAACGGCAGCTTCTACCGCTTTTACAATATCGCGGCTGTTGCCACGGGTGGAAATGGCTAACAATACATCTCCCGCATGACCCAGCGCCCGCACCTGTTTTGCATACACTTCATCATGTAAGCGATCGTTGGCAATCGCCGTTAAGACAACATTATCAGTATTTAGTGCAATGGCAGGTAAGCTGGGCCGCTCCGTTTCGAAACGGTTGATCATGCTGGCAGCAAAATGCTGTGCATTGGCAGCGGAAGTTCCATTACCACAACAGAGGATTTTGTTGCCATTGAGCAGAGACTGAACCAGCGTCATGGCCGCACGGGAGATGGCATCCGGAAGCGCCTCTGCCGCCGCAATTTGAGTTTGAATGCTTTCAGTGAAGCAAGCTTTAATTCTTTCTTGCACGCTAATCCTTAAACCTTAATTATGAGTGGTCATTAAAGGCATCCTTAATCCACTCAACCTCATTCCCGGTGAAGGCTACCACATCGAACCGGCAATCCACAGTATCAAAACTCCCATTATGACGCGCGAGCCACAAGCGGGCAGTCTGTAATAATTTGTGTTGTTTGCTGCGGGTCACACTGGCTGCCGCGCCGCCATAAAGCGCAGAGCGGCGGTAACGCACCTCGACAAAAACGGTGGTCCGGCCTTCACGCATTATCAGATCGATCTCGCCGCCACGCTCGTTCACGTTAGCGGCGACAAATCGCAGTCCTTTGCCTTCCAGCCAGCGACGCGCTTGTACTTCCCACGCATCGCCGGTCTGTTTGGTGGTTAACTGGCGGGGACTACCTGACCTTGTTGGTACTGTAGCCATGATAACTTCCTGTTAATCACGCAATCCGGGTTAGCCGTCAGGCTTCCGGTATTACCGTTGATTTCAAAACCCTGAACCTGGCGCATTTGTGAGAAATGATTTGCCAACGACCAGGCATCAACGCCCATCGCATACATGCGAGCCAGCGAATAATCGTTGTTCACCGCGCTGAGCGCCTGCTGCATTAACGGCAGATTACCGCCTGCCAGCATCGGGATTTCGCTGTACTGCAAGCCTTCCATCTCCAGTCGGAAATCCGGGCCAGCGGTCCCTTGCGCACTGCGGGAGCTGGCGTACAGCGTTGCACCGCTCTGGCTACCGTTACGCATGGCGATCATCGGTTTGATAAAAGCGATTTCACCCGGCGTTGCCACAATGTACACCGCATCGACACGACCGCCATTATTGGTGAACTGGTCATCGGTTGGCGTGGTTTGCAGCGTTGGATTGTTGGTCGTCATGCCGGAGTCGGTTGTCGCTCTGAGAGTAATCGGGCTACCCGTTAAAGCAATACCAGAACCGCCGTTAACACCCGCGCGTAATTCGCTGGTGGAACCAAATTTTTGTTGCAGAACGGTGCCGCCGCCCAGTTTCTGCCACTCTTGCGCAAACGCATTGGCTACGCGATCGCCCAATGAACTGCGTGGGATCAGCACCAGCGGCGCTTGTTTACCCTGGTCACGAATATGACGCGCTGCATCGCGCGCTTCGTCTTCCGGTGAAAGCGCGAAGTAACAAATATTGACGCGATTTTCGATATTCTCTGGCTGGTTCAGTGCCAGCACGTTCAGCGGGGTGTTGCTCTTCAGCAACTCTTCAACGTTATTTTTCAGCAACGGACCGACCACAATACTCGCGCCATCCTGCTGAACCTGGCTTAAGATCTGGCTAAGTGGTTGTGATGAGGTATCGTAGATTTTCAGCTCTGCGGATGGATTTGCGGGTGCGCTTACCGCTGCGGTGCTTGTCGCCGGGGCGCTTACAGGCACCGGCTGGGCTGCAGGCTGTTCACCGGTCAGATCGCTAACCGAGGCTTGTGCCGGGCTGGCAACGCCATCCACGGTTTGCGGTTGAGGTTGTTCTGCTACGTCTGCGGCAGGTGCGGCAGCTACCTGAGCTGCCACTGGCTGAGTGCCGATATTTTTCGCCGCTTCAAAGCCTTGCTGAATAGTGCGACCAAATACCGCTGCCTGGCCATTCAGTGGCAACAGCAGGGCGATTTTGTTGGTTGATGCTGGTTTAAACGCTTTTACGTTAACCAACTGCGTTGGCAGCATTTTCGCGCCCGGGTTGTTCGGATAACGTTTCTGCCAGTCGGCGATCCCGGCTTTCATCATGTCGGGATCGTTACGGTTATCAAACCAGACGCGCTGCAGATCCAGCCAGCCTTGCAGAATATTTTCGTCGGCGTTGATCACCAGCGTATTCGCCTGTTCCTGAGTCATGGAGGAGAGCGCCTGCCAGGTGGCATCAATATTCTGCTGTTTTTCTTTCGCGCCAAGCAGCGGTTCCTGAGCAATTAACGCGCGCAGTAAATCAATGGAAGGACGCCCCTGGCTGGCATCGATTTTTGCCTGCCAGTAACGCGCTTGCTGGTTTTGTTCTAAATCGGCAGGTGTGATTTTCGCCAGCAAGTTTTGCGCGCCAGCAAAATCTTTCTGCGCCAGTTTAATCTCTGCCGCCAGCAGTGTTTTCTCGCGACGCTGAGAATCGTTCAGTTCTTGCGGTAGTTGATTAAACAACTCCACCGCCTGCCCGGTTTTACCTTCTTTCACCAGTGCACGAATGGCGAGTAATTGCCAGTTGATCCTGGTATCATCAGAGCTTTGCTGCATCTGCTGAAGATAAAAGGCAGAATCAGCCTGCGCCGTGCCCTGCATATAAGCAGTGGACTGATCGGGAGTATGGGTGCCACAACCGGCGAAAATCAGGGCTGCCAGAACAACAGGCAGACAACGCGCGGCTTTCAAACGAGAAAATGTTGAGGGTACCATAATGTATCCAGTGATATTTTTTTTACGCAATGCTCAATATTAAATCGGCAATACGGACGACACAATGAAACAACACCAATCGGCGGATAATTCTCAGGGCCAGCTTTACATTGTACCGACGCCAATCGGCAATCTGGCGGATATCACCCAGCGTGCGTTAGAGGTATTACAGGCCGTTGATCTGATTGCCGCCGAGGATACTCGTCACACCGGTTTATTGCTGCAACATTTTGGGATTAATGCCCGGTTGTTTGCGCTGCACGACCATAACGAGCAACAAAAAGCCGAAACGCTGCTGGCGAAGCTGCAAGAGGGGCAAAACATTGCGCTGGTTTCCGATGCCGGAACGCCGCTAATTAACGATCCTGGCTACCATCTGGTGCGTACCTGCCGTGAAGCGGGGATTCGTGTGGTGCCGCTACCCGGACCGTGTGCTGCTATCACTGCGTTAAGCGCCGCGGGTTTACCCTCTGACCGTTTCTGTTACGAAGGCTTTTTACCTGCCAAATCAAAAGGCCGCCGTGATGCGCTAAAAGCCATTGAAGCGGAGCCGCGCACGCTGATTTTTTATGAATCTACCCACCGTCTGTTAGATAGCCTGGAAGATATCGTTGCGGTATTAGGCGAATCCCGCTACGTGGTTCTGGCGCGTGAGCTGACCAAAACCTGGGAAACCATTCACGGCGCGCCCGTTGGCGAGCTGCTGGCGTGGGTAAAGGAAGATGAAAACCGTCGCAAAGGCGAAATGGTGCTGATTGTCGAAGGTCATAAAGCGCAGGAAGATGACCTGCCTGCTGATGCCCTGCGCACGCTGGCTCTGTTGCAGGCAGAACTGCCGCTGAAAAAAGCGGCGGCGCTGGCCGCAGAAATTCACGGCGTGAAGAAAAATGCGCTGTATAAGTATGCGCTGGAGCAGCAGGGGTAAGAGTGCCGAAGCGTTGCGTTAATCAAAACGCAACGTCTTCTTTTACCGCACGATGACGGTAATGGTGGCTGTGCCCTGAAATTTTCCTGTTTCCAGCTCACCACCGACCAGATTAACTGGCCAGGCGCGCATATTGACGGTGCCATGCCCGGAAGGATCAACGGGAAGGATACCGTTCTGAAAAGGAATATTTGCAACTCCGCCACCGAGATTTTCAATACGAATACCGACATCGGGCGCATTGTCTGAACTTCTTCGTCTGGCGACCAGGTTGTACTGGTCTACTACCCCAGTTGTACCGTCGATGCGCATTTGCAACGAGTTTTTAATCTTTGAAGTATCACCACAGTCATAAGTGATATCAAAGTCTACTGGAGTAAAACCGTCTGGCATGGCATTGCGGGTGGTAAACTTCTGACCATTGATGAATCCAAAATTAACCTTAATAACATCGCCCTGATTAATTTTGCACGACTGTGGGGCGGTGAGATTTCCCTGAATCGATAACTTGACTAAATCATGGAAGTCACCTGTAGACGGGCTTCCCATTCCATCGACCCACGCGCCTTTAATGACGGCAATATCCGTTTTCGGAATGGTCATCGAGCCGAGAAATGGCTTGGTGACATACAGGGTAAAGGTGGTATTTGCACCAATATTAACGGGTCCATAACGAGACGTGTCACCCTGGCAAACACCCGTTTGGGTTGCAGCAGAATATACGGTGCTGCTTTTTATCTGTGTGAATCGGGTGTTAACAGAGACAACCTGGTCGGTTGTGAGTCCTGGAATGTCGTTTGCCTGTAATGTGGTTTTAATATCCAGGCTGTCATTGAGTTTGTAATATCCTGTCTGATGTCCAGTGGTGGTAAGTACGGGGCTGACCATATAGACAAGTTTAACTGCCTTACCCGCAGAGCAGGAACAGGCGTATTGCCAGTTAGTGCTACTTAGCGTTGCAGAGGTAAACTCCCGTCCTGTCACGTTATCTGTCTGGTTCACCGTAACATCATCAACCACACTGCTGTAATTTGTCGCACCGCTAGTGCTGTCGGCTCCACACCCTCCTGAGGAGGCATAAGCGCAGGATGTGGATATCAACAAAAGTCCTGTTATAAGAGGCGCTCTTTTCATTTTTTATCCTTAATGGCACTGCGCTGTACCTTGTAATACAGAGGTTGTTGGTTCTGAATCCGGTGTACTAAAAGCAAACTGACATTGTTGATCTGCCTGATTTCCCCAGCGTACAGTCCAGCTTTGTGATTTACTCGATATCCCAGAGAGATATAGTATGCCGCCCTCATCGACGATACTTTGTTGCCCCGTATCATCGTTGCTGGCAAGAGCGCCAAAGGGCAACGGTTTACCGTTGCGATCGCTGACTGTAACAAGTACGCGATAACCGATATTGGCGTTGAAACGCGCCGCTACCATTGCACCTCTGTTGGGCACCACAAACTGTGTTGTTTGTTCAAGATCGACGTTATCGGGCAGCTGCGTAGTATCTACCGAGAGACGGTTTTCCTGATAAGTTGTGAGATAAGGAACCACTGCATAGCCAAAGGGATCGGTAGCAATCCCCGGATAGTTTTGTATCCTCACGCCAGATGCCCCGTTAGCATCGATAAGCGCAAAAGCGTTGCCCAGATATTGCGAGAGCGTCACGCCATGAGGATGGATAACCACGCCGCCGGTAACGCCGTAATTGTATTGGCTGCTGTCATTACCGTAACTGTATCCGGCACTGAAGGTTCCATAAGGTGAACGGTAACTGGCGTTCAGGCTACTGTTATGGTTGTTATCGTCATCCAGACTTTGTTCCAGGCTATAGCTCAGGCGACCATCATCCAGCAGTGAGCCATCAAGACGCATTTCATGTTGGGTTGGGCGATCTTTCTGGCTGGTCATCTGATAGGAAACCCGGCTACGCGGTAACCAGCGTTCTAACGGAATACTGAGATTCAAAGAGAGTGCGCGGTCATTATTTTGATCAGTGTAGCGGCTGTATTGATAATTCAGGCTGTAACCAATTCCCCATTGCTGGCCGGAAACCCCAACAGAGATATTCCTGTTTTTCTCGTTATTGCCCCAATAGTCTTGCTGTGAACCGGAGGCATACAGACTTACCCCATCAAATATTGTCTGGCTGATGTTGAATTGAATTTCACTTTTTTGGCGACTGTTATAGTCCCAATTGCGGGTATTGGCTTCATCAAAACTAAAATAGCCATCGTTGGTATAGCGATAGTAGCTGACAGCGATATTGGTGTTGGTTTCCGGGATATCTTTGATGTACTGCGTACGCCATTGATAGCCATGAAAAGAGTGCTGGTTATCGAATTGGGTGTCAGCTCTGTTGATATCCATCGACAACGCGCCCAGTGCGCCAAGTGTGCCGCCGATACCGATCCCCAGCGCATAATAATCTTCAGAACCGAGCAGGCCGCCATACAGCGTAAAAGTATTATTCAAACCATATATTGCCGTGGCTTCAGCAAATTCGGGTTCCTTGCTATCACTGTTTGCATCAGCGCGATAGCGTCCAGCGGTCGCGCTATATTTTAGATGCCCAGGTCGCTGCATCATGGGTAATGAAGAATAAGGCTGGATAAAGCGACGTTGTGTACCGTCACTTTCTTCAATCGTGACTTCTAAATCGCCGCTGTTGGAAGAGGGGTAGAGATCGTTAATTTCAAAGGCACCCGCTGGCACGTTGCTTTGATAGATCACATAACCATTTTGCCTGATAGTCACGATTGCACTACTGTTTGCGATACCGCGTACCGTTGGGGCAAATCCGCGCTGGCTGTTTGGCAACATATTATCGTCGGAAGCGAGTTGCACGCCAGTAAAGGTGTAGCTGGAAAAAATACTGCCGCTGGTGGCGCTTTCTCCCAGAAGCAACTGAGACTTCAACGCCTTGATATCACGTTGTAAATAACTACTGATAGTGTTCCAGCTTGACGCCTGATCGTTGCGTGTCCACGTAGAATAGTTACGTAATCGCCAGGGGCCAAAATTAGCACCATTTTGCATATTCAGGTACTGTCGTTGGCTACGATTGCCCTGGCGGTAACGGTTATCAGAACCTGTAAACGAGTAGTTGGTAAACAGCGTTGGTATACCATCGTCCCAACGAGAAGGGGAGACGTAACCTCTTGCATCACGGTACAGTGCAATTTGGGGAATGCTCAAATTAAGTCGCTGATGATTGAAATCAAATTCAGCAGCTGTACCGGGAATGATTTGTTCAAGCGAGTTGATCACGCTATCGTCATCTTTTTCAGCCAGCGCCGGGATTTCATCCACCTTAATACCCAGCTCACGTAGTTGTTCTACCGTAAACTGTGGCTGCAGAAGTTGCTCTGCATTGGCGGTAAATGTAATTTTTTTCTGTGAAACCTTCTTTTTATTCAGCCAGATATCAACCTGATAAGTTCCTGGTAGTTGTGCGTATTTTTTTGAAAAACGTGACAGATCGGTTGTTTGCATACCACTTTTTGTGGTTTCCAGCATAATGGGGTCGAAATAATACTCTTCGGCGTTAGCGGTAGTGCAAAGCATGCCGCTGCCAGTGAGCACCATCGGCAAACAGCGTTTGATAATGAGCGCCAACTGTTTCGGTGTGCGTTTATGTCCCTGGTGGTGTCGTTGTGGCATTCCCTGATGACCTGTGTTTTTATATTTGTTATTGCAGTGGACGAGTTTCTGTCCCGGAACTGCCGCCATAATCATTGATCGCAGCCCATTTCACGTTCTTTCCGCCAGATGCTGGAAGTGGTAACTGTTTATGTTCTCCGGGCGCGATATATTCAATTTTGCTTGTGAGATCGGCTTTATCGACTGCCAGTCCGGCAAATACGACGTAATATTCAGTTGAGTTATATATATTGAGTGAATGGTCACTACGTTTAAATTCCAGTGATTTCCACGCATCGTTGACCAACCCCTTCAAGTGTGCGGGGCGATAAAACATTTTGATCCGTGTTTTAAATACCAGCGTCAACTCGTTAGCATTAACATCATCTGATTTTTTCTTTGCTGGAATGGCACGAACATTAATGTAGAACAGCGACTCTTTATTTTCAGGCAGGTTATCAGCTGTTTTAATAATTCGCAGTGATGAATCATCGCCAGCTTCAAGACGAAATAGCGGTGGGGTTATAATAAATGGGGCACGGCTTGTACCATCTATATTATCTACCCATGATTGCAGTAAATAAGGCGTTTCTGCGCCTTTGTTTGCGACAGGTAACGCAGCCTCTTTGCGGCTGGCATCATAGATCACTCGCGTTCGCTGTAAAACGATACCCCCTGCAAGCGCCTGGCCGATACAGAAGCTACACAACAAGGTTATTATCACCGCGAATGTTCGTTTTGACATAGTTATTTTTCAACCTGATACAACGAGAAAGAGGAAGGAAAAGGGCGTTATCTGAAAGGTCAGATAACGCCGTAACGTATTAACGGTAATCCAGCGTTACGTTAACGACAGCGTCTGCTTCCCCTGGGGTGATTTCTGATGCTTCAACGGTTGATACGTAGTAAGCGATGAGGTCAACATTAACAACTCCAGCGGAGTCCGCAGGGATCTGATAAACCGTGTTATCATTGCCCATAGCATTTAGTGGCATAAGGTTTCCGCTTTCCGCATCGTCAATACGGATACCCACACCTGTTGCCGCTGTGCCAGCAAAAGAGCCCACTTTTGCCAGATTAGGGAAGTTAGGGACGGTACCATTATCCCGCGTTTCCAGCCATAAACGGAAAGACGCTTCAACGTTGCCGTTATCGTGCTCCCACCCAGTCACTGGGCAGTTAACTAAAGGAATAGTGAATGGAATTTTTGGGCTACGATCGCCTACAGAACGAAACTGTTCGGCATTATAGTGACCAAGAGCAACTTCAATTTTCTTATCAGAGTCATTGATTTCACAAGCGGATTTTAAAATCTCGCCATCAAAAACTATTTCACCATCGGTTGCAGCGGCATTACCTGCGAAAAGCGCAAGTAAGCCCGCAATAGCTGTTTTTGTAACTTTATTCATTTATAACCTTATCCTTGTAACAAGTACATAATCATATTTAATGTGAATATATGTTCAACATCTTTAAAGATTATACAGGTAGAAATATTTCATTGAACATTAAATAGACTAAACTTTAAGATTATATTTATATGCAAATATTTGATATTTTCATTATATTGATATCAATTTTCTATGTATTCAAAAGAGTATAAGTGCATGACTTTGCTGCGCCAGGGGGCGAGTCAGAATACGAGATGGTTTATTAATAGAACAAGTTATATGTATATCTAAAATTAAATTGTTGAACATAACTCCTTTTGCTATTGGCGTTATGTTCAACCCAGTCAAATGTTATTTAATATAATGCGTGACTGTTGAATAAGTTAATTTAAACATTTTGAGCAAATTTTTCATCTGGTTAGGTATTAATTAAACAAATAAAGTTACTGTGCAGCCACAAAAACGAAGCCGGGATAGAGGTAGAGACTTTAGCCGTGAGAAAACGTTCTGTCGCATCCTGCTTTCCTTCGCCAGTCACCAGTAACAAAACCTCGCGGGCATTGAGAATATCCTTCAGGCCTAAGGTGATCCCACGAGTCACGGGGCGACCCGCGGTTTTTAACATCTCATGTTGCTGTGTTCTGGCATCAAGTTGACTGATATGGCAGGCCGGTTGTAGGCTTTCCCCCGGTTCGTTCAGCCCAAGATGACCGTTTTTCCCCAATCCGAGAACGCATAAATCCAGACCGCCTTTGCGCGCAATCAGGTTCGTTACCCGTTCGCACTCTGTCTCATTTATCTCTTCGGAGCGAAAGCTGATGAGCTGGTCTTCACGTAGCCCCAGCGGCTGCACGATATGCTGTTGCAGGAAAGTTTCGCAGGTACCAGGCATCGTTAATGGCAGATCCACCCATTCATCGAGTTTGACGACGGTGAGCTGGCTGACATCAACGTGCTGCTGGTGGATTTTTTCTACCAGATAATGATACGTCAGTAATGGCGTGGCTCCGGTCGCCAGGCAAATCACGGCATCCGGTTTGCTACGGATCACGGCCAATAAATATTCGCTGGCACGTTCACTTAACGCCGTATAGTTTTCAACTTGCTGAAGGGTTTGCACAGGATGAAATTCCTTAAGTAAAGAGGCACCGCCAGACGCAGTGCCTCGTTCCATTTACAAAATGCCGAATGCGGAACAAACAATAGAGAGCACAAAAGTCACGCCGATTAACAGCACCGGATGCGCTTTTTTCACCCGCAGGAAGTAATACATCAGCAGGGTGTAGGCCATCGGTAAAATGTTCGGGAAGACTTTATCGAAGAAATCCTGTTGCAGCGCGACGCTGTGGGTACTGTCGATGGCAAACGATGTCACCACGTTAATATGCACATACGAAGCGATCAGCCCGCCGATTACCGTGATCCCGAGGATGGTTGCCGAGCGAGCAATCATCTGCGAGTTCTCTCGCACTTTATCGATCGCCTTCACGCCGACTGAATAACCGACGTGGGTCCAGCCGACGCGCAGGAAAAAGATAAGCAGGTAAACGGCGAAAAATAGAATCGGCCCCAGCAGGTTTCCCTGGCTGGCAAATGATGAGCAAATTCCCGCCATAATCGGCAACAAAGTAAACCAGAAAATCGCATCGCCAATCCCGGCGATTGGGCCAAACAGTGCCACTTTGAGGCCTTTAATGGTGTCGCGGTTTTCTCCTTTTTCTTCCATCGAAATTAATAACCCCATCAGGAATCCGACCAGATTCGGGTGGGTATTAATAAATTCGAGGTTATCTTTCATCGCTGCGCTTAGGCCCGGTTTGTCATCCTTATAAATCTTTTTCAGGATCGGCAACATCGCCCAGGTAAAACCGCCCGCCTGCATCCTTTCGTAGTTAAAGCTCGCTTGCAGCAGCGACGAACGAAAGCCCAGACGGGTGATATCTTTTTTACTGATTTCAGATCCCATTGCTGTAGTCCTCTTCTTCATTTTTACTGGCAACGGGCTGCGGTTGCGCTTGCTGCCGGGATTTCGCATTGAAAAACTCATACACCGCAAAGCCTGCGCCCAGTACGGCAACCGGCAACAGGTTGCTGACCTGGATGTAGCAAACAAACAGGAAGCCGGCGATCAGGTAAGGGATATATTGTGCTTTGAACATCACGCGCAGCAGCAAGCCAAAACCAACGGCAGGCAGAATACCGCCAGCCACTTCAAAGCCGTGGGTCAGCCAGGCGGGCATCGCTTTCACCAGCGCCTGCATCGCCCCTTGTGCCAGGTAAGTACAGAGGAAAGCAATCACCGCATACGCTGAAGCGACGATGAGCATCGTTGTCCAGTTAAGTCGGGAAAACGCTGCCGTATCCGCTTCTTTCGCGCATTTATCGGCTTTGGTCATAAATAATGAGAAAGCAGAATAGAAGAACAGAATGACGTACTGCATTAACAAACTAAACGGTAGGCCAAGACCAATTGCCGTTTTGGCATCAACGCCCGTAGACCATGCAATGACGGTGGTCATCAGACCCGCCATAATAGGGTTGGGCGGCTGAACACCACCTGCAGGGGTTAATCCGGCGAAAGCCAACTCTGTCAGACCACCGGTAATTAAGCCAGTCTGAATATCACCGAGAATAGCGCCAGTTAGGGTACAAACGATTATCGGGCGGAATAAAAATAAGGCTTCCAGCCAAAAATCAATCCCCAGAACGAAAACTAACGCCGCCAGGGATAATCCCTGAAGTAGGGTTATTTCATGCATTTTTATTACCTCAAACCAATATTAAGGCGATTTTAGATTTAGTCAGGGATTTGTTCTTTTTGATCGCCAGGGACGTCCTGAATGAAAACATTCACGCCACGTTGTTTAATAAAACGTAAGTCCGTGAGATCCTGGTCATCGACATAAACTTTACTGCTGATTTGCTTTTTCCCTTCCGAGAAATGCATATTGCCGACGTTGACATCTTTCAGGTCAATGCCACCTTCTACCAATTTACGTACCGTTTGTGGCGTACGGCAAATCAGGAAGATCTTCTGATGCGGTGCAGCTTTGCCGATGACGTTAATGGTTTTTTCGATAGTAAAGAAACGAATGCCAAAGCCGTAGGTTTCTGCGGTAATACCCATTAATTTCTGTTGAATATCATCGTTAGCGACAACATCATCCACGACTACCAGCAGATTCGCACCGATGGTGGATGTCCAGGTCACGCCAACCTGACCGTGAACCAGACGGTTATCAATACGGGTTAAGAGAATATTTGGACTGCTCATTGTGTAATCCTCACCATAAAGTTGAATAATATAATTTTTTTAAATATATTATTGTTGCGATATTGTACTGATGTATTTATTAAGGTTTAGTCATCTCCTTTTCCATTAAGGCACTCCCCGATATTAATCGGGAAGTACATTGGGATAAATCATAAAAAACTAATGATTATGCTGAAATTCGATTCGCTGAACCACAGACATTAATTTTATTTCTGACAACTTCTTTCATCGCATCCATTCCGACGCGCATATAATAACGAGGATCATTACCCTGCGGATTTTCCGCAAACCAGGCTTTAACCGCGCCGGCGAAGGCTATTTTTAATTCTGTGGCAACGTTCACTTTTGTGACGCCAAGTTCAATAGTGCGACGGACAAATTCATCCGGAACATCGCTGGCACCATGTAGCACCAGAGGAACATCCACCACTTCACGAATTTCCGCCAGCCGCTGGAAATCAATCTTCGGCGTTTTGCTGTATAAGCCGTGCGCCGTACCAATCGCTACCGCCAGGCTGTCGACGCCAGTCAGTTCGACAAAGCGTTTAGCTTCTTGTGGATCGGTCAGGAATGCACTTTCGGCGTCAACGCTCATGTCATCTTCAACACCGCCCAGGCGGCCCAGTTCTGCTTCCACGCTGCAATCCTGGGAGTGGCAGAAGTCGACAACCGATTTCACCAGCTTTACGTTCTCGGCAAACGGGAAGTGGCTGCCGTCGATCATCGCACTGCGCACGCCTGCGTGGACTTTACGGCGAATATCATCCAGCGATTCGTGGTGGTCGAGATGCAGCGCCAGTGGCATGTTGTAGGTTGTGGAATAGGCGCTGCACAGGGCGTAGATCTCTTCCAGCGCGATATGTTTAAAGGTCCCCGGCGTTCCGGCGAGGATCACCGGCGATCGCATTTCACTGCACACTTCGAGGATCGCCTGGATCGTCTCGGCGTTATGAATGTTAAAGGCAGGCACCGCGTAGCCATTGGCCTGGGCGTCCTGTAACAGATATTTAGTGGAGATAATGCTCATAATGCGATCCTCTTATGCCTGCCACGGATGAATGATTACGCCTTGCACCACGCGGTTAACGGTGCCACTGGCTGATGGGGTATCCGGCGTATTGCCCATGTGCAGCGACTGCATCAGTGCAAACGTCTGGGCGTACATCAGGAAGCAAAATGCCTGCTCAACGTCGATAAAGTGACGTGACGGTGGCAGGATGATATGTGGACCGGCAGCGACGATGTCGCTGCTTTCCGCGGCGATGGCGATTACACGCATTGCCTGGTTGTCACGGCGAAGTTCAGCCAGCAGATCAAGATCATACTGACGGGTGTAAGGGTGGCTGGAGACAAATACCACCACCAGCGTTTCGTCATCGACCAGCGATTTTGGTCCATGACGGAATCCGGTTGGAGAATCATAAAAGGCCGCCAGTTTACCCGCCGTCAGTTCCAGCACTTTCAGCGCCGACTCGCGTGCTGCGCCCTGTAAGCCACCGCTGCCGAGATAAACGATCCGTTTCCACGGTGCGTAACCAAACACACCTTCGCTGAAATCGCCCAGTGAGGTCAGGATCGCCTGGCAACGATCCGCCACGTCGCGGAAGGTTTGGCTGTTGATCGTCTCAGGTGCGAAAACCGCGAGGCAGCTGGCCATCATGGTGGTAATGCTGCTGGTCATCGCAAAGCCGCGATCGTGCGTTTCTGCGGGCATCAGCACGGCAAACGCGTTATCGCTGTTGATCGCGTTTTGGTAAAGAGCGCCCGCTTCGTTGCAGGTGATCGGCAGGTGATAGCATTCCGGTACAAATTGATTTGCCAGTTCCACGGCTGCGACGCTTTCCGGGCTGTTGCCGGATCGACCGAAGGAGATCAACAGCAGCGGATGGGCTGGGTTCAGGTAGTCCATCGGATTAGTGACCAGATCGGTGGTTGGTACGGCGCTGAAGTTTTTACCGGTATGGCTGGCGAGCCACGGCGCGATGATATCACCGATAAATGCCGAGGTTCCGGCTCCGGTCAGGATGATCCGCAGATTCTCTTTGCGCAGTAACGGTTCAAGGAAGTTATTGAGCGCGGAACGTAGCGCGTCGATGTTGGTGAGTGAACGGATCCATGCGCGAGGCTGATGGCGGATCTCTTCTTCAGTCCATGTACCGGATGCGGCGGCAGCAGGGGTGTAATTTTCTGGCATAACTCAATCCTTAGTCTGATGAACTTGACGTCGGGCGTTGTCGCTTTCACTTGCCTTTCGTTTCATTTCACTTGGTGATGTCTTTCGTTGATTAAAATCTATAGAAAAGAAACCGAAAGTTCAATGGAGAAAAAGGAAATAAAACGAAATCTGTGATCATTGAAAGAAAAGACAAGGGAAGATTAAAGAATTGCGTAATGACGTCGCTATGTTCACCGATTGCCGGATGCGGCGTATCGTAGGTCGAATAAGACGCGTTAGCGTCGCATCCGACACCGCTGCACAGATCAAAACGAAAGAAAAAGAAAGGCCTTACGGGGGAAGTGAAGGCCCAATAAAGGAGCAAACTATCAAAACGAAGCTAATTGACTCTGAATCCAGATTTGTTGCACATGCAGCCCGCTATCCAGCGCAACGATGCTGGCGCGTTTGCCCGGTTTAAGCGATCCCAGAACACCATCAACACCCAGCATTCGCGCCGGATGCAGCGATGCCATATGAATGGCTTCCGCAGGCGTTACGCCCGTCAACTCGACCATGTTGCGCACTGCCGCATCAACAGACAGCGTACTGCCCGCCAGCCCACCGGACGCGGTACGGACAACGCCACCGTGCATCTGCACTTCTTCACCACATAACGTATAGCGACCATCCGGCATCCCGGCTGCCTGCATCGCGTCGGTGATCAGCACGATTCTCTCTTTCGCACAGCAACAACACAGCGACATCGCCGCCGGATGCACATGATGACCATCGGCTATCAGTTCCAGCCAGGCGCACTTGTCCGTTAATCCCGCGCCAACCATTCCCGGTTCGCGGTGATGTAAACCTGTCATCCCGTTATAGCAATGCACCATGCCGTCGGCACCAGCATCAAACGCGGCGCGGGTTTGTTGCCAGGTCGCCGCGCTATGCCCCAGCATCACCCTTACATTTTGCTGTTTAAGATGGCGGATGGCCTGCAATGCCCCTTCTTTTTCCGGTGCCAGCGCTACCACGCGTAAGGTGTGCTGAGAAACGGCAATCAATTGATCCAGCTCGGCAATTTCAAGCTCGCGAAACAATTCCGGCGGATGCGCGCCTTTATTCTGCGGCGTGAAGTACGGTCCTTCGAGATAACTCCCCAGCACTTGCGCACCAGGTCCGCCGCGTTGGCAACGTTGAGCAATACGTTTCAGCGCCGCATGAATGGTATTAAGCGGCGCGGTTACGGTGGTCGGTAACCAACTGCCGACACCTTCGCGTGCCTTGTGCATTGCCAGCTTGTCGAGTACATCCGGCGCGTCATCCATTACATCAACGCCCGCACCACCGTGTACATGGGTGTCGATGTAAGCAGGGCAGAGCAGTTCCGCATCGCGTTCAGTCACGCCCACTGGAATCGGTTCGATTGCTGCGATGACACCGTCAGCAATACGCAACTGATGGTCATCGAGCCATCCCTCTTCAGTCAGCAGCCTTCTGGCGCGCAGAACGTGTGTCATATTCCTTCCTCGACCGGACATTCCTCATGGCAGCGGCCTAACTCGTCCACCAGACTGGTCAGCCCACGATGTCCACACTCCAGCGCCTGCACACGGAATTCTTCACCGCTTAACCCTTCGCGCTCCAGCACCATCTCCAGTAGCAGTTGTAAATTGGTGCCGGTAATCACTTCACAGCCCGGTTTTTGCATCGCCAGCGTTGAAGCTACGCGAAACGGCGTGCCGCCCAGCAAATCCGTCAGAAAAACAATGCCGTCTTCACAATCCAGTTGGGCGATGGCCTCTTCAAGCTGCGATGTAAGCAGCGCGGTGCTTGAGGTTTCCGGAAAATCGATGGCGATAAACTGCGATTGCTCACCGAGAATTTGCTTCATTGCTTTTTCCATGCCGCTGGCAAACCCGCCATGCCCTGTCAAAATAATACTTAACATCTAATACCTCATTGTATTTAAAGGAAATGGCAGAATTTACCGACGATGCCGAGAACCACGGTAACTGCAATCAGACGCAGCGGATTCCAGCCGCGGCGTACCAACCAAAACATGGTCAGGGTGTAGACCAGCGGTAAGAAGGCAGGCATCAATTTATCGATAACATCAGCTTGTAACTTAACCACTGCGTCGCCCGCCGTGATTTCCAGCGTGGTGCTCAAACGAACATAGGTTGCCACCAGCGCGCCGATTACCGTCATCCCAACGATTGACGCAGCATGGCCGACTTTTTTGGTATTCGCTTTAATCAGTGGAATCGCCGCCACGCCCATTCGGTAAGCATAATGCGCCAGACCAAAACGCAGCCCCAGGTGTACCACGTTGAACAGCACAATAAAGACGACTGCGCCAAGAATGGAGCCTTGCAATGCCAGACTGGCTCCAATCCCGCCACAAATCGGCAGTAGCGTTAGCCAGAACATTGCATCGCCAATCCCGCCGAGCGGCGCACCGACGGCAATTTTGGTGCTCTGAATACTGTTAACGTCCTGCTTAGAACGCTCCATCGCAAGGATAATGCCGATAACAAATGTCACCAGAAACGGATGGGTATTGAAGAAACCCATATGCCCCTTCATGGCGCGCGCCAGGTCGCGTTTATTAGTGTGGATCTTTTTCAGAGCAGGCAGCAGACCGTACAACCAGCCGGAAGCCTGCATACGTTCGTAGTTAAAAGACGCTTGTAACAGCATGGAACGCCAGGCGACGCGATTGATATCTTTTTTCGTCAGCTCCGCGCCAATGCTCTGATCTTCATACACGTTTTCATTGACGCCAGTCAGCAATGTTTCTTCGTTTTCACTGATGTTCGGCAGGGTGGTTTGATTAGATGCCATCTTCAAATTCCTCTTTCTGTGCCGCAGGTTGAGTCGGTTCAGGAGATTTACGCAGCAGATCGATCAGCGCCATCGCCAGCGCGGCGGCAGCAATAGCCAGCACCGGTAACTTGAGCCAGGCTGCGGCAACAAAGCCCAGGATGAAGTAGGGGATGTAGACGTTTTTCATCATGATTTTCAGCAGCACGGCAAAACCGATTGCTGGCATGATGCCGCCCGCGACGCCGAGGCCGTCGATTAATCGTTGCGGCAGGACATCAATGATGGTTTTTGCATGTTCCGCGCCGAAGTAGATAGGCAGGAAAGCGCAGAGAAAATAGAAAGTGCCGAGTGCCAGCAGTGCCAGATAGTTTACGCGTTCAATGCCGCGAGTATCGGCGTTCTCCGCCATCCGGTCGCAGCGAGACATCACGCCAGACATCACCGAGAACAGGAAGGTAATCCCCATCTGTACTGCGACAGCGAAAGGTACGGCGACACCGACTGCGACATCGGGTTTCACGCCAGTAGTAATGGCAAACGCCGTGCCGACGATAGTACCGATAATCACGTTAGGCGGCTGTGCGCCCGCCAGCGGGGCCAGCCCCATCCACACCAGTTCCAGCGTACCGCCGGTTAAAATACCGGTATGCAGATCGCCAAGTACCAGCCCGACTAACGGGCCGAGGACCACCGGGCGGTGCATATGGGTTAAGCCGTTAAACATATCCAGGCCAGCGATAAAGGCGATAATGCCCAACGCGAATGCCTGCAACAGACTGATTTCCATGATGAATCCCTCAAAGTAATTTAAAGAGGTCCACAGCAGGCTCTGTCGGGACGCCCTGAACGAAGCATTCCACCCCAGCGGCTTTCAGGTCGTTAAATGCTGCGATATCGCCCGCATCCACAGAAACCGTTTTGGCGATTTGTTGCTTGCCATTGGCGTAGTGCATATTGCCAACGTTAATGCGATTCACCGGAACGCCACCTTTCACCAGCGTCAGGAAATCGGCGGGTGTTTTACAAACCAGCAGGATTTTCTGTCGATCGGCGGCGCGATGAATGTTGTCGATAACTTTTTGCAGCGTCCAGAAACGTACGGCGATCCCTTCTGCCAGTACCATTTCCATCAGGTTTTGTTGTACCGGATCTTCGGCAACCTCATCGTTGGCGACCAGCACCAGATTTGCCCCCGCAAATCCGACCCACTGAACGCCGACCTGACCGTGAATCAAGCGTTCATCAATCCGGCTTAAAACAATATTTGGCATAGCGTGTTCCTCTTTGTTTTGCTTATTGGCCTTCACAGGCTGTGTGGTACTGCGCCAGGATGTCCTGAATATGGTTGATAATGAGTTCCCGTGGCGTTGGCTGCAGCTCGCCGGAGCGAACTTTCACGTACTGCAGCGGCAGATACTGGCTGATCAGCGGCAGCGGAATTGGTGAATCCGCCAGATTACGAACCAGATGAGCGAAAGCGTCATCAATCTGGCTGTCCGGCCAGTAATAGCGCACGCGATCCGAGTAGCTATAACCACGCGCCAGACGACGCGCGTTGCCGTCACCGTGGTAGTGGCTTTGCCAGTATTCCGGGCGGTCGAGCATCACGTTTTCCAGCACCTGACGCAGACCAGAACAGGCTTTTGCTGGCACCAGTTCTTCTTCAATCGCTGCCAGAGAGAACAGAGCTTCACGCAGGGCGAAGGTCAGCGCTGGGCCAACTTTCAGAATGGCAAAGTGGTCAATCACCAGCTGGCGCAGCGATTGCGGCGTTTGATAATCGGTAGAGTGCGCTTCGAAAATCAGCGTTTCGTAGTTTTCGACCATCTGGCTTAAGGCGGTCGCTTTGGCGGGCTGATAATCAATAACGTTGGTGTGATCGAATTCGACGCCGGGTTGAACCACCAGGGCAATGATGCGTGGCCAGATGGCATTCAAACCTTGCTTTTCAAAGGCGTGACGATGGGCTTCCAGCGTGGCGCGGGCGGCATCCGGCGTGGTGACCGCCAGCTCGCTTAAGGTTTCATGCGCGCCGCCAGGTACCGGCACTTCGGTACCAATGACATACTCCAGATCGGCTTCGCCAAAGTGTTCAAGACAGGTTTCTTCCGCCACTTTCGCCAGACGGGCGGCGCGTTCAGCCACGATGTCATCAGTTAAGGGAATTGGATCGTCCTGACAGGACATGCTGCAATCAAGGTGGATTTTTTTGAATCCTGCCGCAACGTAGCTTTTAATCAAATCATCGGCATTGGCCATTGCCTGAGCGACTGGCAGGTTTTGCCAGCGGTTTGGCCCCAGATGGTCACCACCCAGAATCAACGCATCCTGCGGGAAATTCAACGAGTCGGCGAGCTGACAAACAAAGCCGCGAAAATCGGCGGGCGTCATTCCGGTATAACCGCCGAACTGGTCTACCTGATTGGAGGTTGCTTCAATCAGTAACGGCGTTTGGTTTGCACTGGCGTAGCGGATTGCAGCCTCCAGCACCAGCGGATGTGCGGAACAAACGGCATAAATTCCATTTGTTTTGCCCGCTTTGTGCTGTCTCACCATTTCTGTCAGATGTTTCACTTTCCTCTCCAGTTCAGATTACTGCGATATTAATCTTTCGTTTTGTTTCAGTTGATACTGCGTCATGGTGAGATAAAAATAAAACGAAAGATAATGGTTTTCTGATCTGATTCACAAAAGAAACATAATGAAAGTCACTGAAACGAGAGTAGCTTGCGTCAATGGGCAAGGTGGGCTTGCATTTGCTTAATAGAAAGGCGTTAATAGGCAAAACGAAATGAAACGAAAGTTTTACGAAAGGACTTACTATGAGTAATACCGACGCTTCAGGTGAGAAGCGAGTGACAGGCACCAGCGAGCGACGAGAACAGATCATTCAGCGTCTGCGACTGCAAGGGAGTGTGCAGGTTAACGATCTGTCGGCATTGTATGGCGTATCTACTGTGACGATCCGCAACGATCTGGCGTTTCTGGAAAAGCAGGGGATCGCTGTGCGTGCCTATGGTGGCGCGTTGATCTGCGATAGCACAACGCCGTCAGTCGAGCCATCAGTGGAAGATAAAAGCGCGCTGAACACCGCAATGAAACGCAGCGTTGCGAAAGCTGCCGTTGAGTTGATTCAGCCAGGTCATCGGGTGATCCTCGATTCCGGGACCACCACTTTTGAGATTGCTCGTCTGATGCGCAAGCACACTGACGTAATTGCGATGACCAACGGTATGAACGTGGCTAATGCTTTGCTGGAAGCGGAAGGCGTTGAGCTGCTGATGACCGGCGGGCATTTGCGCCGTCAGTCGCAATCTTTTTACGGCGATCAGGCTGAGCAATCGCTGCAAAATTACCACTTCGATATGCTGTTTCTTGGTGTAGATGCGATTGATCTGGAGCGCGGCGTCAGCACGCATAATGAAGATGAAGCCCGTTTAAACCGCCGGATGTGCGAAGTTGCGGAACGGATCATCGTAGTCACCGATTCCAGTAAGTTCAACCGCTCCAGTTTACATAAGATCATTGATACTCAACGTATCGACATGATCATTGTTGATGAAGGCATTCCTGCGGATAGTCTGGAAGGACTGCGAAAGGCTGGGGTTGAAGTGATTCTGGTCGGGGAGTGAGAAAGGGTGCCCGCTGGTCAACACGAATGCGTTCGGCGGGCATTGTGAACACCATCAATGGGTTTCTTCTGTCTCTCGGGTGAGGGTTTCCCAGTCGGCAGGAGGATGTCCTCTTTTTAACATTTTGCTGAATACGGTATAGGCATCTGTTTTTTTACCGTAGGTGCGCAGCGTGTTTTCATCGTTCATCCATCCCAGAATGATGACTTTCTCTTTTTCACTATAACGAAAGAAGAGACGATAACGACCAGCACCAAATTTTACCCGTGACCAGTCTTTATTTTTCCCAGAGCCTAACGACTTGCCATGACGGAATGCCGGTGATGATGGATTGACCGTGATATGCTCCTCAATCACTTTATGGACTACCGCCAATAACTTTGTGGCGGCTTTTCTCTGATAATTTTCAGGATCTTTTCCCTTTAATGTCTCGACTTCGGCAACTAAAGCGTCGTAGGTTTCCTGAAAACAGGGATGAGTATATAGCGCCCAACCATTAACCCTTTGTGGAAAATCCATTATTCGTCGTCGCCAATCTCATCATCAATGTTGACGTCCATGCCAGCGACAAGTTTCTTTCCTTGTTGAATGTTGAATGGACGAGTTTTTTGCGGGTTGTTCTGGATATCTGCATCCAGAAAACGCAAAAATGCATTCATAGTATGATCCTCCTGTTCATCTCCCAGTCGGCACATAAATACTTGCCCACCAGGCAGAATTTCGTAATGAATGCTGTCCTGGCCTGGCTTCAGTTTTAAGGCCTCACGCACTGGCGCGGGGATAGTTGTTTGTCCGCGTATCGTGACCTTTGATTCAGTGGTCAGTACAGCGTGAGAGCGAGCATTAGCGGGCATGATTCACTGTCCTTTTACAGCCTGTTTTCTGCTCAAATTATAAGCTTGAACTAAGGTAATGCAAATGCATTATTAATGGACGTGGGGGCTTTAAACAATAAAAACATGGCACTAAGGCCATGTTTTGCGAGGGACGTTCCAAAAGAAATCAGGTCACCGGTGCTGGGTTAAACACCGCCAGCTGGTTATGCAGTCCCCATTGATCCGAGAAGGTTTTCTTCTTCCCGCTGGCGACGTCGAGAATAAAGTGGAACAACTTCCAGCCCACCTCTTCAATGGTTTCTTCGCCGGTGGCGATAGTGCCCGCGTTAATATCCATTAAATCAAACCAGCGGTTCGCCAGCTCGGTGCGGGTCGCCATTTTAATGACGGGTACCGCCATCAGGCCGTACGGCGTACCACGACCGGTCGTAAACACTTGCACGGTGATACCCGAAGCCACCTGTTGCGTGCCACAGACAAAATCGCTGGCTGGCGTCGCGGCGTAAATTAATCCGCGTTTAGTCGGGCGTTGACCGGGCGACAGCACTTCAACAATTGCACTTTTACCCGATTTAGCAATGGAGCCGAGCGCTTTCTCCACTACATTTGCCAGACCGCCTTTCTTGTTGCCCGGCGAAGGGTTGGCGCTGCGGTCGGTTTTTCCCATATTGAGATAGTTATCGTACCACTCCATCTCCTCCAGCAGCCGTTTGCCGACCTCTTCGTTCACTGCGCGTGGTGTCAGCAGATGGATCGCGTCACGCACTTCCGTGACTTCTGAGAACATCACCGTTGCGCCGCAGCGCACCAGTAGATCAGACGCATACCCAACCGCCGGGTTTGCCGTTACGCCAGAAAAGGCATCGCTGCCACCGCACTGCATGCCGACAACCAGTTCTGAAGCCGGACAGGTTTCTCGCTGACGTTGATTCAGTTTTTGTAAATGGCGTTCGGCGACCTGCAAAATATCCTCGACCATGGACTGAAAACCGACATGCTTTTCATCCTGCAAACTGACAATGCTGGCGCTTTCTACTGGAATAGCTTGCACATCATCCGTTCCAGTCAGCAGGCGCTCAGGCTGCAACTTTTCACAACCCAGGCCAATCACCATTACTTCGCCGCCAAAGTTAGGATTCAGCGAAATATTGTGAATGGTACGGATAGGTACAACTGCCGCCGGAGCGTTAATCGCCACGCCACAACCGTACAGATGATTCAGCCCCACCACGCCATCGACGTTCGGGTATTTCGGCAGCAGATCGCGTTCAATGATTTTTACTACGTAGTCCACCACGCCTGCCACACAGTGGACGCTGGTGGTGATGCCGAGCAGGTTTTTGGTGCCCACGCTGCCATCGGCATTGCGATAGCCCTCAAAGGTGTATCCTTCCAGCGGCGGTAAGGGTTCCGGGACTTTGGTTGCCAGTGGCAGCGTGTGTAACGGCGGCGCTTCCGGTAGTACAACCATTGATTCGTCGATCCAGCTTCCGCGTGGGATTGCACGCACGGCGTAACCAATCACTTCGCCATAACGAATAATTTCACCATTAGCCGGAATGTCCAGCAATGCGACTTTATGCCCCTGGGGAATATGTTCAATTAATTCCAGCCCATCCGGAAAACGCGTTCCCGCTTTCAGGCCATTATCATTAACAATAATTGCCACATTATCTGTGTCGTGAACTTTTATATAAAACGCAGTTGGCGTTTCTTGTCTGATTTCGATGTTGGCCATTGTGCAATATTCTCCAGCCAGGGGTTATTAAAATGAGGACCTGGTCTCATTTAAAAATAAATGACTTCATTGGGTGAAATAAGAATGTCAGGAGTTTAAATGCAGAAATGTGATCAATGTCAATCATTTCAGGGATTGCAATGCCGCCCGGCAAGGTAAAGCGCAAATCTGTGCTTTAGCGCGCAACCTTATGTGCATATGCTCAAAATAATATTTAAATAGTATTAATTAAATTAGCATTTGCACAATGATTATTATTCTCGCGCTGCTTATACTAATTCCCGAGTTCATTGTCGTTACGGCATAAATGAAACTCATAAATAACACCTTCCCCATAATAATAAAAATCAGCATAAGTACCCGAGGTAAATAAAATGATTCTGGACACCGTTGACGAAAAAAAGAAAGGCGTGCATACCCGATATTTAATATTACTGATTATTTTTATTGTTACCGCCGTTAACTACGCCGATCGTGCAACGCTGTCTATTGCTGGTACCGAAGTGGCAAAAGAGTTGCAGTTAAGTGCGGTTTCGATGGGTTACATCTTTTCTGCTTTTGGCTGGGCCTACTTGCTGATGCAAATCCCCGGCGGCTGGCTGCTTGATAAGTTTGGCTCGAAAAAAGTTTACACCTATAGCCTCTTTTTCTGGTCGCTATTCACCTTCCTGCAAGGCTTTGTTGATATGTTCCCGCTGGCCTGGGCAGGGATCTCCATGTTCTTTATGCGCTTTATGCTGGGGTTTTCGGAAGCGCCATCATTCCCGGCGAACGCCCGTATTGTCGCCGCCTGGTTCCCGACGAAAGAACGTGGTACTGCCTCCGCCATCTTTAACTCGGCGCAATATTTCTCGCTGGCGCTCTTTTCGCCGCTGCTTGGCTGGCTGACTTTCGCCTGGGGCTGGGAGCACGTCTTTACCGTTATGGGGGGGATTGGTTTTGTGCTGACGGCGCTGTGGATAAAGTTGATTCATAACCCGACAGATCACCCACGTATGTCTGCGGAAGAGCTGAAGTTTATCTCTGAAAATGGCGCGGTGGTCGATATGGACCACAAAAAGCCGGGCAGTGCGGCAGCAAGCGGACCCAAACTGCATTACATCAAGCAATTGCTCTCTAACCGCATGATGCTTGGCGTATTTTTCGGACAATATTTTATCAACACCATCACCTGGTTCTTCCTCACCTGGTTCCCGATTTATCTGGTGCAGGAAAAAGGTATGTCGATTCTGAAAGTGGGTCTGGTCGCCTCGATTCCAGCACTGTGTGGTTTTGCGGGCGGCGTGCTGGGAGGTGTCTTCTCGGATTATCTGATCAAACGCGGTTTATCCCTGACCCTGGCACGTAAGCTACCGATTGTGCTGGGAATGTTGCTGGCTTCCACCATCATCTTATGTAACTACACCAACAACACCACGCTGGTGGTCATGCTGATGGCGCTGGCTTTCTTTGGCAAAGGATTTGGTGCGCTGGGCTGGCCGGTGATTTCTGACACCGCGCCGAAAGAGATTGTTGGCCTCTGCGGCGGCGTCTTTAACGTCTTTGGCAATGTTGCCTCCATTGTCACTCCACTGGTGATTGGCTACCTGGTAAGTGAACTGCACTCCTTCAATGCAGCACTGGTTTTCGTGGGATGTTCAGCGCTGATGGCGATGGTCTGCTACCTCTTCGTAGTTGGCGACATTAAACGTATGGAATTGCAGAAATAAGCAAAGGTATAAGCGATGAATAACGATGTTTTCCCGAATAAATTCAAAGCCGCACTGGCTGCGAAACAGGTACAAATTGGTTGCTGGTCAGCACTCTCTAACCCGATTAGCACTGAAGTTCTTGGTTTGGCTGGGTTTGACTGGCTGGTGCTGGATGGCGAACATGCGCCAAACGATATCTCCACGTTTATTCCGCAGTTAATGGCCCTGAAAGGCAGCGCCAGCGCGCCAGTAGTACGAGTGCCGACCAACGAGCCGGTAATTATTAAGCGTCTTCTGGATATCGGTTTCTATAACTTCCTGATTCCTTTTGTAGAAACAAAAGAGGAAGCAGAGCAGGCGGTGGCATCGACGCGTTATCCGCCAGAAGGCATTCGCGGCGTCTCCGTTTCTCACCGCGCCAATATGTTTGGCACCGTGGCGGATTATTTCGCTCAGTCGAACAAGAACATCACTATTCTGGTCCAGATAGAAAGTCAGCAGGGCGTAGATAACGTCGATGCTATTGCCGCTACCGAAGGCGTAGACGGCATCTTCGTCGGCCCCAGCGATCTGGCCGCGGCATTAGGCCATCTCGGCAATGCATCACACCCGGATGTACAAAAAGCAATTCAGCACATTTTTAACCGTGCCAGCGCGCACGGCAAACCCAGCGGTATCCTCGCGCCGGTCGAAGCCGATGCGCGTCGTTATCTGGAATGGGGCGCGACGTTTGTGGCTGTCGGCAGCGATCTCGGCGTCTTCCGCTCTGCCACTCAGAAACTGGCTGATACCTTTAAAAAATAACCACCACCGCAACAAGAGAGATGATTGATATGACTATGAAAGTTGGTTTTATTGGCCTGGGGATTATGGGTAAACCAATGAGTAAAAACCTTCTGAAAGCAGGTTACTCGCTGGTGGTTGCTGACCGTAACCCAGAAGCTATTGCTGACGTGATTGCTGCAGGTGCAGAAACAGCTTCTACGGCTAAAGCGATCGCTGAACAGTGCGACGTCATCATAACCATGCTGCCAAACTCCCCTCATGTGAAAGAGGTGGCGCTGGGTGAGAATGGCATTATTGAAGGCGCGAAGCCAGGTACGGTATTGATCGATATGAGTTCTATCGCACCGCTGGCAAGCCGTGAAATCAGCGAAGCGCTGAAAGCGAAAGGCATTGATATGCTGGATGCTCCGGTGAGCGGCGGTGAACCGAAAGCCATCGACGGTACGCTGTCAGTGATGGTGGGCGGCGACAAGGCTATTTTCGACAAATACTATGATTTGATGAAAGCGATGGCGGGTTCCGTGGTGCATACCGGGGAAATCGGTGCAGGTAACGTCACCAAACTGGCAAATCAGGTCATTGTGGCGCTGAATATTGCTGCGATGTCAGAAGCGTTAACGCTGGCAACTAAAGCGGGCGTTAACCCGGACCTGGTTTATCAGGCAATTCGTGGTGGGCTGGCGGGCAGTACCGTGCTGGATGCCAAAGCGCCGATGGTGATGGACCGCAACTTCAAACCGGGCTTCCGTATTGATCTGCATATTAAGGATCTGGCGAATGCGCTGGATACTTCTCACGGCGTCGGCGCACAACTGCCGCTCACAGCTGCGGTTATGGAGATGATGCAGGCACTGCGTGCAGATGGTTTAGGAACGGCGGATCATAGCGCCCTGGCGTGCTACTACGAAAAACTGGCGAAAGTCGAAGTTACTCGTTAATGACGTCGTGCCCGGATGGCGTATTGCAATCCGGGCCTGGAATCCAGGCCGAATAAGAGAAACGCCCTCCGGCGTCATGTGGTAACAGGCATAGGTATGAAAATCGTAATCGCCCCAGACTCTTATAAAGAAAGTTTATCTGCCAGCGAGGTTGCGCAGGCGATAGAAAAAGGATTTCGGGAAATTTTTCCTGATGCACAGTACGTTTCTGTTCCTGTTGCCGACGGTGGCGAAGGAACGGTGGAAGCGATGATTGCAGCCACCCAGGGTTCCGAACGTCACGCCTGGGTTACAGGGCCGCTGGGCGAGAAAGTGAATGCCAGTTGGGGGATCTCCGGCGATGGCAAAACCGCGTTTATTGAAATGGCGGCGGCCAGTGGGCTGGAGCTGGTACCTGCGGAAAAACGCGATCCACTCGTGACCACTTCACGCGGCACAGGCGAGTTAATCCTGCAGGCGCTGGAGAGCGGCGCGACAAACATTATTATCGGCATTGGCGGCAGCGCTACAAATGATGGCGGCGCAGGCATGGTACAGGCGCTGGGGGCGAAATTATGCGACGCCAACGGCAATGAAATTGGTTTTGGCGGCGGTAGTCTTAATACTCTGAATGATATTGATATTTCCGGCCTCGATCCGCGCTTAAAAGATTGCGTCATTCGCGTCGCTTGTGATGTCACCAATCCGCTGGTGGGCGATAACGGCGCATCGCGCATCTTTGGCCCACAAAAGGGAGCCAGTGAAGCGATGATTGTTGAGCTGGACAATAACCTCTCTCACTATGCCGAGGTCATTAAAAAAGCGCTGCATGTTGATGTGAAAGATGTCCCCGGCGCAGGAGCTGCTGGCGGTATGGGAGCGGCGCTGATGGCGTTTCTTGGTGCGGAACTGAAAAGTGGTATTGAAATCGTCACTACGGCGCTGAATCTGGAGGAACATATTCACGATTGTACGCTGGTGATCACCGGTGAAGGGCGTATTGACAGCCAGAGTATTCACGGCAAGGTACCGATTGGCGTCGCAAACGTGGCGAAGAAGTACCATAAACCGGTGATTGGCATTGCGGGTAGCCTGACCGATGATGTTGGCGTTGTACATCAGCATGGTATTGATGCGGTCTTCAGCGTACTGACCAGCATTGGTACGTTGGACGAAGCATTCCGCGGGGCTTATGACAATATCTGCCGTGCTTCACGTAATATCGCCGCGACACTGGCGATTGGAATGCGCAACGCGGGGTGACAAGGGCGCGCAAACCCTCTATACTGCGCGCCGAAGCTGACCAGACAGTCGCCGCTTCGTCGTCGTCCTCTTCGGGGGAGACGGGCGGAGGGGAGGAAAGTCCGGGCTCCATAGGGCAGGGTGCCAGGTAACGCCTGGGGGGGAAACCCACGACCAGTGCAACAGAGAGCAAACCGCCGATGGCCCGCGCAAGCGGGATCAGGTAAGGGTGAAAGGGTGCGGTAAGAGCGCACCGCGCGGCTGGTAACAGTCCGTGGCACGGTAAACTCCACCCGGAGCAAGGCCAAATAGGGGTTCATAAGGTACGGCCCGTACTGAACCCGGGTAGGCTGCTTGAGCCAGTGAGCGATTGCTGGCCTAGATGAATGACTGTCCACGACAGAACCCGGCTTATCGGTCAGTTTCACCTGATTTACGTAAAAACCCGCTTCGGCGGGTTTTTGCTTTTGGAGGGGCAGAAAGATGAATGACTGTCCACGACACTATACCCAAAAGAAAGCGGCTTATCGGTCAGTTTTACCTGATTTAACGAAAACCCGCCAGCGTAAACTGGCGGGTTTTTGCTTTTGGTGCACAGGGTAAGATGAATAAATATCTACGGTATTAATAATAGACTTTGTAAGAAGTTATTAAGTCTATATTGCATTTAAAAGGTCGTAATTATACGTATAGTCCTCTCTGGTAAAATATTGGTTCTCTGAGTTATATGCTTCATATGTGTTATATTCCCCGACCTCAAAACCATTGTCCGGAGAATTTTCGTCTTTCTCGAGGGTGTTATCTGAAAGTAACTCTTCTGAGCTAGAGTCTTCTATGTTTAAATCCATAGTATAATTAATTTGGGGAATGACCAGATAAGCATTTTCTTTGATATTTTCATAATCTTCAATGATTATGTCGATATAATCATGTATTTTTTTCTGATGAGAAATCTATCATCTCTGGTAATTTAATTCTGTTCAAGAAATTATTGATTTTCGATGAGCTTTTATATATTTCTTTTGTTAATTCATTTTCTAATTTATCTGTAAGAGTTGCTCTTGGTATAGGTTTTATAATTGCAAATCTCATGATTTTTAATTGTTCTTCGGTAATATCTCCAAGCTCATTTAAACAACTTTCGACAAGCTTAATTTTTTCTTCAGAATACATATCGCTAATGCTTGTTAGAACAGGCGTTATTTTTAGTAAATAATCCCAGGAGATTGTGGTGTTTTGTTTTGAACTAACGAAATTTACCTGAAACATGTTGGCATTAGTAAAATCTGTGTCATCCAATTTAAAAGGATTTAAAATTGCATTGGCCATATGTTTATCTGTAAAATCATAAAGTTCTAAATCGACATTCCGTAAGTCCAGAGAGGATAGATCAACTACACCTCCAGTTCCACAACTAAAAACTACGTTTAACCTCCTGATTTCATTGTAAATATCTTTCAATGGACAATTAACATTGATATTGCCTGTGGATATTTCCTGGTTTTTTAACGGTTCATTAATTGTAAGTTCGCAGGTATTGTCTGATCGTTGAATAATTCGGGCGTTATAACCAAAAAAATCCATACGAAGAGACGAATCATTATAAAGAATTACATTTTGTAAGTACGCTAATTCTTTTTGAAAATCACCAGTGATAACACATTTCCCACCTGGTTGTAACGCGTTAAGTAAAGTGACCATTTCAATAGAGGTCTGTTTTAGTTTTTCTATACCTGGTGCTAGTGCTTCGAGGTTATTAACTATGGGGCTTTCAGGAAGGTCATTCATTTTTCGACGGACTAAATCACTACTAATATCATTACCAATTGATGAAACAGGGAACATTATTTTATCCTTTATAAATAATCAATAAAAATCATTATTAAAATGATCGGGTGAAAAAAAGAGAATTTGCCAACAATCTGAAGTAATGCTGGTTTTATTAAAGTGCACAAGAGGTGTTAAGATGGCTTCTTTTCGGGTGAATTTTGCACAATACTTAGAAATCGTCTCCTTAATACATTCCAGCTCTTTTTTATTGACGGCTGAGCAAGTACATTGTTCGCCAAAAGGTGCAAAAGTGCCTACATCTAATGTTTGTATGATATAATCATCATGTTCTCCTGTAGAAATATCTATGATGAATGGACTCATATTTTCCGGTTGGATTCGGATCATGACAGAAGGAACATCGCCTTGATAGAAATTCAATGCAGTAATTGCAGATAATACTCTCCGCAGTTCATTACTTATACTGTATATTTTATTAACGTCATTGGTGGAGACAATTTCTGCAAACTTTCTTTTTACCGTCCAATAATCAATATTTCTATTGTGATTGTTAACCACTGCGTGCATTGGTGGGATTGAAGGGTGAAAAATATGTGCAATTGGGAAGCCTTTCATTGATGCCTGCCTTGTCATCATGACAAACAATAATAGATGCTTATTTTCCTCGCAGGGTTCTTTCGCACTATCAAAAAACGCTCATTTACCCGGCGTTACAGTAAACGAAGCAACATTCTGTGGCCTACGCCGATCAAAAGCTCTGTGAAAATTTCCCTTGTTGTCTTTGTCTGACCTTATCGCGGCGATCAGCAATTATTCGTTTTGTGATCCTCAACACAAAATGCTATTCGTCGCCTATGAAGGGAGAAGAATTTATGGAAAACGATTGCATTCACAAAATGACGTCCTGTCAGAAGAGAAAAAGTTGACGTTAATCAATTGTTCGAGATGATCAATACCTGTATTCGAAATTTTAAAATATTGATAAAATAAATGTTTGTTCTCCAACAAATAGCGTGAAAAAATGTGACGTGCCGCATTATTTATCGCTGAAAATGGTTTATTTATAATAAAATTTGAGAACTTGCTCATTAAATTTAACTCAAATTTTGCCTGGTAATTATCCGGTAATTGCTTGAAATATGGTCTCAGCCCCTTTTTTGTATTAACCACATAACGAATGATGTTATCGCCATAAAATATGGTTATCCCCGTCATTTTTTTTGACAAAAATCAGGGTTTATGCTGATTTTTATACTTTAACTTATTGATATTTAAAGGCATTTAATTGACATGACGATACCATGGAAAGTATTGAAAGTTAATTTGTGAGTGGTCGCACATATCCTGTTCATTTCATTTTGATACACTTCATGCCGTCAATGAGGTAATTAACGTAGGTCGTTATGAGCACTATTCTTCTTCCGAAAACGCAGCACCTGGTAGTCTTTCAGGAAGTCATTAGAAGTGGTTCTATCGGCTCGGCTGCAAAAGAATTAGGGTTAACTCAACCGGCCGTCAGTAAAATCATTAACGATATTGAAGATTATTTTGGTGTGGAATTAGTGGTGCGGAAAAATACCGGAGTAACATTAACACCTGCCGGTCAATTGTTACTCTCTCGTTCCGAATCCATTACCCGTGAAATGAAAAATATGGTTAATGAGATAAGCGGTATGTCTTCTGAGGCGGTGGTGGAAGTCTCATTTGGTTTTCCTTCATTGATTGGTTTTACTTTTATGTCAGGGATGATCAATAAGTTCAAAGAGGTGTTCCCAAAAGCGCAGGTTTCTATGTATGAAGCGCAACTGTCTTCGTTCTTACCGGCAATCCGCGACGGTCGACTGGATTTTGCGATTGGTACGTTAAGCGCAGAAATGAAGCTTCAGGATTTACATGTTGAGCCGCTGTTCGAGTCCGAGTTTGTGCTGGTAGCCAGTAAGTCCCGAACATGCACCGGCACCACCACGCTGGAGTCGTTGAAGAACGAACAGTGGGTGTTGCCACAAACTAATATGGGGTACTACAGCGAACTGCTTACTACGTTACAAAGAAATGGCATCAGTATTGAAAACATCGTTAAAACCGACTCAGTCGTGACAATTTATAATCTTGTTCTCAATGCTGATTTCTTAACTGTAATTCCTTGTGATATGACGTCACCTTTTGGTTCTAATCAATTTATTACTATTCCGGTTGAAGAAACATTACCTGTGGCACAATATGCCGCGGTATGGTCGAAAAATTATCGTATTAAAAAAGCAGCATCGGTTTTGGTGGAATTAGCCAAAGAGTATTCATCTTATAATGGGTGTAGACGAAGGCAATTAATAGAAGTTGGTTAGTTATTTGTTTTTATTTAAACATAAATAATCCACCTGTCTGTCTTGCAGGTGTCGGTTACGGTTACCTACATATTTAATTCAGGCGAAGAGGTTTTATAATGCATATTACATACGATCTGCCGGTTGCTATTGATGACATTATTGAAGCGAAACAACGACTGGCTGGGCGAATTTATAAAACAGGCATGCCTCGCTCCAACTATTTTAGTGAACGTTGCAAAGGTGAAATATTCCTGAAGTTTGAAAATATGCAGCGTACGGGTTCATTTAAAATTCGTGGCGCATTTAATAAATTAAGTTCACTGACTGATGCGGAAAAACGCAAAGGCGTGGTGGCCTGTTCTGCGGGCAACCATGCGCAAGGGGTTTCGCTCTCCTGCGCGATGCTGGGTATCGACGGTAAAGTGGTGATGCCAAAAGGCGCGCCAAAATCCAAAGTAGCGGCAACGTGCGACTACTCCGCAGAAGTCGTTCTGCATGGTGATAACTTCAACGACACTATCGCTAAAGTGAGCGAAATTGTCGAAATGGAAGGCCGTATTTTTATCCCACCTTACGATGATCCGAAAGTGATTGCTGGCCAGGGAACGATTGGTCTGGAAATTATGGAAGATCTCTATGATGTCGATAACGTGATTGTGCCAATTGGTGGTGGCGGTTTAATTGCTGGTATTGCGGTGGCAATTAAATCTATTAACCCGACCATTCGTGTTATTGGCGTACAGTCTGAAAACGTTCACGGCATGGCGGCTTCTTTCCACTCCGGAGAAATAACCACGCACCGAACTACCGGCACCCTGGCGGATGGTTGTGATGTCTCCCGCCCGGGTAATTTAACTTACGAAATCGTTCGTGAATTAGTCGATGACATCGTGCTGGTCAGCGAAGACGAAATCAGAAACAGTATGATTGCCTTAATTCAGCGCAATAAAGTCGTCACCGAAGGCGCAGGCGCTCTGGCATGTGCTGCATTATTAAGCGGTAAATTAGACCAATATATTCAAAACAGAAAAACCGTCAGTATTATTTCCGGCGGCAATATCGATCTTTCTCGCGTCTCTCAAATCACCGGTTTCGTTGACGCTTAATTAATTCGTTGAGGATAGGATATGAGTACTTCAGATAGCATTGTATCCAGCCAGACAAAACAATCGTCCTGGCGTAAATCAGATACCACATGGACGTTAGGCTTGTTTGGTACGGCAATCGGCGCCGGGGTGCTGTTCTTCCCTATCCGCGCAGGTTTTGGCGGACTGATCCCGATTCTTCTGATGTTGGTATTGGCATACCCCATCGCGTTTTATTGCCACCGGGCGCTGGCGCGTCTGTGTCTTTCTGGCTCTAATCCTTCCGGCAACATTACGGAAACGGTGGAAGAGCATTTTGGTAAAACTGGCGGCGTGGTTATCACGTTCCTGTACTTCTTCGCGATTTGCCCACTGCTGTGGATTTATGGCGTTACTATTACCAATACCTTTATGACGTTCTGGGAAAACCAGCTCGGCTTTGCACCGCTGAATCGCGGCTTTGTGGCGCTGTTCCTGTTGCTGCTGATGGCTTTCGTCATCTGGTTTGGTAAGGATCTGATGGTTAAAGTGATGAGCTACCTGGTATGGCCGTTTATCGCCAGCCTGGTGCTGATTTCTTTGTCGCTGATCCCTTACTGGAACTCTGCAGTTATCGACCAGGTTGACCTCGGTTCGCTGTCGTTAACCGGTCATGACGGTATCCTGATCACTGTCTGGCTGGGGATTTCCATCATGGTTTTCTCCTTTAACTTCTCGCCAATCGTCTCTTCCTTCGTGGTTTCTAAACGTGAAGAGTATGAGAAAGACTTCGGTCGCGACTTCACCGAACGTAAATGTTCCCAAATCATTTCTCGTGCCAGCATGCTGATGGTTGCAGTGGTGATGTTCTTTGCCTTTAGCTGCCTGTTTACGCTGTCTCCGGCCAACATGGCGGAAGCCAAAGCGCAGAATATTCCAGTGCTTTCTTATCTGGCTAACCACTTTGCGTCCATGACCGGTACGAAAACAACGTTCGCAATTACACTGGAATATGCGGCTTCCATCATCGCACTCGTGGCTATCTTCAAATCTTTCTTCGGTCACTATCTGGGGACGCTGGAAGGCTTGAATGGTCTGATTCTGAAGTTCGGTTATAAAGGTGACAAAACCAAAGTGTCGCTGGGTAAACTGAATACTCTCAGCATGATCTTCATCATGGGCTCCACTTGGGTTGTTGCCTACGCCAACCCGAACATCCTCGACCTGATTGAAGCCATGGGCGCACCGATTATCGCATCCCTGCTGTGCCTGTTGCCGATGTATGCCATCCGTAAAGCGCCGTCTCTGGCGAAATACCGTGGTCGTCTGGATAACGTGTTTGTTACCGTGATTGGTCTGCTGACCATCCTGAACATCGTATACAAACTGTTTTAATCCGTAACTCAGGATGAGAAAAGAGATGAATGAATTTCCGGTTGTTTTGGTTATTAACTGTGGTTCGTCTTCGATTAAGTTTTCCGTACTCGATGCCAGCGACTGTGAAGTATTAATGTCAGGTATTGCCGACGGTATTAACTCGGAAAATGCATTCTTATCCGTAAATGGGGGAGAGCCAGCACCGCTGGCTCACCACAGCTACGAAGGTGCATTGAAGGCAATTGCATTTGAACTGGAAAAACGGAATTTAAATGACAGCGTGGCCTTAATTGGCCACCGCATCGCTCACGGCGGCAGTATTTTTACCGAGTCCGCCATTATTACCGATGAAGTCATTGATAATATCCGTCGCGTTTCTCCACTGGCACCCCTGCATAATTACGCCAATTTAAGTGGTATTGAATCGGCGCAGCAATTATTTCCGGGCGTAACTCAGGTGGCGGTATTTGATACCAGTTTCCACCAGACGATGGCTCCGGAAGCTTATTTATACGGCCTGCCGTGGAAATATTATGAAGAGTTAGGTGTACGCCGTTATGGTTTCCACGGCACGTCGCACCGCTATGTTTCCCAGCGCGCACATTCGCTGCTGAATCTGGCGGAAGATGACTCCGGCCTGGTTGTGGCGCATCTTGGCAATGGCGCGTCAATCTGCGCGGTTCGCAACGGTCAGAGTGTTGATACCTCAATGGGAATGACGCCGCTGGAAGGCTTGATGATGGGTACCCGCAGTGGCGATGTCGACTTTGGTGCGATGTCCTGGGTCGCCAGCCAAACCAACCAGAGCCTGGGTGACCTGGAACGCGTAGTGAATAAAGAGTCGGGATTATTAGGTATTTCCGGTCTTTCTTCGGATTTACGTGTTCTGGAAAAAGCCTGGCATGAAGGTCACGAACGCGCGCAGCTGGCAATTAAAACCTTTGTTCACCGAATTGCCCGTCATATTGCCGGACACGCAGCTTCATTACGTCGCCTGGATGGAATTATATTCACCGGCGGAATAGGAGAGAATTCAAGTTTAATTCGTCGTCTGGTCATGGAACATTTGGCTGTATTAGGCGTAGAGATTGATACAGAAATGAATAATCGATCTAACTCTTTTGGCGAGCGAATTGTTTCCAGTGAAAATGCGCGTGTCATTTGCGCCGTTATTCCGACTAACGAAGAAAAAATGATTGCTTTGGATGCCATTCATTTAGGCAAAGTTAACGCGCCCGCAGAATTTGCATAATTTAGTTGAAGTATTGTAGAGAGATTATTTTTCATGAAGGTAGATATTGATACCAGCGATAAGCTGTACGCCGACGCATGGCTTGGCTTTAAAGGTACGGACTGGAAAAGCGAAATTAATGTCCGCGATTTTATTCAACATAACTATACACCGTATGAAGGTGATGAATCTTTTCTCGCCGAAGCGACGCCTGCCACCACGGAATTGTGGGAAAAGGTGATGGAAGGCATCCGTATCGAAAACGCAACCCACGCGCCGGTTGATTTCGATACCAATATTGCCACCACAATTACCGCTCATGATGCGGGATATATTAACCAGCCGCTGGAAAAAATTGTTGGCCTGCAAACGGATGCGCCGTTGAAACGTGCGCTACACCCGTTCGGTGGCATTAATATGATTAAAAGTTCATTCCACGCCTATGGCCGTGAAATGGACAGTGAATTTGAATATCTGTTTACCGATCTGCGTAAAACCCATAACCAGGGCGTATTTGATGTTTACTCACCGGATATGCTGCGCTGCCGTAAATCTGGCGTACTGACCGGTTTACCAGATGGTTATGGACGTGGGCGCATTATCGGTGACTATCGCCGCGTAGCGCTGTATGGCATTCGTTATCTGGTGCGTGAACGCGAACTGCAATTTGCCGATCTCCAGTCTCGTCTGGAAAAAGGCGAGGATCTGGAAGCCACCATCCGTCTGCGTGAGGAGCTGGCAGAGCATCGTCATGCGCTGTTGCAGATTCAGGAAATGGCGGCGAAATATGGCTTTGATATCTCTCGCCCGGCGCAGAATGCGCAGGAAGCGGTGCAGTGGCTCTACTTCGCTTATCTGGCGGCAGTGAAATCACAGAACGGCGGCGCGATGTCGCTGGGTCGCACGGCATCGTTCCTGGATATCTACATTGAGCGCGACTTTAAAGCTGGCGTACTCAATGAGCAGCAGGCACAGGAACTGATCGATCACTTCATCATGAAGATCCGTATGGTGCGCTTCCTGCGTACACCGGAATTTGATTCGCTGTTCTCCGGCGACCCAATCTGGGCGACGGAAGTGATCGGCGGGATGGGGCTGGACGGTCGTACGCTGGTGACCAAAAACTCCTTCCGCTATTTGCACACCCTGCACACTATGGGGCCTGCACCGGAACCTAACCTGACCATTCTTTGGTCGGAAGAATTACCGATTGCCTTCAAAAAATATGCCGCGCAGGTGTCGATCGTCACCTCTTCCTTGCAATATGAAAACGACGATCTGATGCGTACTGACTTCAACAGCGACGATTACGCGATTGCCTGCTGCGTCAGCCCAATGGTGATTGGTAAGCAAATGCAGTTCTTTGGTGCACGCGCTAACCTGGCGAAAACGCTGCTCTACGCAATTAACGGCGGGGTGGACGAGAAGCTGAAGATTCAGGTCGGGCCGAAAACAGCACCGTTGATGGACGATGTGCTGGATTACGACAAAGTGATGGACAGCCTCGATCACTTCATGGACTGGCTGGCGGTGCAGTACATCAGCGCGCTGAATATCATTCACTACATGCACGACAAGTACAGCTACGAAGCTTCGCTGATGGCGCTGCACGATCGTGATGTCTATCGCACCATGGCGTGCGGCATCGCGGGCCTGTCGGTGGCAACGGACTCCCTGTCTGCGATCAAATATGCCCGCGTGAAACCAATCCGTGACGAAAACGGCCTGGCGGTGGACTTTGAAATCGACGGTGAATATCCGCAGTACGGCAACAACGACGAGCGCGTAGACAGCATTGCCTGCGACCTGGTTGAACGTTTTATGAAGAAAATTAAAGCGCTGCCAACCTATCGCAACGCCGTCCCTACCCAGTCGATTCTGACTATCACTTCTAACGTGGTGTACGGCCAGAAAACCGGTAATACGCCGGACGGTCGTCGCGCCGGAACACCGTTCGCGCCGGGCGCTAACCCGATGCATGGTCGTGACCGCAAAGGTGCCGTGGCCTCATTGACGTCGGTGGCGAAACTGCCGTTCACCTACGCTAAAGACGGGATCTCGTACACCTTCTCAATCGTCCCTGCGGCGCTGGGCAAAGAAGATCCAGTACGTAAAACCAACCTTGTCGGCCTGCTGGATGGGTATTTCCACCACGAAGCGGATGTCGAAGGCGGTCAACACCTCAACGTCAACGTAATGAATCGGGAAATGCTGCTGGATGCCATCGAGCACCCGGAAAAATATCCTAACCTGACAATCCGTGTCTCTGGCTACGCCGTGCGCTTCAACGCACTGACCCGTGAACAGCAGCAGGATGTTATTTCACGTACCTTTACCCAGGCGCTCTGACGCCGGAGGATGTATGAAAAAGATTATCGAAACGCAACGTGCCCCAGGCGCAATCGGCCCTTATGTTCAAGGCGTTGATTTAGGCAGCATGGTCTTCACCTCCGGTCAAATTCCGGTTTGCCCACAGACCGGTGAGATCCCGGCTGATGTGCAAGATCAGGCGCGTTTAAGCCTCGAAAACGTCAAAGCGATCGTGGTTGCTGCCGGGCTGAGCGTGGGCGATATCATCAAGATGACCGTGTTCATCACCGATCTGAATGATTTTGCCACCATCAACGAAGTCTATAAGCAGTTCTTCGATGAGCATCAGGCGACCTACCCGACCCGGAGCTGTGTACAGGTCGCGCGTTTGCCGAAAGATGTGAAGCTGGAAATTGAAGCTATCGCAGTACGTAGTGCGTAAAGCCTCGTGAGCGGGACGGTCGTAAGGTCGTTCCGCTCCACTTCACTGAACGGCAATCCGAGGGTGTGGATATGATTAGTGCATTCGATATTTTCAAAATTGGGATTGGTCCCTCCAGTTCGCATACCGTGGGGCCAATGAATGCCGGAAAAAGTTTTATTGATCGGCTGGAAAGTAGCGGCTTATTAACCGCGACTAGCCATATTGTGGTCGATCTGTACGGGTCGTTGTCACTGACGGGCAAAGGCCATGCCACGGATGTCGCCATCATCATGGGACTGGCAGGAAACAGTCCGCAGGATGTTGTCATTGATGAGATCCCTGCATTTATAGAGTTAGTAACGCGCAGCGGGCGGCTGCCAGTGGCATCTGGTGCGCATATTGTTGATTTTCCTGTAGCAAAGAACATTATCTTCCATCCCGAAATGTTGCCTCGCCATGAGAACGGAATGCGGATCACTGCCTGGAAGGCACAGGAAGAGCTATTAAGTAAAACCTATTACTCTGTCGGCGGCGGGTTTATTGTCGAAGAAGAACACTTCGGCCTGTCGCACGATGTCGAAACGTCCGTACCTTACGATTTCCACTCAGCAGGTGAACTGCTGAAAATGTGTGATTACAACGGCCTGTCTATTTCTGGCCTGATGATGCACAACGAGCTAGCGCTGCGCAGTAAAGCGGAAATTGACGCCGGTTTTGCCCGTATCTGGCAAGTGATGCATGACGGTATTGAACGCGGGATGAACACTGAAGGCGTGCTGCCTGGTCCGCTCAATGTGCCGCGCCGTGCCGTAGCGCTGCGTCGTCAACTGGTTTCCAGCGATAACATCTCTAACGATCCGATGAATGTCATCGACTGGATCAACATGTACGCGCTGGCGGTTAGTGAAGAAAACGCAGCTGGCGGGCGCGTGGTAACGGCACCGACTAACGGTGCGTGCGGCATTATTCCGGCAGTGCTGGCTTATTACGATAAGTTCCGTCGTCCGGTAAACGAGCGGTCAATTGCCCGCTATTTTCTTGCAGCCGGGGCTATTGGCGCGCTGTATAAAATGAACGCCTCCATCTCTGGCGCGGAGGTCGGCTGTCAGGGGGAGATTGGCGTGGCCTGTTCAATGGCGGCGGCAGGGTTAACTGAACTACTGGGCGGCAGTCCGGCGCAGGTATGCAATGCGGCGGAAATCGCGATGGAGCATAACCTTGGACTGACCTGCGATCCGGTTGCCGGACAGGTACAAATCCCGTGCATTGAACGTAATGCCATTAATGCCGTGAAAGCAGTAAACGCCGCGCGGATGGCGATGCGCCGCACCTCGGCACCGCGTGTTTCACTCGATAAAGTGATCGAGACGATGTATGAAACCGGCAAAGATATGAACGATAAATACCGCGAAACATCACGCGGAGGACTGGCCATTAAAGTGGTCTGCGGCTGACATTGCTGTCAGCTTTCATCCTTGGGTGCACAAATGTGCACCTTTTTTTTGTGATCTGCCGCAAATAGAGAATGAATATTCTCTTGCGATTAATTTAGTAGAAAATTCTTATCCATCTCCGTTATTTCAAAGTCTTGATTGTGAAGATTTTCTCTGACCTCGCGCGTATCATTTCTTTATTCTAATAACTCGCCTGCAAAAACGTAGACCGCATATCGCCTTGATGCGGCTCGGAAAAAAATAATAAGCCCTACAAAATATTGAGCGAGAAATTATGGAAATTGCATCGAATAAAGGCGTCATTGCAGACGCTTCGACCCCGGCGGGTCGTGCTGGAATGAGTGAGAGCGAGTGGCGAGAAGCGATCAAATTCGACAGTACTGACACCGGCTGGGTGATTATGAGTATCGGGATGGCGATTGGCGCGGGGATTGTTTTTCTCCCGGTGCAGGTCGGTTTGATGGGATTGTGGGTATTTTTGCTCTCATCGGTGATTGGTTACCCGGCAATGTATCTGTTTCAGCGGTTGTTTATTAATACGCTGGCAGAATCACCAGAATGTAAAGATTACCCGAGTGTCATTAGCGGTTATTTAGGTAAAAACTGGGGCATCCTGTTAGGTGCGCTCTATTTCGTAATGCTGGTGATTTGGATGTTCGTCTATTCCACCGCCATCACCAACGATAGTGCTTCCTACCTGCATACCTTCGGCGTGACGGAAGGGTTGCTGTCAGACAGTCCCTTTTATGGTCTGGTACTGATTTGCATTCTGGTGGCGATCTCCTCACGCGGCGAGAAATTGTTATTCAAAATTTCGACCGGCATGGTGCTGACCAAGCTGCTGGTGGTCGCGGCGCTGGGCGTGTCGATGGTGGGAATGTGGCATCTGTATAACGTCGGTTCGCTACCGCCGCTGGGGCTGCTGGTGAAAAACGCCATTATTACGCTGCCGTTTACCCTGACGTCGATTCTGTTTATCCAGACGTTAAGCCCGATGGTGATCTCTTATCGCTCGCGGGAAAAATCAATTGAAGTGGCGCGGCATAAAGCATTGCGGGCAATGAATATCGCGTTTGGCATTTTGTTTGTCACCGTCTTTTTCTACGCCGTGTCGTTCACGCTGGCGATGGGACATGACGAAGCGGTAAAAGCCTACGAGCAGAATATTTCCGCGCTGGCGATTGCCGCACAGTTTATTAGCGGTGACGGCGCAGCGTGGGTGAAAGTGGTCAGCGTCATTCTCAATATCTTTGCTGTCATGACTGCATTCTTTGGCGTCTATTTAGGCTTTCGCGAAGCAACGCAAGGGATCGTAATGAACATCCTGCGTCGCAAGATGCCTGCCGAGAAGATTAACGAAAATCTTGTTCAGCGCGGCATCATGATTTTCGCCATTTTGCTGGCCTGGAGCGCCATCGTACTGAACGCACCGGTGTTGAGCTTCACCTCTATCTGTAGCCCGATTTTCGGCATGGTAGGGTGCCTGATCCCGGCGTGGCTGGTTTACAAAGTACCGGCATTGCACAAATACAAAGGGATGTCTCTGTACCTGATTATCGTCACTGGTTTGTTGCTTTGTGTTTCTCCGTTCCTGGCATTTTCTTGATTTACCTGAAATTTTAAGGTTTTTAATATGTTTGATTCGACTTTAAATCCGTTATGGCAGCGTTACATCCTCGCCGTTCAGGAGGAAGTAAAACCGGCGCTGGGATGTACTGAACCGATTTCACTGGCGCTGGCGGCGGCGGTTGCTGCGGCAGAACTGGAAGGTCCGGTTGAACGTGTAGAAGCCTGGGTTTCGCCAAATCTGATGAAGAACGGTCTGGGCGTCACCGTTCCCGGCACGGGAATGGTGGGGCTGCCGATTGCGGCGGCGCTGGGGGCGTTAGGTGGAAATGCCAACGCCGGGCTGGAAGTGCTGAAAGACGCAACTGCGCAGGCAATTGCCGATGCCAAAGCACTGCTGGCGGCGGGGAAAGTCTCCGTTAAGATCCAGGAACCTTGCAATGAAATCCTCTTCTCACGCGCCAAAGTCTGGAACGGTGAGAAGTGGGCGTGTGTCACCATCGTCGGCGGGCATACCAACATTGTGCATATTGAGACGCACGATGGTGTGGTGTTTACCCAGCAGGCGTGTGTGGTAGAGGGCGAGCAAGAGTCTCCGCTGACGGTGCTTTCCAGAACGACGCTGGCTGAGATCCTGAAGTTCGTCAATGAAGTCCCGTTTGCGGCGATCCGCTTTATTCTCGATTCCGCGAAGCTAAATTGCGCGTTATCGCAGGAAGGTTTGAGTGGTAACTGGGGGCTGCATATTGGTGCGACGCTGGAAAAACAGTGCGCGCGCGGTTTGCTGGCGAAAGATCTCTCTTCATCCATTGTGATTCGTACCAGCGCGGCATCCGATGCGCGTATGGGCGGCGCCACGCTTCCGGCAATGAGTAACTCCGGCTCGGGTAACCAGGGGATCACCGCAACAATGCCCGTGGTGGTGGTAGCAGAACACTTCGGGGCCGATGATGAAAGGTTGGCGCGTGCGCTGATGCTTTCGCATTTGAGCGCGATTTACATCCATAACCAGTTACCGCGTTTGTCTGCGCTGTGTGCCGCAACGACCGCAGCAATGGGGGCCGCCGCCGGGATGGCATGGCTGGTGGATGGGCGTTATGAAACCATCTCGATGGCGATCAGCAGTATGATCGGCGATGTCAGCGGCATGATTTGCGATGGTGCGTCGAACAGCTGCGCGATGAAGGTTTCGACCAGTGCTTCGGCTGCGTGGAAAGCGGTGTTAATGGCGCTGGATGATACCGCCGTGACCGGCAATGAAGGGATCGTGGCGCATGATGTTGAGCAGTCGATTGCCAACCTGTGTGCATTAGCAAGCCATTCGATGCAGCAAACGGATCGGCAGATTATCGAGATTATGGCGAGCAAGGCCAGATAAACGCCAGGTTTTGGGGAGCGTGCCGGATGCGATGCTGGCGCATCTTGTCCGGCCTACGGGGTGCGCAATTTGTTGATGTTGTTGTGTTTTGTAGGCCGGATAAGGCGTTTACGTCGCATCCGGCACCTGTCTTTACGCGGTAGCTTCATCCTCGGCTAAACGCGTTTCAGCATCCGCGACGATGGCTTCTAGTTCGCTCAACATCTCTTCATAGCCAAAATTATTGGCGGTGCGAGCAGGTTCTTTCACCACCACGGGCTTCACTGGCTGGCGCTTTTTGGCCGATTTTTTACTCATCATCATCTCCCTGTAAAAACAACTAGACAGGCAAATCTATCAGCAAAGCGCGCAGTGGGGAATCGGCAACCAGCGTAATGTTAGCCTCGTCACGAATAAACGCCCCATCACCGCAGGTCAGCGCCGCTTTCTCTTCATGATGCGTAATCGCATGAAATTTCCCGTGAATCGATTGCAAATACGCGCGTGGTCCATGCAACTGGAAATTCGCACTTTCGCCTTTGTCGAGCACGATATGGTGCAGCCATACTTGCTGGCGTAATTGCAGGCTTCCCATCGCACCCTCTGGCGAGGCGATTAATTGCTGCTTGCCCATATTAAGCGCCAGCTTTTGAATCAGCGGATTCTCTCGCTGCGGGCAGGCGTCCAGCCAAAGCTGCATTCGTGTTAACGGTTTGTCTTTGCTGAGATTGTGTTCGCTATAGCTGACACCCGGCTGGGTAGAGAGCAGCAACGCCTCTCCGGCGCTGGCCTGAACATGATTGCCTTCGCTGTCGCGATACTCTGCTTCTCCATCCAGAATCACATTTAAAATATCGACTTTGGGATAGGTTCGCGGCTGAAAGGCGGCACCTGGGGCCAGCACTTCCTGGTTAAGCACACGCAGGGAGGCATAGCCTAACAATTTCGGGTCGAAGTAGTGTCCAAAGGAAAAAGTATACCGGGCCTGCAACCATCCGTAGTCTGCTTGTCCACACTGCCTGGCAGTTCGGGTAGTAATCATAATTCTTGACCTCTCTTTACTTCCTTTTATGGTAAGGGGCTGGACGCTACATTGTTAGCCAGATATTCTGCCCGGTATGTTCAAATTTCCTGAATGAGAACGAAATGGCCAAAGAAAGGGCATTAACGCTGGAAGCACTACGGGTTATGGATGCGATCGATCGCCGGGGCAGTTTTGCGGCGGCAGCGGATGAGCTGGGACGCGTGCCTTCCGCACTTAGCTACACCATGCAAAAACTGGAAGAAGAGCTGGATGTGGTGCTGTTTGACCGCTCGGGCCATCGCACCAAATTCACCAATGTCGGGAGGATGTTGTTGGAGCGAGGGCGCGTTTTGCTGGAAGCCGCAGATAAACTGACTACTGATGCGGAAGCTCTCGCGCGCGGTTGGGAAACGCATCTCACCATTGTGACCGAAGCGCTGGTACCGACACCTGCCTTTTTCCCGTTAATCGACAAACTGGCGGCAAAAGCCAATACCCAACTGGCAATCATCACAGAAGTGCTGGCGGGGGCGTGGGAACGGCTGGAGCAGGGGCGGGCGGATATTGTTATCGCGCCGGATATGCATTTTCGTTCCTCGTCGGAGATCAACTCGCGCAAGCTCTATACGTTAATGAACGTCTACGTTGCCGCGCCTGATCACCCGATTCATCAGGAGCCGGAACCGTTATCTGAAGTGACGCGTTTGAAATATCGTGGAATTGCGGTGGCGGATACCGCTCGTGAGCGCCCGGTGTTGACTGTACAGCTGCTGGACAAACAGCCGCGCTTAACGGTGAGCACGATTGAAGATAAACGTCAGGCATTACTGGCGGGGCTTGGCGTGGCGACGATGCCGTATCCGATGGTCGAAAAAGATATTGCGGAAGGGCGGTTGCGTGTCGTCAGCCCGGAATCGACCAGCGAGATCGATATTATTATGGCCTGGCGTCGTGACAGTATGGGGGAAGCGAAATCCTGGTGTCTGCGGGAAATTCCCAAACTTTTTAACGGAAAATAATATTTATTATTGTTAATAAAAAGGGGCGAAATATCGCCCCAATTCTAAGATTAATTTGAACCAAACTTCGGATCGTTTCCGTAACGATTGCTGCCAGAAGTACCTTCTATGCAGAAAAAAACCAGAAGCACGAGCCAGCCAATAAACGGAACAAAAAAGAGCAAGGCCCAGGCACCTGAACGGTCGGTATCGTGTAAGCGACGGATAGCAAGCGCAAGGACGGGAAGGAAGGTTGCCAGCAAATAAAGCATAGACAAATATGGAAGCTCCAGACCTAAAATCAATTGAATGACATTGATAATAGCGCCGACGATGGCGTTAATCAGAGTAAACATCCAATACTCTTTACGACGTGCGCGACCAGAGAAACCAACATAATTTTTTAATACGGATAAATACCACTGCATAAAAACATCCCTTTAATTAAAAGTGACGAAAGTCTATTCCGGGTATTGTGTAAATGCTATTCGTATCTTTCTTTTTCGGATGTTATAAAGGTTTTGATATTTAAGATAAATACATGGTTATTTTTTATAGGTAATTTATATAACGATATTGAAATATTTTAAATAAACATTAGTAAATTATTCATTCATCAACATGATGATAAAAGCCGGATGAGTCAGACATCCGGCGAGCAGATTTGTTTTAAGGTTCCAGTTTTGGATCAGGTCCAAAGCGGTTTTCGCCTGGCGTACCCGCCTGGCAGTTAAAGACGATGATAATAAGCCAGCCGATAAACGGGATTAAGAATAGCAGTGCCCACCACGCCGAGCGGTCGGTGTCGTGCAGGCGGCGGAACTGAACTGCCCACCACGGTAAAAACACCAGAATACCGTAGATTGTCGTCAGGATGCCTTCGCCACCAGCGCGTTGCCAGCCTAACATTTTATCCAGCAGCCCCAGCACGAACGTAAAGATGATGTTGACCAGAATAAACATCCAGTACTCTTTGCGCCGCGCACGACCCCGGAAACCGACATAATTTTTTAGTACTTTCAGATACCAGTCCATTTTTGCCTCAATTTTGCTCAATCACTTGTTTTTAAAGCAGCAAATTAAGAATAGACGTGAATGAAATGGCAGTAAATATTCGTTCAAGGAATTAATAAAGTGCTGTGAAGGCGCGCTAAGACTGATGACAAGCGCAAAATCGCCAGATGCGCTACGCTTATCTGGCCTGCGCGGTCATTGCAACATATTGAATATAAATGTTTTGTAGGTTTGATAAGGCGTTCACGCCGCATCCGACATGAACAACATGCACTTAGCTAATTATCAGAGGCACCTCGTAAGGTGCCTTTTTTTAACCGAAGCGAACATCTCGTCCATGCGGTTCATCGAGATCCTGCCACGGACCAATTGAAATAATCCCCGTAGGGTTGATGGTCTTATGGCTGCGGAAGTAATGATTACGGATGTGATCGAAATTGACTGTTTCGGCAATTCCCGGCATCTGGTAGATATCACGCAGGAAGCCATACAGATTAAAGTAATCGCTGATGCGGTGCTTATCACACTTGAAGTGGGTCACATACACTGGATCAAAACGGACCAGCGTGGTCCACAGGCGAATATCGGCTTCGGTTAGCTGGTTGCCGGTCAGGTAACGATGCTGACCTAAAATCTGTTCCAGTCGCGCCAGCGATTCAAACACTTTCTCCACCGCTTCGTCGTAGGCTTGCTGGCTGGTGGCAAAACCAGCTTTATACACGCCGTTGTTAACGGTGTCATAAATCCAGCCGTTAAGTTCGTCAATTTTCGTTTGCAGGGCTGGTGGGTAGTAATCACCCGCTTTCGCGCCCAGCGCATCAAACGCGGTATTAAACATGCGGATGATTTCTGCTGATTCGTTGCTGACGATGGTGTGGTTCTTTTTGTCCCACAGCACGGGAACAGTAACTCGTCCGCTGTAGTGTGGATCGGCGTGGAGATAAAGCTGATACAAAAATTCATGTTGATAGAGCGTGTCTCCGGTTGCTCCCGGAAAACTGTCGTCAAAGGTCCAGCCGTTTTCCAGCATCAGCGGGTTCACTACGGAAACGGAAATAAACGGTTCCAGTCCTTTGAGTTTGCGCATGATCAGCGTGCGGTGCGCCCACGGGCAGGCGAGTGAAACATAGAGATGATAACGATCTTTCTCTGCGATAAAACCGCCTGTGCCAGTGGGGCCTGGAGCGCCATCGGCAGTGAGCCAGTTACGAAATGCGGAAGCTGAACGTTGAAATTTACCGCCGGTAGATTTGGTATCGTACCAGGTGTCATGCCAGACGCCGTCAATCAGTTGACCCATTTTTCTCTCCTCCAATAGCAAAAACGAGGAGCTTCCTCCTCGTTTTTTAGCATTAAGTATAGCGCGTGCTTACCACTTTTTATTCAGCAGGCGGTCGATGCTATACGCGCCCGGACCGGTAATTGCCAGCAGCAGGAATCCGCCAGAAATTGTCAGGTTTTTCATGAACATCAGCGAGTTGACGCCTTCAGCAAAGTTGCTGTGAAATAAAAATGCCGTCAGCAGCGTAAAGCCCGCAGTAAACAGGGCTGTGGTGCGAGTCAGGAAACCGAACAGGATTGCCAGACCACCACCAAACTCAAGCAGAATCACCAGCGGCAGCATAAAACCCGGGACGCCCATCGCTTCCATATATTGTTGGGTACCCGCGTAACCAGTAATTTTTCCCCAGCCTGCGGTAATAAACAGAATCGGCATTAAAATGCGCGCTACCAGTACACCAACATCTTCTAATTTTTTCATCATACTCTCCACTGCGCCACTCAGGCTGCTGATTGTTTTTTTGTGCAAGGGCGCGGTATTAGCGTCGTTGCTGTCGATGGAGAGAATCATAAACGTGGTGAATGATGATTGTTAGCAAGGAAAACTGTCAAAAATCTTCAAAAAATTTGATGGGTAAGGCCGGAATGGCTCCGGCCAGAGGGAAGTTAACCGCGAAGCTGTTGCTGCTTGAGGGTCGTTTTAACCAGACGCCAGGCGCTCCATACGCCAAAACCGCGTCTGGCCCAGCGGACCAGCATATTAGGATGGCGAATCGTCCAGATCGCCATCACGCTACTGCCAACCAGCGCCCAGGAGCGCAGACTTAGCAGCATATTCCAGCGACGATCGTAAGCGCCTGTTGCCTCCAGCCATTCACGACGACTGGCAGAAAGATCCAGCCGTTGTTGCTGGATCTGGCTAAGCAGTTGCGCCTTACGTCGTTCACGTTCGACTTTACTGCTCACGGGACTCCTCCTCGAGCAGCTGCCGATCGTTTGCCAGCTCATGGCGTGTATGGCGCAGCAAGGTGGATTTACGCGATTTACGTAACGTCCAGATACCGCCAATCAGTGCCAGTAGCAGCAACACCACGGTGGTGGCAATCATCGCATTCAGGCGATATTGCGGATCAACCGCCCAAATAATTAGCACCATCAGGCTCATAAGACCAAATGCAGCGAAAAGCATCGTCAGGCCCAGCATCAGTAAAAGTTGAAAGAGATTAGCTTTTTCCTCTTCCAGCTCAACCACCGCCAGCCGCAGACGTGTTTCCACCATTTCAACCATGATGGAAACAATTCGCTGCCCGATGCCCAGAACGCTTTTACCGGGCCCTTGCGCGTGATGAGTGTCCGCCATAATTAACGACGCGACAGCAGAACGCCGAGCACTACACCGATTGCAGCGCCAATGCCCACGCCCGTCCATGGATTTTCACGCACATACTCATCGGCACGCGCCGCCGCGACACGGGTTTGTTTGGCGATGGCATCACCGGTTTCACCCAGGCGATAACGGCTCTGTTTCAGTGCCTGCTCCGCTTTGCTACGAATCTTACTCAACTCTTCTTTCGACTTCTCGCCAGATGAGCTAAGCACCTCTTCCAGCGTATCGGAAAGGGATTTCAACTCAGCACGCAGATGTTCCGTAGTGTGTTCTTTCGACATAGTTTTCTCCAAGTGAGTAAGTAGTGACTATTGTGAGTTAGTAGTCGCGCGCTTCCAGCTTTTTCAGCTCTTCCTGCGCTTCTGCCAGTTTCCGTTCGCGTTTGGCAATCTTATCGGCATCGCCTTTTTGCTTCGCCTCGGCTAAATCTTGCTGGCGTTCCGCCACCTCATCTTTCTGCTTTGCGATTTTCTTCTGATGATCGGCACGCAGCTGGCTATCTGAACAGTTGGCCCGGACTTCACTCAGGGCTTTATTCAGACCGTCAATACGATTCTGGTTTTGGTGTTTTTCGGCATAGCTGATTTCCTTAAGGATATTTTGCTCCTTTTCCTGACACAGGGTAGTGGCATAACTACCGGCACTAAGAGCAAAAAGAGAAACAGCTAAAGCGATGCGGTATTTCATTCTTGAACCTTCCATTGTGATTCGGACCTATTACAAAGGAACGATTGTCCAGACAACGAAGCGGTAGTGTTAACCACCGCCTCATTAATCATAGACAGTTACGGTGAAATCACCAAAGTGAGTGATCTGTTTCGGATAACAGGAAGTTATCCGAAGCGATGAGAGTTATCCCGTAGCCGGGTCAGCCACTGCATAGCCTGACTGTTATTGTCCTGCTGCGCAATGATGTAGCCTTGGGGCAATGTTCTGTCGAGGACCGCTTTTGCAGCGGCGCTCTGGTCGCTGGAGTCAAAGGTAATTAACAGAGTGTCGTTTTTGGGGGTGATACTTTTGAAAGGAATGCCATGAGCGTCAAGGTGATGCCAGATTGAAAAACCGTCTGGCATCGTTGTGCCTTGATGAACGGCACGAATCGCCAGCGTAGACTCTTGCTGGCGAACCGCGGACCAGGCCAGCAACAGCGTGCCGACCAGAAGTAAAACAGCGCCGGACCAGGCTAGCTGGCGAAGCGACATGCGAGGTATTTGCATCCCTTACCGCCGATTTCCATATTTCTTTTTCCATAACACGACCAGAGAACCTGCCAGGCCAAACACCAGCAGCACCACCGGGAGCAGCATCAGACATGACATCAGCTGGTCCTCGTACTTTAAAAATACCGGCGTTTTGCCGAGCATGTAACCCAGAGTTGTCAGGATCAATACCCACAGCAGACCGCTCATCCAGTTGAAAAACTGAAAGCGCGCGTTATTCAGCCCTGATAACCCGGCAATCGTCGGCAGCAGTGTTCTGACAAACGCAATAAAGCGACCAATTAACAGCGCCGATAAACCGTGTTTATGAAAAAGATGGTGTGCGCGTTGATGATAATGCGCGGGTAAATGAGATAGCCAGTTTTGTACGGTGCGGGTATTGCCCAGCCATCGCCCCTGAATATAGCTGACCCAGCAGCCGAGGCTGGCGGCAACGGTCAGCAGCAGAATCGTTTGCGGATAGCCCATCGCGCCTTTCGCAATCAACACGCCGACCAATACCAGTAAACTGTCGCCCGGTAAAAAGGCCGCCGGAAGCAAGCCGTTTTCAAGGAACAAAATTACAAACAAGACAAAATACAACATGCCAATCATCGATGGATTGGCCAGGGTTTCAAAATCCTGCGCCCACAGGGCTTGCAGCAATTGGGTCAAAAGTTCCATTCATTATTCCTGGTGAATCGGTTAACGCCACGCTGGTTTTAAAAGATGCACTACCGCAATGTTATTGCTGTTTTGGTATGTTCTGCGGGTTTGATACATCAACACAGCCTGAACTATTCCCTGTTAAATCGTGAGATAAGAAAGCATTCAAAAACATAAATTCAAATTGAATCTAATTGTAACAAAGGTCAACGTTGTTCGTTATCAAAATTACATGTCCGTGGAGTCTGATTTTGCTGAATGCAGGGGAGGGTGGCGAGAGGATTTACACAGGCTGACACTTTATACTTTTCGCTTACCGACGAGACAAACAGGCGCATTGCAGCGCCTGTCGGACAGGAATTTCATTTACTGCCGCTGGTGGCTGTATCGAGATGCACCACCGGGTTTTCGGCGAACAGATAACGGTCGGCATTGAACTCGAAGTCGTCGCTGGTTTCGTTAAATAACATGATCTTGGTGTTTTCCAGGTGCTGCCACATTGCCAGCTTAGCAGCATGAGGATCTTTGCGAATCAGCGCCTTGAGGATTTGATCGTGGTCATCACACCAGTTATCGACGGTACGGGAATCAATGTGTTCGTGCAGTTTTTTCCAGTACGGGTTATGGCTACGCTGGGTCCACATTTTTTCAACGATAGCCGCCAGGGCGGAGTTCTGCGTCGCCAGGGCTACCTGAATATGGAACTGCAAATCCCACTCGGAATCACGGAAGCATTGTTCGCCGCGCGCCTGCTCCTGGATGGCCATCAATTTCATGATGTCCTGTTTCGTTACCTGAGTTGCCGCGAACTCGGCAATATTACTTTCGATGAGCTGGCGAGCCTGGAGTAACTCAAACGGACCGTAATTGGCGAATTCCATATTATTGTCCGCAGCCTGCTGATGGCGCGGCTGGTTGGAAACCACGTGAATACCTGAACCTTTACGCACTTCGACATAGCCTTCAACTTCCAGCATGATGATGGCTTCACGAACTACCGTACGGCTGACGTTCTTTTCATCGGCAATAAAGCGCTCGGCAGGCAGTTTATCACCCACCAGATAGACGCCCTGTTCGATGCGCTCTTTCAGGTCAGCGGCAAGTTGTTGATACAAACGGCGTGGTTCAGTGATTTCCATATGCGCTCCAGGCATGATACGGCAGACTATATTTGTTATACCACTTTTGCGAGTTTAGCTCTACTCGCAGTGATGAAAAAGCCGCCTGAGAAGGCGGCTTTGAAGGGAAACTAAAACTTACACGAAGCGTTAATGTTGCGGTGCGGGATCGTTATGTGTTTCCTGCGCCACCTCAATCGCCGGTTTGTTCTGCAATACGGTCCAGATAACCAGCGCACCCAGCAGGTCAAATACTGCCAGAACTGCGAACAGCGGGCTGAAGCCAATGGTGTCAGCCAGTGCACCGACAACCAGCGCAAACAGCGTACTTGCCAGCCATGCGGACATCCCGGTTAAACCGTTTGCCGTTGCCACTTCGTTACGACCAAACACGTCAGAAGAGAGCGTAATCAGCGCGCCAGACAGTGCCTGGTGGGCAAAACCACCGATACACAGCAGCATAATTGCGACATACGGGTTGGTGAACAGACCGATCATACCCGGGCCAATCATCAGCACAGCACCCAGCGTTACGACCATCTTACGGGAAACGATCAGGTTCACACCAAACCAACGCTGGAACAGCGGCGGCAGGTAACCACCGAGGATACAACCGAGGTCAGCAAACAGCATCGGCATCCAGGCGAACATCGCGATCTCTTTCAGGTTAAAGCCGTAAACTTTAAACATGAACAGCGGGATCCACGCGTTAAAAGTACCCCAGGCCGGTTCTGCCAGGAAACGCGGCAGCGCGATACCCCAGAACTGACGGTTACGCAGGATCTGACCAACGGACATTTTCTTCGCCGTGCTCACCTGGTGCTGGGCTTCCTGACCATTAATAATATAGTCGCGTTCTTCATCGGTCAGATGCTTCTGGTCGCGCGGATGTTTATAGAAAATCAGCCATGCCATCGCCCAGATAAAGCTCAATGCACCGGAGATGATAAATGCCATCTGCCAGCTGTGCATTACGATTGCCCATACCACCAGCGGCGGCGCAATCATCGCACCAATCGAAGAACCTACGTTAAAGTAACCTACCGCGATGGAACGCTCTTTCGCCGGGAACCATTCGGAGCTGGCTTTCAGACCCGCCGGGATCATCGCTGCTTCCGCGGCACCGACCGCACCACGAGCAATCGCCAGGCCACCCCAGCTACCTGCCAGCGCGGTGGCACCACAGAACACGGCCCACAGCACAGCAAACATTGCATAACCGATTTTCGTACCCAGCACATCCAGTACATAACCTGCTACAGGTTGCATGACCGTATAAGCAGCAGAATAGGCTGCGATGATATAGGAATACTGTTGGGTGGAGATGTTTAACTCTTCCATCAGAGTTGGCGCAGCTGCCGCCACAGTGTTACGCGTCAGGTAACCAAGCACGGTGCCGAGCGTCACCAGTGCGATCATATACCAACGTAACCCTTTAATTTTACGCATGTAAAACCTCATCGTTTTGTTATATCCGCAGGAAGCGCGGCCATCATCCCGCCAGAGGCTGAAGATGTTAGTTACGACCGGGTAACCGAAAAAAAACCGGCACGCCCCGAACGTTGCCATGAAAGTTTCGTGCTAATTCGGCTTCCGTACCGGTTAACCCGATTCATCTAACAAATGAATGAATCGGCAATTTGCATTCCGTCGACTTATGATTTGCGACGGCAGAAAGATAACTTGTCATACAACTTTAAAAGGTGAGAGCCATCACAAATGTGCGAATATTTGTAGGGACATTACCTGACGACAGCGAGGCCAGTACTGGCGCGGCCTGCAGCGAGATTTACCACTTTGAGAGTAATTTTTTTAACTACGTTTATTGATCTAACTCACGAAAATATCTTCGGACTCTGGAAATTGGTGTGATAACTTTGTCAGCATCGCACCATAAGCAAGCTAGCTCACTCGTTGAGAGGAAGACGAAAATGACTCCGTTTATGACTGAAGATTTCCTGTTAGATACCGAATTTGCCCGCCGTCTGTATCACGACTACGCAAAAGACCAGCCGATTTTCGATTACCATTGCCATTTGCCGCCGCAGCAGATTGCGGAAGACTATCGTTTTAAAAACCTGTATGACATCTGGTTGAAGGGCGATCACTACAAATGGCGCGCTATGCGTACCAACGGTGTGGCTGAGCGTCTGTGTACTGGTGATGCGTCTGACCGTGAAAAATTTGACGCCTGGGCGGCGACTGTTCCGCACACTATCGGCAACCCGTTATACCACTGGACGCACCTCGAACTGCGTCGTCCGTTCGGTATCACTGGCAAATTGCTTTCTCCGTCAACTGCCGATGAAATCTGGAACGAATGTAACGAACTGCTGGCGCAGGATAACTTCTCCGCGCGCGGCATCATGCAGCAGATGAACGTGAAAATGGTCGGCACCACCGATGACCCGATCGATTCTCTGGAGCATCACGCAGAGATCGCCAAAGACGGCTCTTTCACCATCAAAGTGCTGCCGAGCTGGCGTCCGGACAAAGCCTTTAACATCGAACAGGCGACCTTTAACGACTACATGGCGAAGCTGGGCGAAGTTTCCGATACCGACATTCGCCGCTTTGCTGACCTGCAAACTGCCCTGACCAAACGTCTGGATCACTTCGCCGCTCACGGCTGTAAAGTGTCTGACCATGCGTTGGACGTGGTGATGTTTGCTGAAGCGAACGAAGCGGAACTGGACAGCATTCTGGCGCGCCGTCTGGCTGGCGAAACCCTGAGCGAGCACGAAGTGGCACAGTTCAAAACTGCGGTGCTGGTGTTCCTTGGTGCCGAATATGCACGTCGCGGCTGGGTACAGCAGTACCACATTGGCGCGCTGCGTAATAACAACCTGCGTCAGTTCAAACTGCTGGGGCCGGATGTAGGCTTTGACTCCATCAATGACCGTCCGATGGCGGAAGAGCTGTCTAAGCTGCTGAGCAAGCAGAATGAAGAAAACCTGCTGCCGAAAACCATTCTCTACTGCCTGAACCCGCGCGATAACGAAGTGCTGGGCACCATGATCGGTAACTTCCAGGGCGAAGGTATGCCGGGCAAAATGCAGTTCGGTTCCGGCTGGTGGTTTAACGATCAGAAAGACGGTATGGAACGTCAGATGACCCAACTGGCGCAGCTCGGTTTGCTGAGCCGCTTTGTCGGTATGCTGACTGACAGCCGTAGCTTCCTGTCATACACCCGTCACGAATACTTCCGCCGCATTCTGTGCCAGATGATTGGTCGCTGGGTGGAAGCGGGCGAAGCACCGGCGGACATCAACCTGCTGGGCGAGATGGTGAAAAATATTTGCTTTAACAATGCGCGTGACTACTTCGCCATTGAACTGAACTAAGGTCTGGGGTTGATATGCAATACATCAAGATCCATGCGCTGGATAACGTCGCGGTCGCTTTAGCAGATTTGGCGGAAGGCACAGAAGTCAGTGTCGATAACCAAACTGTTAGGCTGCGCCAGGATGTTGCTCGTGGACATAAATTTGCGTTAACGAATATCGCAAAAGGGGCCAACGTCATCAAATATGGCCTGCCGATTGGTTATGCATTGGCGGATATTGCGGCGGGGGAACACGTTCACGCCCACAATACGCGCACGAATCTGAGCGATCTGGAGCAGTATCGCTATCAACCTGATTTTCAGGATCTGCCTGCGCAAGCGGCAGATCGTGAAGTGCAGATCTATCGTCGCGCTAACGGCGATGTCGGGGTGCGTAACGAGCTGTGGATCCTGCCAACCGTGGGCTGTGTCAACGGCATCGCGCGGCAGATCCAGAACCGTTTTCTGAAAGAGACCAACAACGCTGAAGGTACCGACGGCGTGTTCCTCTTCAGCCACACCTACGGCTGCTCACAGCTGGGCGACGATCACATTAATACCCGCACCATGCTGCAAAACATGGTGCGCCACCCGAACGCAGGCGCAGTGCTGGTGATTGGTCTGGGCTGTGAAAACAACCAGGTTGCCGCATTCCGTGAAACGCTGGGCGATATCGATCCTGAACGCGTTCATTTCATGATCTGCCAACAGCAGGATGATGAGATCGAAGCCGGGATCGAGCATTTGCATCAGCTGTATAACGTGATGCGCAACGATAAACGCGAGCCAGGCAAACTCAGCGAACTGAAGTTTGGTCTGGAGTGCGGTGGTTCTGACGGTCTTTCTGGTATTACTGCTAACCCGATGCTGGGGCGTTTCTCTGACTACGTGATTGCTAACGGCGGTACTACCGTACTGACCGAAGTGCCGGAGATGTTTGGCGCAGAGCAGTTGCTGATGGACCATTGCCGCGACGAAGCAACGTTTGAAAAACTGGTCACTATGGTCAACGACTTCAAACAGTACTTTATTGCCCATGACCAGCCGATCTATGAAAACCCATCGCCGGGGAACAAAGCGGGCGGTATCACCACGCTGGAAGACAAATCACTTGGCTGTACCCAGAAAGCGGGTTCCAGCGTCGTGGTTGACGTGCTGCGTTACGGCGAGCGTCTGAAAACGCCAGGGCTGAACTTGTTAAGTGCGCCGGGTAACGATGCCGTAGCGACCAGCGCCCTGGCGGGTGCGGGCTGCCATATGGTGCTGTTCAGTACTGGTCGTGGCACGCCGTATGGTGGATTTGTGCCGACGGTGAAAATCGCCACCAACAGTGAACTGGCGGCGAAGAAAAAACACTGGATCGACTTTGACGCGGGTCAGCTGATCCACGGTAAAGCGATGCCGCAGTTGCTGGAAGAATTTATCGACACCATCGTTGAGTTTGCCAACGGTAAGCAAACCTGTAACGAGCGTAACGACTTCCGCGAACTGGCGATCTTCAAAAGCGGCGTAACGCTATAAAGTCGAAATGAGTTGTTAATAAAAAACGGCGTTTCATAATGTGAAGCGCCGTTTGCTTTTCCATACCTGCTAAGGATTTATCATGACCGCGTATTGGCTGGCCCAGGGCGTGGGTGTCATCGCCTTTCTGATTGGTATCACAACATTTTTCAATCGTGACGAACGTCGCTTCAAAAAGCAGCTTTCGGTCTATAGCGCCGTTATTGGCGTACATTTTTTTCTTCTGGGCACCTATCCCGCTGGTGCCAGTGCCATCCTTAATGCCATTCGTACATTGATTACCTTACGCACGCGCAGCTTATGGGTAATGGCGATTTTTATTGTGCTGACTGGCGGAATTGGCCTCGCGAAGTTCCATCATCCTGTCGAACTATTGCCGGTTATCGGCACGATTGTCAGTACCTGGGCGCTGTTCCGCTGTAAAGGGCTCACCATGCGCTGCGTAATGTGGTTTTCAACGTGTTGCTGGGTGATTCACAACTTCTGGGCGGGGTCGATAGGCGGCACGATGATTGAGGGTAGTTTTCTGCTTATGAATGGCCTGAATATCATTCGTTTCTGGCGGATGCAGAAAAGGGGAATTGATCCGTTTAAAGTAGAGAAAACCCCTCCCGCCATAGACGAAAGGGGTTAAACAATTAATTACGCAGGGCGCTATTTGCCAGACGATCGTCTTCTGCCTGGCAAGCTGCCGCAGTGAATAGCACGTCAGTTGAAGAGTTCAGCGCGGTTTCGCAAGAGTCCTGCAATACGCCGATGATAAAGCCGACGGCAACCACCTGCATGGCGATATCGTTCGAAATACCGAACATATTACAGGCCAGTGGGATCAGCAGCAGAGACCCCCCCGCCACGCCGGATGCGCCACAGGCACACAGAGAAGCCACTACGCTCAACAGCAGCGCTGTGGGCAGATCGACCGGAATACCCAGCGTATTAACCGCAGCCAGCGTCAACACGGTAATGGTGATTGCTGCGCCCGCCATATTGATGGTGGCACCCAGCGGAATAGAAACGGAATAGGTATCGCGATCCAGATTCAGCTTTTCACACAGCGCCATATTCACCGGAATGTTAGCTGCAGAGCTGCGGGTGAAGAAGGCATACACGCCGCTTTCGCGCAGGCACAGCAGCACCAGCGGGAACGGGTTACGACGAATTTTCCACCACACCAGCAATGGGTTAACCACCAGCGCCACCAGTAACATACAGCCAACCAGCACGACCAGCAGTTGCGCGTAGCCCCACAGTGTGGAGAAGCCGGTGGTTGCCAGGGTAGAAGAAACCAGCCCAAAAATACCGATCGGTGCGAAGCGAATGACCAGTTTCACCATAAAGGTGACGGCATTCGACATATCGTTGACCAGGTTTTTGGTGGTTTCGTTACCGTGACGCAGTGCGAAACCGAGGCCAATTGCCCACACCAGGATCCCGATGTAGTTACCTTTCAGCAGCGCGTCAATGGGGTTGGAAACCATGCTCATTACCAGTCCGCGCATCACTTCGACAATGCCTGACGGCGGCGAAATATCACCCGCGCTACTGGACAAGTGCAGGGTAGAAGGGAAGGCAAAGCTGAAGACTACTGCGGCCAGAGCTGCAGAGAAGGTGCCCAGCAGATAGAGGAACAAAATAGGACGGATATTGGTTTTCTGCCCGTGCTGGTGGTTAGCAATAGATGCCATTACCAGCATCAACACCAGGATGGGGGCAACAGCTTTCAGTGCGCCGACGAACAAAGTACCTAACAGACCAACAGCTTCCGCCGCGGGTTTTGAGATCCATGCCAGAAGAATCCCCAGAACAAGGCCGACCAGGATTTGTTTTACCAGGCTGCCATGAGCCAGACGCCGGAATAGCCCCGGTGAACGTTGCGTAGTCATTTTTCGATCCTTTCATTGTGTTGTCGCACATCCCTGGTGCGTTCTGTCGACGCATCTTTCAGGATGTAACAAAGTGTTTGCAAGGTCGAGTATAAGGAAAGTTACAGCTTCGGGAAGCGAAAAATGCTGGATTTTAAAGAGAGGTCATGTTTTGCAACTTAATGGTTACATTTATTTGACATAAACAGAGGGAAGGACTGGCTACTAAGGCTGATTAGATAACATATGGGCAAAACTATTTGGAATATGAGAACGGTTGCGCTCCTTTAATGTGCTATGCCATATAAAGTCACTGGCGCAGGGAGCGCGCAGGGGGCGGCCAATCGCCGCCGCCCCCTGCACCCCCAGGCTCTGGCGAACAAAATCGCCGCTGCGCGGTTCCCTCAGCTTATCCCTTGCGGCTACCGGGTCGGGCGCAAGGTAACGTCCCTGTAAGATGCGCCCTCGCCGCGCATCCATGCGCGTCGCCCCGGCCTCCAGGGAACGCTTCGGCGATTTTGACGCCACCAACACCCGTGCGGTCTTTTTGTAAAGAGCTATAAGCCGATTACATAATTAATAGCTCACCTTTGTCTGGAATGAGTTATCTCTAGTAATGGCTTAATATACAGCGAATCATTCTCCCCGCTGCTTATCATGCCGATAATTCACCCAGGCGTTGATAATAAACGTCATCACCAGGATGCCAAACACCACGCCCAGCGAGACGGCGATCGGAATATGGTAGAAGTCGACAATCAGCATCTTGATACCGATAAACACCAGAATCACCGCCAGGCCATATTTGAGCATCGAGAAACGCTCTGCTACGCCCGCCAGCAGGAAATACATCGCACGCAGGCCGAGGATCGCAAACAGGTTTGAGGTCAGCACAATAAACGGGTCAGTGGTCACGGCGAAGATAGCCGGAATGCTATCCACGGCGAAAATCACGTCGCTCAATTCCACCAGAATCAATACCAGCATCAGCGGCGTGGCATACAGCAAGCCATTCTTACGCACAAAGAAATGCTCATTGTCGATGGTGTCGGTCATACGCAAATGACCGCGTAGCCAGCGCACCAGCGGCTTGTCGCCAATGCCTGATTCATCTTCATGGGCGAGCGCCATCTTCACGCCGGTAAACAGCAGGAAGGCACCGAAGATATACAGGATCCAGTCGAACTGCGAAATCAGCCAGCTGCCTGTGAAGATCATGATGGTACGCAGAACAATCGCCCCGAGCACGCCATACACCAGCACGCGACGTTGTAATGCCGCCGGAACGGAGAAATAGCTGAACAACATCAGCCAGACAAAGACGTTATCGACCGCCAGCGATTTCTCAATCAGATAACCCGTGAGAAAGGCCAGTGCCTGTGGATCGGCAACGGCGCGACCTTCGGTTTGCACCAGATACCACCAGAAAGCGGCGTTAAACAGTAACGACAGCGTCACCCAGACCAGCGACCAGGCCGCAGCCTGTTTCATGGTCATGGCATGTGCCCCACGACGCCCCTGCAACAACAGGTCGATAGCCAGCATAATGGCGACAACAACAGCGAATCCGCCCCATAGCAACGGCGTGCCGACAGTATTCATAGAAGTTCCTTACACATAAAAAAACGGCCAACGTCGGAAGACGTCAGCCGCTGCTTTTTATGCATAGACCTCGCCTTCCGGCAAGGTCTCACTTACAACAAAAAAGGAATACGTCTGCGTATTCCTTTCGGGTTGCCCGGTGACCGGATGTGGTTTTTCACACATCGTAATGACGATCGACCGGCAATGAAGTTACTCCCCTTTGCAGGTAACAAAGTATGACAGACCATTCAGTCAGTCAATGGTCTGTTACATACCTTTTACACTGTTTTACTTTGGCAATTATTGTTTTACGCTATCTGCCGGAAAAATCACCCCAGTCTGGCGGCGGATCTCGGTCAGCAGTTTGGCTGTGATGCGACTGACCGCCAGCCCTGGATGATCCACCAGATGCTCATCCACCAGGGTAGCGAACAGCTCTGCTTCGTAGAGCATGGTATTAATATGCTGCGGCTGGGTGAGATCCTGCATCTGGCTGCCACGCGGCACGAAGCATACTTTCTGGCATTCAGACAGTTTTTCAATCACCAGCGATCCCGCTTCGCCCTGAATCTCGCTTGCCAGGACAGAATCACTGACCTTTGAGTGCTGCAAGGTGACGCTGAAATCACCGTAATCCATCACCACCACGCCGTGGGCATCTACACCACTTGCCAGTAAACTGGCGGTTGCCTGCACGCTTTTCGGCTCACCAAATAACGCTACCGCCGACGCCAGGCAGTAAAAGCCGATATCCATAATTGAACCGTTAGAGAATGCCGGATTAAAGGTGTTGGGATTCTCACCATCCAGGTAACGTTGATACCGCGAGGAATACTGGCAATAGTTGAAAAAGACTTTCCGCAGTTTGCCTACTTTCGGCAGCGCCTGGCGCAGCAAATGAAAGTTCGGCAGGCTGGCTGTTTTAAATGCCTCAAACAGCACCACCTGATTTTCCCGCGCACAGGCAATGGCGGCATCCACTTCCGCCAGATTCGACGCCAGCGGTTTCTCGCAAATCACATGAATTTTGTGACTAAGGAAAAGTTGTGCCTGGGAAAAGTGCAGGGAATTCGGGCTGGCAATATACACCGCGTCAATGGCATCGCTTTCCGCCATCGCTTCCAGCGAGGTAAACAGATGCTCGACAGAAAAATCATTGGCGAAGTGCTGAGCCTGCTCAAGGCTGCGGGAATAAACGGCGGTTAACTTGTATTTACCGCTCTCATGGGCGGCCTCGACGAACTGGCGAGTGATCCAGTTCGTACCAATCACAGCGAAACGTATCATAACGCGTGGATACTCCATAAAGGGATTCTGTCGTCAATGTAGCACGCCTTTTTCATCTTCAACGTGCGCAGATACGCATTATTCTTTCGCCGGACAGCCATGCTCACTAAACGGCCCAATCATGACCGATGGCCCGAGATATTTCGGCTGGCGATGGAGGATTTTTGCGTCAATCACCGCGCTGACGCGAGCGAGTTTCTCCCGCAGTTGAGTATAAAAACCGTGCTTCATATTGAGGTCTGGCGCGTTAAACCCGATAGCGTCGATACCGTACTGTTTTGCCAGCCAGATGGCGCGTTGGTTATGAAATTCTTGCGAGATAATGGTGATATGGTTTTCCCCAAACACCTTTTTGGCACGCACTACCGAATCCAGCGTTGAGAATCCGGCATAGTCGCAGAAGATCACTTTCGCCGGTACGCCTTTAGCGATCAAAGCCTGCTGCATACCTGATGCTTCATCGTAATTTTTACGTCCGTTATCGCCACTGACTAACAGCCATTTCACTTTTCCGGCGTGGTACAACTCTGCTGCGGTATCAATACGTCGGGTAAAGTAGCGATTACCCGGCCTGGCCCCCAGCAATAAGCCCACGTTACGCGCCGGAACGACGTTGACGTCGCTCCAGGTCAGCTGTTTGCTGGCGTTGACTATTACGCGATCGGCGATAAAAATGGTCGCTCCTGCCACAAGTAACAGTAAGCAGGCAATCTTTAGAGTCCGGCGAGAAAAACAAATACGGAGAAGAAGGCGGGCAAATGCGCGCAGCATGGTCGTTATCCTTAACGAAAGGGGGGAGGTCGATTTTAGGCGCTAAAGAAAGAAAAGATAACGCCTGACATCATTTTCAGATTTTGTCCTGCCCAAGCGACAACTGCGTTAGCCACAGCCGGGTGTCGAACTCAAGCTGGTGGTACTGCGGCTCCATATGGCAGCACAATTGATAGAACGCTTTGTTATGCTCTTTCTCCTTCAGGTGCGCCAGCTCGTGCACCACGATCATGCGCAAAAACGGTTCCGGCGCGTTGCGAAACACGGTAGCGACGCGGATCTCTGCTTTTGCTTTCAGCTTGCCGCCCTGCACACGAGAAACAGCGGTATGTAACCCGAGCGCGTTTTTTAGCACATGGATCTTATTGTCATACATCACTTTATTGATCGGCGGGGCATTGCGCAGAAACTGATTTTTCAGATCCTGAGTATATTGCCAGAGGGCTTTATCGGTGGCGTAGTCGTGTGTTCCCGGATAACGTTTTGCCAGCACATCGCCCAGACGCTGTTCGTTAATCAGTGTTCGCACCTGGGAAAGTAGCTGCTCGGGATAACCCTGAAGATAAGTAAGATTGCTCATAACCGCCCACGAAAAAGAGAAAAAGGGTATACTCACGCACCCTTTTCAGGGGCAATGTCGAAATTTTATCATTCAGGAGGGCCGATGAGCCACTTAGACAACGGTTTCCGTTCACTGACACTACAACGTTTTCCGGCGACGGATGACGTTAACCCGCTACAGGCGTGGGAAGCGGCGGATGAATATTTGCTGCAACAGTTGGACGACACAGAAATCCGCGGCCCGGTGTTGATCCTGAATGATGCCTTTGGTGCGTTAAGCTGCGCGCTGGCGGAACATAAGCCGTACAGCATTGGCGACTCATACATCAGTGAACTGGCGACGCGCGAGAATTTACGCCTCAACGGGGTTGATGAGTCGAGCGTGAAGTTTCTCGACAGCACCGCCGACTACCCGCAACAGCCGGGTGTGGTGCTGATCAAAGTGCCGAAAACACTGGCATTGCTGGAACAGCAACTGCGTGCGCTGCGCAAAGTAGTCACGTCGGATACACGTATTATTGCCGGTGCCAAAGCCCGTGACATTCACACTTCCACGCTGGAACTATTCGAGAAAGTGCTCGGCCCGACCACCACTACGCTGGCATGGAAAAAAGCGCGCCTGATTAATTGCACTTTCAATGAACCGCCGCTGGCCGATGCGCCGCAGACCGTTAGCTGGAAGCTGGAAGGTACTGACTGGACTATCCACAACCATGCGAATGTCTTCTCCCGCACCGGGCTGGATATTGGCGCACGCTTCTTTATGCAACATCTGCCAGAGAATCTCGAAGGTGAGATTGTCGATCTCGGCTGTGGTAACGGCGTTATTGGTCTGACGCTGCTTGATAAAAACCCGCAGGCGAAAGTGGTGTTTGTCGATGAATCACCGATGGCGGTTGCTTCCAGCCGTTTGAACGTTGAAACCAACATGCCAGAGGCATTGGATCGCTGCGAGTTTATGATTAACAACGCGCTCTCCGGCGTGGAGCCTTTCCGTTTTAATGCTGTGCTCTGCAACCCGCCGTTTCACCAACAACATGCGCTGACCGATAACGTCGCCTGGGAGATGTTCCACCACGCCCGCCGCTGCCTGAAAATCAACGGCGAGTTGTATATCGTTGCCAACCGTCACCTGGATTACTTCCATAAACTGAAGAAAATTTTCGGCAACTGCACCACTATTGCGACGAATAATAAATTTGTGGTGCTGAAAGCGGTGAAGCTGGGGCGTCGTCGATAAGATTGGGAGTTACCTGCCGGATGCGGCGTAAACGCCTTATCCGGCCTACGTTCAGCACGTTACCCGTAGGCCGAATAATATGCGTTGCATCCGGAGCTTCAAATAACGATTTAAATCTCCAGCGCCAGCCGTGTTCCCTGGGCAATTGCCCGTCGTGCGTCCAGCTCCATAGCTACATCGCAGCCGCCAATTAAATGCACCGTTTTCCCGCTATCAATCAGCGGTTGCGCCAGCGTGCGGTTTGGCTCTTGCCCTGCGCAGATCACCACATGATCCACGGCTATTATCTGCGTTTCGCCGTTGATCACCACATGCAGCCCGTCATCGTCGATCTTCTGGTAACTTACGCCAGGGATCATTTTCACGCCGCGCGAGAGTAGGGTGGTGCGATGGATCCAGCCGGTAGTTTTGCCTAACCCTTGTCCTGGTTTGCTGGCTTTGCGTTGGAGCATCACAATCTGCCGTGGGCTACGCGGGATCTGCATTCCCTGCGGGCTTAAGCCACCAGCCTGTTGTAGGCTGCTGTCGATCCCCCATTCATTACAGAACCCGGCGATATTCTGGCTGGTGGATTCGCCCGGCTGACTTAAATACATCGCCGTATCAAAACCAATCCCGCCACAACCGATGATGGCAACTTTGTTGCCCACCGGCGCTTTGTCGCGCAGTACATCGAGATAACTCAATACCTTCGGATGATCGATCCCGTCGATAGGCGGAACGCGTGGCACGATCCCACTGGCGAGGATCGTTTCATCGAACGCCTGTAACTGATCCGCTGTTACGGTGTGATTGAGTTTCAGCGTCACGCCCGTTACTTCGATCATCCGGCGGTAATAGCGCAGCGTTTCGTAAAACTCCTCTTTGCCGGGGATCTGTTTGGCGATATTAAACTGTCCGCCGATCTCACTGTGCGCGTCAAACAACGTTACCTGATGACCACGCGCCGCCGCGTTGATCGCAAACGCCAGCCCAGCTGGTCCCGCACCGACCACCGCCAGATTTTTTTTCTGCATGGCGGGAAGGATCGGCATTTTGGTTTCATGGCAGGCACGAGGATTCACCAGGCACGAGGTGACTTTGCCAACGAAGATCTGATCGAGGCAGGCCTGGTTGCAGCCAATGCAGGTGTTGATCTCATCGGCTCGCCCTGATTGCGCTTTTGACAGCAGTTCCGCATCAGCGAGAAACGGTCGCGCCATCGATACCATATCGGCATCGCCGCGCGAGAGAATGTCGTCGGCAACCTGCGGATCGTTAATCCGGTTGGTGGTCACCAGCGGCAACGAGACGTGACCTTTCAGTTTGCGCGTGACCCAGCTAAATGCGCCGCGCGGCACTGGCGTGGCGATGGTCGGAATTCGCGCTTCATGCCAGCCTATTCCGGTGTTGATAATGGTTGCGCCCGCCGCTTCAATGGCCTGCGCCAGTTCTACCGTTTCGGTAAAAGTCCCGCCGCCTTCGACCAGGTCGAGCATCGACAGCCGGTAGATAATAATGAAGTCGTTGCCGACGCGTTCGCGCACCGCAAGCACTACTTCTACGGCAAATCGCATCCGGTTGCGGTAATCGCCGCCCCACTGGTCACTACGCTGATTGGTGCGCAGCGTCAGAAATTCGTTGATCAAATACCCTTCGGAACCCATCACCTCTACGCCATCGTATCCAGCCTCCCGCGCCAGTTGCGCACAGCGGGCAAAATCGTCGATCAGTTGCAGGATCTCTTCATGGGTGAGTTCGTGAGGAACGAAACGGTTGATGGGGGCCCGCAATGCAGAGGGAGCGACCAGATGCGGTTGGTAGCTGTAGCGCCCGGTATGCAAAATTTGCAGGGCTATTTTGCCGCCTTCCTGATGTACCGCTTCGGTAATGGTGCGATGGTGTGGGATCTGGCTGGCGTCGTTGAGCATTGCGCCACCTTCCATGCCAACGCCTGTTAAATCTGGTGCAATGCCGCCGCTAACAATCAGCGCCACGCCGTGACGGGCGCGTTCGGCATAAAACGCTGCCAGCCGCTCGGCACCGTCCGGATATTCCTCCAGCCCGGTGTGCATTGAACCCATCAACACGCGGTTTTTTAACGTGGTAAAACCTAAATCCAGCGGGGCGAACAGCGACGGGTAGCTCATAAAATTGTCCAGTATGTAAAATAATTGTTATGTGGTCGGATGAGTTCTAATTTAGCCGTCGCCGGAGAAAAGGGAAAAGGGGAGTGCGGGGTTTGTGATGGGATTCAAAAAGAATACGCCCGGTGGTAACGCCGGATGCGACGCTTGCCGGGTCCTATCCGACCAGGGGGATTGCACATGTAGGGCGGATAAGGCGTTCACGCCGCATCCGCCAGTGGCGCGGTGCAGATGCCGGATGCGACGCTTGTCGCGTCTTATCCGGCCTACGGGAACGAACATGTAGGGCGGATAAGGCGTTTACGCCGCATCCGCCAGCCGTTGCAAATTATTGCTTACGGAAAAAATCGTTATACAACATATACAAATGTGCGGCGCTCCAGGAGAAATTCGGTGCGCCTTGCTGTGCGCCTGTCAGCGGGTTGTAATTTTCCTGAATTGGTCCATCGGCGGTTAACCCTTTGGCGTGCCGGAAGAACGTATCCGCCAGCTTCAGGGCATCATCGCGATAACCGTAACGCTCCATCCCTTTCAGACCAAACCAGAACTGATCCACCCATACGCGCCCGCGCCAGTAGATATCCGCGCCAAAGGCCGGGTTGGTTAACGCTGCCGTTCCCAGCGGGACAAAGGTGTTGAACTCTTTAGGATCGAGCATCACCTTCACCACCGCGTCGGCGTTGGCCTGCGTTGCCGCACCGTTAAACAGCGGCGACCAGCCTTCCGGCCCTTTACCGCGCTCGACAATCGGTTTGCCCGCGCAGCCGTTCGCCAGCGGTTTATCTTCAATGCGCACGTCATAGTAGAACTGGGTAGTCGGGTCGAACATACAGGTGTTGATGTAGTCCGCGAGCTGCTGTGCCAACTGGCGATAGCGTTGGGCCTCTTCTGGCTTACCGAGGATGGTTGCCATCTCCGCCAGATAATGGTTATCGCTGTACATATAGCTGGCCTGATCCACCGACTCCTGCAATAGCGAGTACCCCAGCAACGTTCCGTCCTGACTGCGGTTTTCGGCGAATTTCACCGTCCAGTCGCTACGTTTGCCGCCGCTTGCGACATATTTATCCAGCTGTTCTTTGTCGATAAACCCAAAGACGGCGGCATCATCACGCCCCGATTCCCACGATGCAGCAACCTGTGCCGGAATTTCCAGACTGTCGTACTGGCCTTTCTCCACCACGCGGGCGTAGTTGTTCAGCCCAGACTGCGTCTCTTCTTTGTTGCCTTTCTTCACCGTAAACAGCATCTCGCCGCTCTCAGTGTTGTGGGCTTTGTCGCGGGTCGCGCCATATTCCGGCACGCCGTTGCCGTTGTGATCGCGGTTACGTAACCACCAGTCGTGATAGGCCACCAGTTTCGGGTACATCTCTGCCAGCCAGGTTTTATCCTGGGTGACGTTATACACTTCCATCACCGACCAGGCGGCAAGGCTGGGTTTGGTATTACGTTCGTTCCAGTTGCCGCCATCGCCACCACGCTCGGGGCTAAGGTTCCACGCTATCAGGTCGGGGACAAAGCCTACATCCTGCGGACGCACGCGGTCGCCTGGCTGGATCTGCCAGGAGAAGACCGCGCGGATATTCTCTTTGGCGATATCCGGATTGAAATGCGCCATCGCAAACGCCTGCTTCCAGGTATCCCACGGCCAGGTCTGATTGCCGGAGAACCAGCGCCCGGTCACCGACGGTGTAACGGTGTTATATTTCACCGCCCCGCCAGGCGAACGCCAGTTACCGTTGAGCGTTTCGATTGCTTTTACTGCGACGCGCGTCTGTTCCGGCGTCGCATCCGGATTGGTTAACCCTTTCTTCAGATACTCTTCCCAGCGTTGCTGCGAGGCGGTGAGGTAAAACGCCGGACGCGCCAGAATATCGCGGATCTGCATTTGCTCTTTGCTAACTTCCTGAGCGGTCAGCAGGTGGGAGTAGGTGGTATAGAGCGTCGTCGACCCGTTGATATGCGCCTTACTGGTAAAGCGATTACCGTTGATTTCAGTCTGCACTGGCAGGGATTTATGCACCTGATATTCTGACTCACCGGAGGTCAGCAGATCCCAGGTGGCGCGCACTTTGCCAAAGGTGACTTTCAGGCCATCACGGGTGGCGCTGATTTTGCGCTGGTAGTCAGGGTATTCGCCAGCAATGGTTTTATCGGAAAGCGGTTTCCCTTCTTTCGCTTCCAGTTTTTCCAGCAGTTCGCCATCCCACACCAGATCCAGCGGTTTATTGCTGATGATTTTAGTTTCCAGTAGTGACGTGCGCGGCGTGGCGAAGCGCAGAGTCATTTCGACCTGCACATCTTTTGCTGTCAGTTTTTGCACCAGCGCGCCGGGAATACTGTATGCCTCCAGCGTGAAGTCGACTTTCTTGCCGTCCTGCCAGACGGTCAGGCGGTCGAAATTGCTGGCCATAAAGTTGATGTACTCTTCCGTCAGCAGCGCAACGCCTGGAAAACCGCCCATAGTGTTAGGGCCGTCTGGCAACAGATGACCATGCCAGGCTCCGAGATCGAAAAACGGATTAAAACGCTGGTGATCGTCGTAATCGTAATCCTTCATGTACTGCGGCGCACCAGTACGGTTAATCACGTTTTTATAATTGTCGGCGTTAGCGGCATGGGCGGAAAAACTTATCAGCAGAGCGCAGGTTACTGGCGTTAAAATAGTTTTGATTTTCATGAAATTACAGTCCTTATTACCAGTAGAAATATTGCATCAGGAAGATTTGGTCGCTGGGATCGTTAGAGGCATTTTTCATGTAGAAGCGGCTATCAAAAGCCGTTGCGAAACGTCCGCCGCCATATTCGTACCAGATACCAAACTGCATGAAAGAGGTGGTTTCATCGTCAGCGTGGTCAGGGCGATGTTTGGCGTAGGTGTAAGCGGTGGAGAGATAAACGCCCTTTAACGCTTCATACATGGCGCTCACCATCATCCCGCTTTCACTTCCCGGTACGTCCAGCCCGTCGGCGCGTCCGGTATGGTGCCAGGCGCGAGCGGCAAAGTTAGGGGTAAGCAGGCCCGTGAGATAGAGTTGTCCTGTGCCGTCGGTAATTTCCAGACCATTCATCCAGGTGATGCCTTCGGCAAGGTCATACTGGATGTAACCGTTCATCATTGCCGGATAGGTGTATTTGTCGTCGTAGCGATCGTACTTGCCAAAATGTAGCCATGCTTTGCTTTCGTCATGATGTCCGGCAGGTGTGGCGGTGACGCTATAACGAAAGTTGCCGCTTAAGTTCTGCACCTTCAGCGCGGTCATAATGTCGCGGGTATTGGGAATGACGTAGCCCAGATCGGGTGTGAAGTCGCCCCACCATTGTAGGTCATCCAGCGAGGAATCCTGACGCAGACTGAGCATGATTTCGGTGCCATCATTGGTTCGATAACCGCCATAGAAACGGTTAATCCCACCTTCGAAACCACCCCAGCTATGGTCAGGCACCCAGGCATTACCGTCGTGGTCGGCCTGCACGGTCCAGCCTTCGCCGTAAATGAGGCCGAACCAGGAGCCGTACTTCATCTCCAGGCCACCTTCAATATAGGTGCCGTCGCTGTATTTATGTTTATTCTCACCCTCTAAATCCATATATCCACCAACCCCTAATTCACCGTAAAAACGAAATGAAGGAGAAGATGTCGAGGTAATTGCGGGTGTTTTTGTGTCGTCATGTTCTGCCGGACGTGCTTCTTCTCCTGCCGCAGAAAAGGCGTAGCAAAACGGCAGAGCAAGTAATGCTCTGCATGGTGCAGTGATTAATTTCATTGTGTTAATCCATGAGCTAAAGAAAAAGTACAGCCTTTTATCGTTGTAATTATAAAAATATAAAGGCAGAAACTATTTTCCCTCTCCCCATCCAGGAAGAGGGAAAATGCCTGCTCATTTTTTATTATTCTGCTTAATCAACATTGCTGGCTGGCGTCGCTTCAATATGGCGCTCTTCAGCCGTTAATCCCTTTATATATTTACTGTATTTCCACCACGCAAAGCCGAGGAAGATAACAATACCGCCGACGTTATAAAAAATGATGGTCAGAATATTCGCGCCAGTCGGGAATGTCGAAGCGACAAACCCTACGGCAAATATCGCAATCAGCATTGAAACAACGATAATACCGGTGCGGCGGGAGCCCATACGGAAATCACGTGGCAGGTGATCTAATTTGGCGCGTAAATTCAGGTAAGCCAGCATGATGAATAACGGCGGAAGCATGGACGCTGCGGCGGTCATATTAATAATGGTATTCATCAGATCCTGCACGGTATTGGAACCGAGCATCGGGATAATCATCAGCGGGATGACGATCAGGAACTGGATCCACGCTGCGCGCGCCGGAACGCCGTTTTCGTTAAGTTCGACGGTTTTCTTACCAAAGATGCCTTCCGGGATTTCGGAGAAGAAAATTTTCACCGGCGTTGCGGTCCACATCAGCAGGGAACCGAACATTGCGGTAAAGGACACCAGACCGACAAAGCGATTCATCAACGCTTCCGGTAGACCAAAATACGCCGCCATGCCGTGGAATACCTGCACCGATCCGCCGGTAAATTTCAACTCTTTGCTGCTGACGAAGACGTTAATCAGCACCGAGGAGACGGAATACAGTACGCCGATAAAAATCCCGGCGAGGATGATCACTTTAACGAACGATTTCGAACCGCCTTTGACGTCGTTAACGTACACAGCGACGGACTCCGCGCCACCTGCGGCCATAAAGATCCAGGTGGTAACGCCGAGGAACGCCCAGTTGAAGTTCGGGATCATCGCGTCAACGGTGATGGGGTCAGCAGGCTGTACGCCGCCAACCAGCGCCGTACCTGCCAGTAAAATGTAGGAGAGCGTTAACAGCAGCATCAGCGTTGAAGTGACGGAGGTAATTGGCCCCAACATTTTCGCCCCGTTGGTGGAAACCCAGGTGGAGAAGGCGAACAGCACCATACTGATAATGGTGGTGGCAACCGGCGTCATAATATATTCGTAGCCGAGGAAGGCATACGAAGCATAAGCAATAACGCGCGGCAACAGCGAGGTGAAAAAGAACAGGTTTACGAACCAGTAGGTATAGGCAGTAATAAATGCCCAACGTCCGCCCAGCGAACTTTTTACCCACGCGTAGACACCGGCTTCTGAGTTTTTATTTAACGAAACAAATTCTGCGATGATCAGACAGAAGGGAATAAAATAAAAAATCGTCGCGAGGAAAAACATCGGTGCCGAGGCCAGTCCAAGCTCAATATTATTATTGATAACGTTGTTAAAGCTGTAAACGGCGGCAAAAGTCAGCGAGAGCAAGCCGAATTTGCCGATTGTATTACGTTTGGTATCAGACATAACACATCTCCGAAAATGAGTAGGGTAGCGGTGGCGGCAAATTCCTTTTGCCGCCGTAGTTGTTATTTGTTATGGAAATAACCATCTTCGATGGTGACTTTGAGAACCACTTTTTTGACCGCGTTATTGCAGATAAACCGATATGCTTCATGGATATCGCAAATAACGATTTGCCCTTCGTGGACCCCTACGGTTTCTCCGCAGCCTTTTAAATATTCACGGTCAGTTTCATCACGATAATATTCCACGACCTGTAATGTCTCTTTCGGCGCATATTCAATTTTTTGCTGCCCTTGCAGGTAGTAATGCACTTCAAAATAGCGTCGATGCCCGGTAAATAGCGCATCGGTCGCGGAGTCTGTCTCCACGCGGTAAGTCAATGAATCACCGATGGAGTGGGCGACGCCAGGCTGAATGTTGTCGATATTTTCAATCGCTTCAACGCAGCGTTGCCACTTCTTGCCAGAGGCGTAAATCTGGCGGAACTGTTCTAAGTTATCGATGATCCTCATTGCTTATTCTCGCTGTGCAAATTTGTGGAAAAGAACCCTGCGCCGAACTCATACGACGCCAGGCTTTGCGCGGTAGCTTCTCCGCCAGAAACCGGCAGCAACGTAAAGCCGTAGCTGAAGTCACGGAACCAGACGCGCCAGGAGTCCAGCACCTCGCTGCCCCAGGAGTTGGAGCCGAGGCCAAGCAGCTGGTGGTCGAGATTCAGGGTGATGTCATCACTGCGCTGCAGCTCGTTACAGTGCTGGGAAGCGTGGATGTTTTCCTGGGTATAGTGCCAGGCGCTGAAGTTAATTGGGCGCTGCGGAACCACCAGCAGACCGTTGCCGTGGCGGTTAGTCAGTGCCGTCCAGCGGACATGCTGACGGTTGCCGTTGTTCTGCGGGAAGGGATAGTTCTCGAACATGGCATCGACGGTGCTGCGCCAGATATCGATGATGTTAGCCTGCTGGCTGTCGGCGTAGTTTTCGCCCGGTCCACGACCGTAATACGCCACCTGATCGTATTCGCCGTTAATCCCCATGGTGAAACCGATGCACGGAATGATGTGCGGATAGTCGCCGTAACGCTCGCCGGAAAGCGCCACGTTAACCTGGCCATCTGCAGCGATGCGCCAGATGTAGGTGCAGCGCATCCCGAAGTCAAACACCGGCGGTGCTATAACCGTGCGGCTGATGATCAACACTTCACCATCGCTCTGTTCTACGGCAAAGTCGCGCAGATGTTCCTGCATGATCTGCAAATGATTCGGTTGCCACAGCCCTTCGTACTCCTGCTTGTGGTTGTCGATCATCGGCTTGAAGAAGTTGATCTTTGGCTCGCGGGTCAGCAGCGACTCGCCATTCACCTGCCAGGATGTCGGTTTGCCACTCATTTTTGAGAAGGTGATCGCGAAGTTGTAGCCGCGAACGGTGCAGCTCAAACGATCGTCTTCCAGCGTCAGCGGACGCGCATTATTTGGTGCGAAAGGCACTGGCTGCGCGGTGTTTTCCTTCAGCGGGAACTGATAAGTGGCGATAGAATGCCCGGCTTCGCTGTAGCGGGTGCGGGAATCTTTGGTCACCGTAATGTTGAGGAACGTTTCGCGGGCGTCCAGCTGTGGCAGCGTGATCTGCAAGGGGGCTTCGCTGTTCGGCGCAACGTCGCGCAGTTTAATCTGCTGCGTCGCGAGTGTTTCACCTTCGGCGCGCACCTCTGCGTGCAGGGTGTAGTCATCCAGCGTGGTAAACCACAGTTTATTTTCGACTTTCAACTCGCCGCGAGTCAGATCCAACGCGTGGATTTTTACCGGCGCGATAACCTGTTTGTACTCTTTCAGGCCCGGTCCCGGCGTCTGATCGGAATAGATCAAACCATCAAGACAGAAGTTATAGTTGTTGGGATAGTCGCCGTAGTCGCCGCCGAATTTATACCAGACATTGCCGTTGTCATCCTGCGCCTGGATCCCGTGGTCGCACCATTCCCAGACATAATGTCCCTGAATGCAATCGTGCTTATAGAAGACGTTCTGGTACTCCGTCAGCCCGCCCGGTCCGTTCCCCATCGCATGAGCATATTCACAGATGATGCGCGGCTTCGGATGCGGGTATTCACCAAACTCATTCATCAGCGGCACGCGGGTGTACATGGTGGAAATAATATCGACCACTTCAGCATCGCGATCTTCTTCGTAATGCACCAGTCGCGTGTCATCCAGCGCCTTCGCTGCGTGGTACATCGCGCGGATGTTACAGCCATAGCCGGATTCATTGCCCAGCGACCAGATGATGATCGACGGATGGTTTTTCTGCGCGTGAATATGGCGAACAATGCGCTCGACGTAGACTTTTTCCCACTGCGGATCGTCGGTAATGCGGCTGATATCGCCGACGTTAGCAAAGCCGTGCGATTCGACGTCGGTTTCCGCCATCACAAACAGGCCGTAGATATCACACAGTTCGTAAAAACGCGGATCGTTCGGGTAGTGAGCGGTACGCACGGAGTTGATGTTGTGCTGCTTCATCAACTGGAGATCTTTCTCGACGCGATCCATTCCAACGGCGCGGCCTTTGCGATGATCGTTGTCGTGACGGTTGACGCCGTGCAGCATCACATAACGGTTATTGATCCAGAACAGACCGTCGCGCACTTTGATATCACGGAAGCCAACGCGTTGTGGCACCACTTCCAGAACGTTGCCGTCGGCGTCTTTCAGCGTCATGACCAGATGGTAAAGATAAGGGGATTCTGCTGACCATTGCTGGGGCTGTTCGACAGTAAAAGCAAAGCTGGCGCTGGTCAGTTTTTCAATTGCCAAATGATCAATGGCGCTGCTGTGCACCACGCGTTCGCCATCAAACAGGGTATATTCCAGCGTCGTTACGACAGGGGAGGCGGCGAGATTTTCCAGCACCACTTCGCAGGAAAGCGTGGCATCGCAATAGGCTTCGTCAAAGTCGGTACGCACGGTGAAATCGTTAATATGCGTTAGGTGTTTTCCGACCAGATAAACATCGCGGAAGATCCCCGCCGACCACCACATATCCTGGTCTTCCACGTAGGTAGAGTCCGCCCACTGCATCACGCGTACACACAGCAGGTTGTCGCCGGTTTTAACCATCGCGCTGATGTCAAACTCTGCGGTCAGGCGACTGCCCTTGCTGAACCCCACATACTGACCGTTAACATAGACTTCAAAATAGGTTTCGACGCCGTCAAATTTAATCAGCGTCTGTTTACCCTGCCAGCCGTCGCTGAGGGTGAAAATACGTTGATAGGCACCGGTTGGGTTATCGCTGGGGACAAACGGCACATCGATGGGGAACGGAAAACCTTCGTCGGTATATTGCAGTTTGCCGTGACCTTCCATTTGCCACATGGCGGGGACGGTAATATGCCCCCAGTCAGCCATTAACTCAGAGGTGAAGGCTTCTGGTACTTGCAGCGGATGGTCAAAAAAGTGGAAATTCCACTGACCGCTTAAGGGCAGAAACAGGCTGCTGGTTTCGCGGGCAAAGGTACGCGCTTGCGCAACAGAATCATATGAAAAAAAGTACGCACGCGGCGCAAGTCGGTTTTCGTGGGTGAGCTGAATGTTTTCCCAGCGATTCATAGGGCCTCCCGGTAGAGAGAAATCGGAACCATTCATGGTGATGGTAGTTTGTGTAATTGCTGGGGAGTTTAGTAAAATTTTTACTAAAAAGTAGCGGGTAAATGCATTTACTTTAACTGGATCACGAAAATAAACGGCAGCACTGTCCGGCAAAAACGACTGCCGGACAGTGTGTAAGGGGATTTAACGGGTCGTGCCGCGCAGTTTTAATTTGCTGGGAACGAAGACTAACAGCGGCAGCGCGCGACCATCGCGGGCTTTTTCATACACCAGGTTTACGCCCTGACTTCCCATCATTTCGGAATGGATGCGCACGGTGGAGAGCGGCGGAAAGGTAAATCGCGCGGTGGGGATATCATTAACGCTGATAAGCGAAATATCCTGTGGGATGTTCAGACCACGTTCATGAATCGCCCGCAGTACGCCGATAGCAATGGAATCGGAAGCAACAAACAGTGCCTTCGGATAGTCTTCCCGCGCCAGCATTTGTTTTGCCAGTTCATAACCCGACGAACTGGAAAAACCGCCGCGCCAGATATCCTCTTCGCGTACCACTTGTTTCAGTCGGCCATATTCCGCAAAGGCGACCTCACGAATATCCGCCTTGCCAGGCTCATCTTCACCGCCAATAAAACCAATACGATTAACGCCCTGGTTGATATAGAAGTCGATGATTTCTTTACTGATGCGTGCCAGATCGATATCCACCGCATCGTAACCGCTGCCGGGTTCGTGAAAGTCGATAAAACAGATATTGTCGGTCAACGCGCTGGCAGCGGCGCGCAGGGCGGGCGTGGGTTTGCCGACAATTAAAATACCGGTGACGTTTTTAATGTCTGGTAATCCGCTGTGTTCATAACAGTTGGTCAGTTCGATCGCCAGCTTTTCGCACTGAGTTTCAATGCCGTGGCGGATCGCCAGATAGTAAGGATCGTTGATCTCCAGCTCCTGCTGGTAGCTGTAGATAGCCAGAATATGGTGTTGGTTGACTGCGCCTGTCTGTAGTTTACGGGCGCTACTGGTCTTGTACTCCAGCTTTTCGGCGATCTCGAGAATGCGATGTTTCGTCTCTTCTTTCACATTCAATGTCGGATCGTCATTTAAGACCCTGGATACTGTCGCCAGGGATACGCCAGCTTCGATTGCGATGTCTTTTAGTGTTGCCATGTTTACCTTTTTTACTTTCCCTGATGTACGCTTCCATTGTAGAGGAAGTGCTTATCGGGTCACCTGTTTTCAGTAAATAAAGCGCGTTTCTTTGACGCTGTAACGGTAACACAGCGGCTCACGAATGTGATCACGCCTGCATTCTCCATTTTTAGCCTACAGGATTGAGAAAAACTTTTGCTATAGTTTAGTAAAATTTTACTCGAAGGGAGGAAGCAATGGAAACCGTGGCTTACGCTGATTTTGCACGTCTGGAAATGCGCGTCGGAAAGATTGTGGAAGTGAAACGCCATGAAAACGCCGACAAGCTGTACATCGTACAGGTTGATGTGGGGGAAAAAACGCTGCAAACCGTGACCAGCCTGGTGCCGTACTACAGCGAAGAAGAGCTGATGGGAAAAACGGTGGTGGTCTTATGCAATCTGCAAAAAGCGAAAATGCGTGGTGAAACGTCGGAATGCATGCTGTTGTGTGCGGAAACCGATGACGGCAGTGAAAGCGTGCTGTTAACGCCGGAGCGGATGATGCCTGCGGGCGTACGCGTCGTATAAAAAGATCGGATGGCGACGTCGTATCGCCATCCGATTTGATACTACGCTTCTTCGACACTTACTCGCATGGCCGCCAGCGCCTTACGCGCCGCTTTGATCACCAGTTCACACTGTTCAATGGTCAGTGTCAGTGGCGGTTCAATGCGGATCGTTTTGGCGTTATTGAGCGTTCCGGCCACCAGTACGCGCTGGCGGAACATCTCGCTGGCAAAGTTATAGCCGATTTCGTTATCAACAAACTCAATCGCCATCAACATCCCTTTACCACGTGCTTCCTGCACCAGATCGGGATATTCCCGCGCCAGTTGACGGAAACCGTCTAACAACATATCGCCTTTTTGTTCAGCCTGAGCCGGTAAGTTCTGCTCCAGCAACACATTGATGGTCGCCAGCGCCGCCGCACAGGCCAGCGGGTTGCCGCCAAAGGTGGTGGTATGCAGGAACGGGTTGTCGAACAGAACTGAGAACACCTCTTCAGTGGCGATGGTCGCGCCAATCGGCATCACGCCGCCGCCGAGGGCTTTTGCCAGACACAGAATGTCCGGCTGAACGTTCTCATGTTCGCAGGCAAACATCTTGCCCGTGCGCCCCATGCCCGTTTGTACTTCATCGAGGATCATCAGTGCGCCGAACTCATCGCACAGCTTACGCACGGCGGTGAGATAGCCCGGCGGCGGCAGAATTACGCCACCTTCGCCCTGAATCGGTTCGAGGATCACCGCAGCCACATCATCACCGGTTTTTTTGCACTCATTAAGAGCCGTGCGCATGGCTTCGATATTGCCAAACGGCACATGACGGAACCCTGGCAGCAGTGGCATAAACGGTTTGCGGAAGGTCGATTTCGCCGTGGCCGACAGCGCGCCAAGTGATTTACCGTGGAACGCGCCGCTGGTGGCAATAAAAGTAAATTTGCCGCGCGGTGACTGATAAGCCTTCGCCAGCTTCAGCGCCGCTTCAACGGACTCGGTGCCGCTATTACAGAAGAAGCTGTATTTCAGTTTACCTGGCGTTAGCGCAGCAAGGGTTTTCGCCAGCATAGCCCGTAACGGATCGAGTAGCTCCTGGCTGTGCAGTGGTTGTTTCGCAAGTTGATTCTGTACGGCGGAAACCACAACTGGATTACGGTGCCCCACGTTGAAAATTCCAAAACCTCCCAGGCAGTCGATAAACTCCTGTCCCTGGGTGTCGACAAGCGTATTTAAACCTCCCGCTTGCCACTCTACGGCTCCGTAATCCCCGCCGGCGGTAACAGATTTGCGATACTCTAAAAACCCCGGATTGACATGCTCTTTGAAGTATTCAATCACCTCTCGGTTAAGTGCTTTCATCTCCTCATGATCCAGCGTTCGCTTTTCAATGAGATTCAGGGCGTGGGCGCTGCACGCTAAAGCCGATGCGCTCGAAGGTAACCTGTTCAAAATATGCTCCGGAGGCTCGCGTATCACATGATACCGATTTAAGTATTGCAGGGATTGCGCCACTCCGGCTGCGATCGCGAAAATCGGGATAAACACAAATGTGGTTATCATTTGCGCAATATTTAATGCTATTTGTTAACATTCGTTGTTATTTTGCACGGTTTTTGTCGGGTATGGATTTGATAATTGCTGCGCAAATGCACGTTTTCAGGGCAATAATTGCCTGATTTTTGGGCAAGATAATTAACGTTTTCGTATAGTAACAGAGTGAAAGTATTTTAAATCAACGAATTAGATTTGTGCTTTAATCGCAAATTGCGATCTAAATCAAATTAATCGGTTAAAGATAACCGCAGCGGGGCCGACATAAACTCTGACAAGAAGTTAACAACCATATAACCTGCACAGGACGCGAACATGTCTTCTCATCCGTATGTCACCCAGCAAAATACCCCGTTGGCGGACGATACCACTCTGATGTCCACTACCGATCTGCAAAGCTATATCACTCATGCTAATGACACTTTTGTGCAGGTGAGCGGCTATACCTTGCAAGAGTTACAAGGGCAGCCGCACAACATGGTGCGTCACCCGGATATGCCAAAAGCGGCGTTTGCGGATATGTGGTTCACCCTGAAAAAAGGGGAGCCCTGGAGCGGCATCGTGAAAAATCGCCGCAAAAATGGTGACCATTATTGGGTGCGGGCCAATGCGGTACCGATGGTGCGCGAGGGAAAAATCAGTGGCTATATGTCGATTCGTACCCGGGCGACGGATGAAGAGATCGCGGCGGTGGAGCCGCTGTACAAAGCGCTGAACGCCGGACGTACCGGTAAGCGTATTCATAAAGGCCTGGTGGTGCGTAAAGGCTGGCTGGGTAAACTGCCTTCATTACCGCTTCGCTGGCGGGCGCGTGGAGTGATAACCCTGATGTTTATCTTGCTGGCGGCCATGCTTTGGTTTGTTGCTGCCCCGGTGGTGACGTATATCCTCTGTGCGTTAGTGGTATTGTTGGCAAGCGCCTGTTTTGAATGGCAGATTGTGCGCCCGATAGAAAATGTTGCCCATCAGGCACTAAAGGTGGCGACCGGAGAACGTAATAGTGTTGAGCATCTGAATCGCAGCGATGAGCTGGGGCTGACATTACGCGCGGTAGGGCAGCTTGGCCTGATGTGCCGTTGGCTAATTAACGATGTCTCAAGCCAGGTGTCCAGTGTCAGAAATGGCAGTGAGACGCTAGCAAAAGGCACCGATGAACTGAACGAACATACCCAGCAGACAGTTGATAACGTTCAGCAAACGGTGGCGACCATGAACCAAATGGCGGCGTCGGTGAAACAGAACTCTGCCACGGCGTCGGCTGCCGATAAACTGTCAATCACTGCCAGTAATGCAGCAGTGCAGGGCGGGGAGGCGATGACCACGGTGATCAAGACTATGGACGATATCGCCGACAGTACCCAGCGCATTGGCACCATTACTTCGCTGATTAACGATATTGCGTTTCAGACCAATATTCTGGCCCTGAATGCGGCGGTGGAAGCGGCGCGAGCCGGCGAACAGGGCAAAGGTTTTGCAGTGGTGGCGGGGGAAGTGCGTCATTTAGCCAGCCGCAGCGCCAATGCTGCCAACGATATTCGCAAGCTGATTGATGCCAGTGCTGATAAGGTGCAATCCGGTTCGCAGCAGGTACACGCCGCCGGACGTACGATGGAAGATATTGTGGCACAGGTGAAAAACGTCACCCAGTTGATTGCCCAGATTAGCCATTCAACGCTGGAACAGGCCGATGGTCTTTCCAGCCTGACCCGTGCAGTGGATGAGCTTAACCTCATCACCCAGAAAAATGCCGAGCTGGTGGAAGAGAGTGCGCAGGTGTCGGCGATGGTGAAACACCGCGCCAGCCGACTGGAAGACGCGGTGACGGTGCTGCATTAATCGGTATGCCGGATCCGGCGGTTGGAGCACAATGCCTGATGCGGCGATTAATCCAGTTGCGTAATATCAAAAGCGGCGCGGTCGATCACCGCAATGATCTTTTTTATTTGTGCATCAGTGATATCACTCTGGTTGACGCGTAAATCCAGCACCGCTTTAAAATTATCCAGCGCCCGCTTCATTTGCGGGTTCTGGCGCAGCGCAGCGCCAACGCAACGCGCTTTGATGCGTTCTTCAATCATCTCCACCTGTTCGCGGTTTTCTTCCAGCCACTGCGCGCCTTGTTCGGTCAGCGCAATCTGCTTCTTACCACCTTCCTCTTCGCGGATGGTAATCAGCGACTGCTCCTGCAGAAAATCCAGCGTCGGGTAGATGACGCCCGGGCTTGGGGTGTAATTCCCTTGGGTTAGATTCTCAATCGCTTTAATCAATTCGTAACCGTGGCTGTCATCGCGCGAGAGAATATCCAGAATCACCAGACGCAATTCACCGTGACCAAAGAAACGTTGTCGACGACCGCCGCCGCGACCGTGGCGACCACCGCAGCATTGACCGTGTTCATGCTGGTGACCGTGTCCGCAGTGCTCGTGTTCTGACTTCTCACCTTTGCAGCAGCCCTCATGGCGTGGCTGGCCTTCATGTTTACAACACCCTTCGTGATGATGGCTCATATCAGCCTCCTTTTGCTTAATTAGATATATCTAATTTATATCTGATATGAGAGCTCTTGCAAGTGTAAAAATGATTTTTAAACGTGGACTCATCTCACACGTAGGCCGGATAAGGCGTTCACGCCGCATCCGGCGTTGAGTAATGATGCCTGAGAAGAGGCGGTTCGTCTTATCAGACTATAGACATATCAGTTCTACAAATCGCTTGCATTTATCATGATTAACAATCATTATCATTTGCGAGTTTTATTTAGATATATCTGATTACCATCACGAAGGCGATAACAATGAATAACACCCCTCGCTACCCGCAGCGCGTTCGCAATGATCTGCGCTTCCGTGAACTGACTGTGCTACGCGTTGAGCGTATCAGCGCCGGTTTTCAGCGCATTGTCCTTGGCGGCGAGGCGCTGGACGGTTTTACATCGCGCGGCTTTGACGATCACAGCAAACTCTTCTTTCCTCAACCTGACGCTCACTTTGTGCCGCCAACGGTAACGGAAGAGGGCATCGTCTGGCCGGAAGGACCACGCCCACCGTCGCGTGACTATACGCCGTTGTATGACGAACTACGCCATGAACTAGCGATTGATTTCTTTATTCACGAAGACGGCGTCGCCAGTAGCTGGGCAATGCAGGCCCAACCGGGCGATAAACTCACGGTGGCAGGTCCGCGCGGTTCGCTGGTGGTGCCGGAAGATTACGCGTATCAGCTGTATGTCTGCGATGAATCCGGAATGCCCGCACTGCGCCGCCGCCTGGAAACGTTGAGCAAACTTGCCGTTAAACCGCAAGTTAGCGCGCTGGTTAGCGTGCGGGATAACGCCTGTCAGGATTATCTCGCGCACCTTGATGGTTTTAATATCGAATGGCTGGCACATGATGAGCAGGCGGTAGATGCGCGTCTGGCGCAGATGCAAATCCCTGCCGATGATTACTTCATCTGGATAACCGGCGAAGGCAAAGTCGTTAAGAATTTAAGCCGTCGCTTTGAAGCGGAACAGTATGACCCACAGCGGGTACGCGCGGCGGCTTACTGGCACGCAAAGTAACTGATATATAAAAAGAAAAAGGCTGACGATTTCTCGTCAGCCTTTGCTATGTCTGGTGGCCCCTGCTGGACTTGAACCAGCGACCAAGCGATTATGAGTCGCCTGCTCTAACCACTGAGCTAAGGGGCCATGGTAGCGGATTATAAAGTAACTCCGTGTCGCAATCCAGCCATTACCGCGCGCCTGCTGTTTTTATAAACAATGTATTTTCAATCCGTTATACTTTTCCTGGTGATGTTAGAAAGGAGTAAATATGGTTGAGGATATTTTGGCTCCGGGGTTACGGGTCGTGTTTTGCGGTATCAACCCTGGGCTTTCATCCGCCGGGACTGGTTTTCCCTTTGCTCATCCGGCAAATCGCTTCTGGAAGGTGATATATCAGGCCGGGTTTACCGACCGTCAGTTGAAGCCGCAGGAGGCACAGCATCTGCTGGATTATCGTTGTGGCGTCACCAAACTGGTAGACCGTCCAACGGTGCAAGCCAATGAAATTTCAAAGCAAGAGCTACACGCAGGTGGGCGTAAGCTGATTGAAAAAATTGAAGATTATCAGCCGCAAGCGTTGGCAATTCTGGGCAAACAAGCATATGAACAGGGATTCAGCCAGCGCGGTGCACAGTGGGGGAAACAAACGCTCACCATTGGTTCGACGCAGATTTGGGTGCTGCCAAATCCCAGCGGTTTAAGTCGCGTTTCACTGGAGAAACTGGTTGAAGCGTATCGCGAGCTGGACCAGGCGCTGGTAGTGCGTGGGCGATAAAAAACGCCACCGAAAAGGTGGCGTTTGTGCAAAGGGACAGGTGCCGGGTGCGGCGTAACGCCTGATCCGGCCTACCGATTAATCGTCCAGGAAGCTACGCAACACTTCAGAACGGCTCGGGTGACGCAGTTTGCGCAGCGCCTTCGCTTCGATCTGACGGATACGTTCGCGGGTAACGTCGAACTGTTTACCCACTTCTTCCAGCGTGTGGTCGGTGTTCATATCGATACCGAAACGCATACGCAGAACTTTTGCTTCACGCGCGGTCAGGCCAGCCAGCACGTCGTGCGTTGCCGCACGCAGGCTTTCGGTGGTCGCAGAATCCAGCGGCAGCTCGAGGGTGGTATCCTCGATGAAATCCCCCAGATGCGAATCTTCATCATCACCGATCGGCGTTTCCATGGAGATTGGCTCTTTGGCGATCTTCAGCACTTTGCGGATCTTGTCTTCCGGCATCAGCATACGTTCAGCCAGTTCTTCCGGCGTCGGTTCACGGCCCATCTCTTGCAGCATCTGGCGAGAAATACGGTTGAGTTTGTTGATAGTCTCAATCATATGCACCGGAATACGGATGGTGCGCGCCTGATCCGCGATAGAGCGGGTGATCGCCTGACGGATCCACCAGGTTGCGTAGGTGGAGAACTTGTAACCACGGCGGTATTCGAATTTATCAACCGCTTTCATCAGACCGATGTTGCCTTCCTGAATCAGGTCAAGGAACTGCAAGCCACGGTTGGTGTATTTCTTGGCGATAGAAATAACCAGACGTAAGTTCGCTTCAACCATCTCTTTCTTCGCACGGCGGGCTTTCGCTTCACCGATGGACATACGACGGTTGATATCTTTAACCTGCTCGATGGTCAGGCCGGTTTCTTCTTCAATCTGCTGCAGTTTCTGCAGGGCGCGATGCACTTCTTCAGAGACATCGTGCAGTTTTTCCGACCACGGCTTGTTCATCGCAATTGCCGCGTTGAACCAGGTATCGCTGGTTTCGTTGCCGGTAAACAGGGTAATGAAGTTTTTCTTCGGCATTTTGCACTGCTCAACGCAGAGCTTCATGATCAGACGTTCTTGCGTACGAACGCGGTCCATCATGACGCGCATACTGTTGACCAGGTAGTCAAACTGCTTCGGCACCAGGCGGAACTGTTTGAATACTTCAGACAGTTTCAGGATCTCTTCCTGAGCGGCAGCGTGACTGCGACCTTTCGCTTTGATGGTGTCACGCGTTACAACGTACTGAGCGCGCAGTTCCGCAAATTTTTCGCGAGCCAGTTCCGGGTCGATGCTGTTGTCATCATCGGCGCTGTCGTCATCGCCATCTTCTTCGTCTTCATCTTCGTCATCGTCCAGATCTTCCTGGGAAAGCTCAGAACCGACGTGAGTGGCGGTAGGTGCCAGATCTTCTTCTGCGTTCGGGTCAACAAAGCCGGTGATCAGATCGGACAGACGCGCTTCTTCTGCTTCAACACGATCGTACTGTTCCAGCAGATAGGTGATCGCTTCCGGATATTCAGCAACGGAGCATTGAACCTGGTTGATCCCGTCTTCAATACGCTTAGCGATGTCAATTTCGCCTTCGCGGGTCAACAGTTCAACGGTGCCCATTTCACGCATGTACATGCGTACCGGGTCAGTCGTGCGCCCGATTTCAGATTCCACGCTGGAAAGCACCTGCGCGGCGGCTTCGGCAGCATCTTCGTCCGCGGTGTTTTCAGCCAGCATCAGATCATCGGCATCCGGTGCTTCTTCCATCACCTGAATGCCCATGTCGTTGATCATTTGGATGATGTCTTCGATCTGATCTGAATCGACGATATCTTCCGGCAGATGGTCATTGACCTCGGCATAGGTCAGATAGCCTTGCTCCTTACCACGGGTGACAAGAAGTTTCAGCTGTGACTGCGGGTTTTGCTCCATAAGACGGTATCCACACTTATTTCATGAGGTTGGTGTTGGGCGATTGACCCGATGTCCTTCAGCCGTTAACGCTGAAATCCAACGGTTGTTTACCGCCAACGATAATTACGAGGGCGTACTTATATATTTGCCGCTGCCTCTCAGTGCGGCTGTCGGGGGCTTCCCGATCGCTCTTCGGCACTTAAGCCGTTAAATCACTTTTTCGCCAGCTCCTGGTTTAATGTCCAGAGCTCCAGGCGTTCTTCGTTGCTTAAACCATGCGTGCGCTCACGAGCGATTAACTCTTCCTGACGCAGTTCAAGCAGCGAATCAAACATATGGTTGAGTGAGTCGGTGAAGGTTTGCTCAGCAATATTCTTATCTGCTATATCGTCCCACATCGACAGTTTTTCAAGGGTGGCAGCATTATTTGTACCACGATAGTGCTCTAAAAGTTGCCCGGTGGTCAGACCTGGCTGGGAGAGACAAGTGTTGACCAGTTCTCTGAATAAGCCAAGTCCAGGGAGCTTATTTTCATCCAGATTCTCAAGCGGCGGGACCAACGTCGCTAATTCTGGATTTTGCACCAGCAACCCTATAAGTATACGCATGGTCGTGCGTTTTAGCTGCGGAACAGGGCGAGAAACGCCGCTCTCTGCCGCTTTTGGCATTAATCGTTCAAGCTGGCTGTCATCAAGTATGCCTAATTTGTTGCCTAATTCCTGACGAAGATATATTCGCAGCGTTTCGCCCGGCACTTGCGATATCAATGGCAGTGCCAGCGTACTCAAACGTGCGCGCCCGTCAGGGGTACTCAGATCAACTTGCGGCATCAGGCTGTTAAACAGAAATGCGGAAAGCGGCATCGCCTGCTCCATCCGCGCCTCAAACGCTTCTTTACCTTCTTTTCGTACCAGCGTGTCAGGGTCTTCGCCATCAGGCAAAAACATAAAGCGTAGCTGACGGCCGTCTGTCATGTAAGGCAGCGCCGTTTCCAGCGCTCGCCATGCGGCATCACGGCCTGCACGGTCGCCGTCATAACAGCAAATGACATTGTTGGTCGCGCGGAACAACAGTTGTATGTGATCGGCGGTGGTTGACGTACCTAACGACGCAACGGCGTAATTAATGCCGTATTGCGCCAGCGCCACCACGTCCATATAGCCTTCGACCACAAGCAGACGATTGGGTTCAGCGTTATCCTGCTGCGCTTCATAAAGACCGTAAAGCTGGCGGCCTTTATGGAAAATGTCTGTTTCCGGCGAGTTCAGGTATTTGGGGGTATCGTTGCCCAGCACACGCCCGCCAAAACCAATCACCCGACCGCGTTTATCGCGAATGGGGAACATCACCCGCTCGCGGAAACGATCGTAACTGCGTCCCTGATCGTTAGTGACCAACATCCCCGCATCAATCAATGACTGGCGATTTTCTGGATTGCCGCCAAACCGCTTCAGGACGTTGTCCCAGCCGGGGGGCGCAAAACCAATCGCAAAGCGAGCGATAACCTCGTGGCTTAATCCGCGTTTTTCCAGATACTGGCGCGCAGACGTGGCAACAGGTTGCTGTAAAGATTGTTGGTAAAACGTATTCAGACCGTCCATCAACTGATAAAGCGTTTGCCGCTGATGGCGCTCGATCTGGCTGGGGCCGCTACCTGCTTCAAATGGCACTTCAAGATTGTGCATTGCCGCCAGCTCTTCGACCGTTTCGACGAACTCGAGCTTGTCGTAGTTCATCAGGAAGTCGATCGCGTTGCCGTGCGCGCCACATCCAAAGCAGTGGTAAAACTGTTTCTCACCGTTAACGGTGAAGGACGGGGTTTTCTCGTTGTGGAATGGACAACACGCGTGGAAATTCTTGCCCTGCTTTTTCAGCTTCACACGGGCATCGATCAGATCGACGATGTCGGTGCGTGCCAGCAGATCATTAATGAATACGCGTGGGATTCGTCCAGCCATAGGCCCCGATTTTTAGCAATTCATAAACGAAAATAAGCCGCGCATTCCTTTCGGAAGCACGGCCTTACAACTACAACTCGGTCTGATCGGAGAGCAACGCTCTCGGGGAATTAGTACAGACGAGTGCGGCGTGCGTTTTCGCGAGCCAGTTTCTTCGCGTGACGTTTCACTGCAGAAGCTTTAGCGCGCTTACGTTCGGTAGTCGGTTTTTCATAGAACTCACGACGACGAACTTCCGCCAGAACACCTGCTTTTTCGCAGGAACGCTTGAAGCGACGCAGAGCTACGTCGAACGGCTCGTTTTCACGTACTTTAATTACCGGCATGTGCCTCTCACCTTTGATTAATTCGGTTTGCCGCTGGCATCAACGCCAGCTTATTTCAAAATGGTGCGGAATTTTACTGCAATTGCTGCTGCTTTGTAAAGCACCGCGGCCTTTTTTGAAAGGGACTTTTATAAGGGTGAGGAGTATACACGAGGCTTTCTCCAGGGGCGAACAAAGTTTTACATCAACCCGCATTGGTCCTACACTGCGCGGTAATAAAGCGAGGTAAAACAAGTCATGCGTGTACTGGGTATTGAAACTTCCTGCGATGAAACCGGCATCGCCATTTACGACGATGAAAAAGGTTTGCTAGCCAACCAATTGTATAGTCAGGTGAAATTGCACGCTGACTACGGCGGCGTCGTGCCTGAACTGGCCTCCCGCGATCATGTGCGTAAAACCGTACCGTTGATCCAGGCGGCGCTAAAGGAGTCTGGTTTAACGGCAAAAGACATTGATGCTGTGGCCTATACCGCAGGCCCTGGATTAGTCGGCGCACTGCTGGTTGGCGCGACCGTGGGGCGTTCTCTGGCGTTTGCCTGGAACGTTCCGGCGATCCCTGTACATCATATGGAAGGGCATCTGTTAGCGCCGATGCTGGAAGATAACCCGCCGGAATTTCCGTTTGTCGCGCTGCTGGTTTCCGGCGGGCATACGCAGTTAATCAGCGTGACTGGCATTGGTCAGTACGAGTTGCTCGGTGAGTCTATCGATGATGCCGCCGGTGAAGCGTTTGATAAAACCGCGAAGCTGCTGGGGCTGGATTATCCTGGCGGACCGTTACTGTCGAAAATGGCGGCTCAGGGTACTGCCGGGCGCTTTGTTTTCCCGCGTCCGATGACCGACCGTCCGGGGCTGGATTTCAGCTTTTCTGGTCTGAAAACCTTTGCGGCGAACACGATTCGTGACAACGGCACCGACGACCAGACGCGTGCTGATATCGCCCGCGCCTTTGAAGATGCGGTGGTCGATACGTTGATGATTAAGTGTAAGCGTGCGCTGGATCAGACGGGCTTTAAGCGACTGGTAATGGCCGGCGGCGTGAGTGCTAACCGCACGCTGCGGGCGAAACTGGCGGAAATGATGAAAAAACGCCGCGGCGAAGTGTTCTACGCGCGTCCGGAATTTTGTACTGATAACGGTGCGATGATCGCCTATGCCGGAATGGTGCGGTTTAAAGCAGGCGCGACGGCGGATCTCGGCGTTAGCGTGCGTCCGCGCTGGCCGCTGGCGGAGTTACCGGCTGCGTAAAACTATTGGGTGCCGGAGAGCAATTTCCGGCACCGTCCTCACTTAAAGCAACACCACGGGCATCCACAGTAAGCCGGTAATCACCAGCAATACGAGGAATATCAGCCCAAAAATCGCCCCCAGTCGCCAGTAATCCGCCGTTGGCAGATAACCACTGCCGTAGTAAATCGGACTGGGGCCGGTGGCGTATGGTGTAAGAATGCTCCCCAGACCAATTGCCGCACCAACCATCAGGCAGAACACCGGCAGCGGGATTTCCGGCATCGCCAGCGCAGCGGCAATCATCATCGGTGCGAGAGCGGAGGTATACGCCGTGGCGCTGGCGAAAAAGTAGCGCAGTAGATAAAACACCACAATCAACGCCACCATCACCATCGTCGGCGAATAACCGCTTAAGCTGCCTGCTAACAGTTTGCCAAACCAGCTAATAAAACCGGTGTTGTTGAGTCCGGTCGCGAGGGTGATAAGCGAGGCCAGCCAGAAGAAAACGTTCCACGCGGCTTTATTACTGACAATGTCGTCCCAACTGATAATGCGCAGAAGCAGCATCAGCGCCACCACGCTGTAACCGACCATCGCGGCATCGATATAATCACCGCCGAAAATCCACAGCACCAGCGCGCCTACCATCAGCCCCAGCATCCGTTTTTCACGCGAACAGAGCGGGCCCATTGCCTGCAGTTCCGTCTCTGCCCAGCGCGGTACCTGATCACCAGACTTCAGTACCGGCGGATACAGCACGTAAGCCAGCCAGGGAACCAGCAGGACCAGTAAAATACTGAGCGGCAACATCCCGAGGAACCAGTCGCCCCAACTCAGCGTGGCGTGAGATGCGCTTTTCATCAGTCCAATTAACAGCAAGTTTGGTGCCATCGCCGTCAGGAAAATGGCGCTGGTCACGCAGTCGGCAACAATCCCCATCCACATGATGTACGAGCCAATACTGCGTGAACTGCTGTCGTTTGGTTGTGATTGATAGAGCGGCGGCAGGTTACGGATGATGGGATAGATAATCCCCGCACCACGCGCCGAGTTGGACGGTGTGACAGGTGCCAGGATCAGCTCGGAGAACATCACCGCATAGCCAAGAAACAGCGTGCGATGCCCCATCTTTTTCACCAGAATCAGCGCGATACGTCGCCCCAGCCCGGTTTTTTCATAGCCTGTGCCAAACATAAAGGCGGCGAAAATCAGCCAGATAACCGAATTAGAAAAACCGGAAACGGCCCACGAGAGGGATTTTGCAGTGAATTTAAAGCCTGGCTGAGCGAGCTGCTCCGGGCTGAACAGCAGCCAGGGAGAGAGTATGGCGATGATGGATATACCCACCATCGCCACCACGGCACCTGGCACGGGTTCGAGGATCAGTCCAACGATTACGCCAGTAAAAACGGCAAAGTAGAGCCAGGTATGACTCTCCAGCCCTGCGGGAACCGGAATTAGAGCAATAATGGCGATGACCGCCAGCGGCGCAAGGTATCGCCACCATTCAGTGGAAGGTTTCATCGTGTTATGCCTGCGAAAAAGGAGAGGGGGCGAGCCTCTCCGGGAGGGTTATTTGATGTAATGGACGTGCTCGCAGATCTCTTCCACGATGGGATCGCGGCGTTCGGCGAACAGCTTTTTGTTTTCGGCTATCAGGTTGTTGCCGTGGGTATCAATAGAGACAATCAGCGGGCCGAACTCTTTGACCCGGCAGACCCACAGTGACTCCGGCATCCCGAGTTCTGTCCAGTGCACCTCTTCAATCTCTTCCACCTGGGTTGCCGCCAGCACCGCGCAGCCTGCCGGGAAAATCACATGTAGCGCCTTGAATTTCTGGCAGCCTTCTTCGGTCAGCGGCCCCATTCCGCCTTTGCCGACCACCAGTTTCACGCCGGTCTGCTCGATAAATTCACGTTCAAAACTTTCCATACGCATACTGGTTGTCGGACCGACGGAGACCATCTCCCATTTGTCGCCGTTTTTGCGCACGATGGGGCCAGCGTGGAAAATCGCTTTGCCGTTGAGATCGTAAGGGATCGGACGTTTCAGTTCGATCAAGCGGCGGTGACAAACGTCGCGGCAGGTCACCAGCGTACCGGTCAGGTAGATCACATCGCCGACGCGAATATCTTGCAGATCTTCAGCTTTGATCGGGGTTGTCAGGATCTTTTTCATAACGCGCTCCGGGTGTGAGACAGATTTTCAAAGGTGAGATCGGCATGAACTCGCAGTGTGCCGCGACGATGCGCCCAGCAGCCTGTAGAAACAGCAACGCCGATGGTTGACGGATGGCGAGCGGCAGATTCGATATGCACGCCCATCACTGAACTGTTGCCAGTCAGCCCTTGTGGACCAATCCCCAGACGGTTGAGTCCTTCTTCCAGGCGTAGCTCCAGCTCTGCCGCTTTTGGATTGGGGTGGCGGCTGCCAATCGGGCGCAAAATGGCTTTTCGCGAGAGCACGGCGGCGGTTTCCACCGAGGTGGCGATGCCCACGCCCACCAGTACCGGTGGACAGGCGTTTACGGCGAGGGTGGAGATATTTTCGAAGACGAATTTCACTACGCCTTCGTAGCCTTCTGACGGCATTAATACTTTCGAGCGGCCAGGTAGCGTGCAGCCGCCGCCTGCCATGTAAACTTCGATTTCCGCATCGTCACCGTCGGGGACGATATCCCAGGTGACCCACGGTACGCCGCTACCGGTATTTTTGCCGGTGTTTACTTCGTCAAAAATTTCTACCGCATTGTGACGCAGTGGCGCTTTGATGGTCGCCTCTTCCACGGCTTGTTTGAGTATGCTTTGCAGCTCGCCAAGCAGTGGGAAGCGGGAACCGACTTTAACGAAGAACATAATCTCCCCGGTGTCCTGACAGGCAGGACGATTCAGGTCAATCGCTTTTTGCATGTTGTCGAACATCGTATGGTAGATAATTTTCCCCATTGACGACGTTTCGGCATCCTTTAGCTGTTTTAGTTTATCCACCACGTCATCAGGCATTCGGGTAGAAATCATGGCGGTAAAGTTAGCGACAATCTCCGTCAACTTATTCACTGCCTGTTGCTTATTACTTTCGCTCATCATGGCAACTCCAGTTTCTGTATTTGTCTGGAAAAATTCACCGCTACAAACTACCACTAAAAATGTGGTTTTATATTTTTTGCCACCGTGAATATGTAATTAACAGTTCGTGAATCAACGCGAAAATAAGAATGAATATTGCGCCAGAGCAGGGAATGGCAATGTTTTGCGAAATACACTGCGCTTATCACAACTGCGGATAATTAACGATGCTGAATAGCTGGCCTTTAGCCAAAGACTTGCAGGTACTGGTAGAAATCGTCCACAGCGGGAGTTTTAGCGCTGCAGCGGCGACGCTTGGGCAGACGCCTGCATTTGTCACCAAGCGGATCCAAATCCTTGAAAATACGCTGGCAACAACGCTGCTGAACCGTTCCGCTCGCGGCGTGGCGCTGACTGAAAGTGGTCAACGTTGTTACGAACATGCGTTGGAAATCCTCACCCAATATCAGCGATTGGTCGATGACGTCACGCAAATCAAAACGCGCCCGGAGGGGATGATTCGTATTGGTTGCAGTTTTGGTTTTGGGCGCAGCCATATTGCGCCAGCCATTACCGAACTGATGCGCAATTATCCTGAGTTACAGGTGCATTTTGAATTGTTCGATCGACAAATTGATTTAGTGCAGGATAATATTGATCTGGATATTCGTATTAATGACGAAATTCCTGATTATTATATTGCGCATCTTTTGACAAAAAATAAAAGAATATTATGCGCAGCACCTGAGTATCTGCAAAAATATCCGCAGCCACAATCCCTACAGGAATTAAGTCGTCATGACTGTCTGGTGACCAAAGAGCGCGATATGACCCACGGAATATGGGAGTTGGGGAACGGTCAGGAGAAAAAATCGGTGAAGGTAAGCGGGCATCTTTCCTCCAATAGCGGCGAGATTGTGCTGCAATGGGCGCTGGAGGGCAAAGGGATTATGCTGCGTTCCGAGTGGGATGTGTTGCCGTTTCTGGAGAGTGGCAAACTGGTGCAAGTATTGCCGGAGTATGCACAAAGCGCCAATATCTGGGCTGTTTACCGGGAGCCGCTCTATCGCAGCATGAAATTACGTGTCTGCGTGGAATTTCTGGCGGCATGGTGCCAGCAATGGCTGGGCAAGCCCGATGAAGGCTATCAGGTCATGTAGATCCACCAGAAATCACTCGGGATCCTTTTCGCGCTTTCTTTTGAATTTCGTCCAGATTTTTGTCTCCTGACGACGCCACAGACGCTGGATGTTGTCATGATGACGCAGCAGGATCAGGCAAGAGAGCATCGAAACCGGGAAGGTGAATTGTGGCTTAAACCACCAGACATAAAACGGAGCAATCAGTGCACTGACAATCGCTCCCAGCGACGAGTATCCGCTCAATAGCACGGTCAGTAACCAGGTTCCCGCCATTACTCCGGTGAGATCCCAGCCAATTGGTGCGATGGCACCAAAAGCGGTAGCAACGCCTTTTCCTCCTTTAAAACCGAAGAAAACGGGCCAGATGTGTCCAAGACAGGCGGCGATGGCAATTAAGCCTAGCCAGAATGGGCTGACACCTAATTCATACGCGCCCCAGACAGGCAACATTCCTTTCAGAACGTCGAAAATCAGTACTGCTACGGCTGCTCCCTTGCCACCGATACGTAACACATTGGTTGCGCCTGGATTGCCGGAGCCGCTGGTTCGCGGATCGGGCAGCCCACACAAGCGGCAAACCAGAATGGCACTGGAAATGGAGCCGCAGAGGTACGCGATGAGGATCATTCCAGGCGCGATTGCACTCATAAGCTGTTCCGTTTTGAAAATTCGTGTTCAACGATGAATCTGTGGATAATACGCACATTTCGCCGGAAGTGGTATCCGGTTAGCCAAAAAGCAGGCAGGACGTGATGGATATTGTATTTATAGAGCAACTTTCGGTAATCACCACTATTGGTGTTTACGACTGGGAACAGACCATCGAACAGAAGTTAGTGTTCGATATCGAAATGGCGTGGGATAACCGTAAAGCGGCGAAAAGTGATGATGTGGCGGATTGCCTCAGCTACGCTGACATTGCAGAAACGGTGGTCAGCCACGTCGAGGGGGCACGTTTTGCGCTGGTGGAGCGCGTGGCGGAAGAGGTGGCGGAGCTGCTGTTAGCACGCTTCAACTCGCCGTGGGTGCGTATCAAACTCAGCAAGCCAGGCGCAGTGGCGCGGGCGGCGAATGTTGGCGTAATCATTGAGCGTGGCAATAATCTGAAAGAAAATAATTAATTTTACAGCTGTTAAACCAAACGGTTATAACCTGGTCATACTGCAGTAGTTCGGACAAGCGGTACATTTTAATAATTTAGGGGTTTATTGATGAGCGATATGCACTCGCTGCTGATAGCGGCAATATTGGGTGTGGTCGAAGGATTGACAGAATTTCTGCCGGTATCCAGCACGGGCCATATGATTATTGTCGGTCACTTGTTGGGGTTTGAGGGCGACACGGCGAAAACCTTTGAAGTTGTGATCCAGTTAGGATCAATTCTGGCGGTAGTAGTGATGTTCTGGCGGCGTCTGTTTGGCCTGATTGGCATCCACTTTGGCCGCCCGTTGCAGCACGAAGGAGAAAGCAAAGGTCGTTTAACGCTGATCCACATTTTGCTGGGGATGATTCCGGCGGTGGTACTGGGGCTGTTGTTCCACGACACGATTAAGTCATTGTTTAACCCGATAAATGTGATGTATGCGCTGGTCGTTGGCGGTTTGTTGCTGATTGCCGCCGAATGCCTGAAGCCGAAAGAGCCGCGTGCGCCGGGTCTTGATGATATGACCTATCGTCAGGCGTTTATGATTGGCTGTTTCCAGTGTCTGGCGCTGTGGCCGGGTTTCTCCCGCTCCGGGGCGACCATTTCAGGTGGGATGCTGATGGGGGTGAGCCGTTACGCTGCTTCCGAGTTCTCGTTCCTGCTAGCGGTGCCGATGATGATGGGCGCAACGGCGCTCGATCTCTACAAAAGCTGGGGCTTCCTGACAACCGGCGATATCCCGATGTTTGCCGTTGGGTTTATCACCGCTTTTGTGGTGGCGCTGATAGCGATTAAAACCTTCCTGCAATTGATTAAGCGCATTTCGTTTATCCCGTTCGCCATTTATCGCTTTATTGTGGCGGCTGCGGTGTATGTTGTGTTCTTTTGATTGAGGAATAGTGTCGGATGCCTGGCATTGTCCACGATTGCGTAGGCCGAATAAGGCGTTCACGCCGCATCCGGCAATCAACGCCTGATGCGACGCTTGCGCGTCTTATCTGGCCTACAACTGTCGTTGACGTGTAGCCGGATAAGGCGTTTACGCCGCATCCGGCAAAATGCCCAATACTCATTCAGGCTTTGGGCAACGTTGTTCCTTCCAGCTGGCTACCGCCGCAATCCGCCGTCGGGTCAGCTCCTCGCGAATCTCCACGCCTTTAAATCCCGCTTCAACGACGGCTTTTGTCGGCACTGACTGCGCCACTTCCCAGGCTTCGCGCAACCAACGGCCTTGCGGGTAGTCCGCTGATTCAAAACCGGTTCTGCCGCGCACGTCAGCCTCGCTGGTCAGCGCCAGTTGCTCGACACGCTGCGGTTTACGCCAGGCATCGATGGAATCAAATAATTTGACGATGGTTTTTGGGTTCAGCATTGGGAAGGTGTGGATGAGATCGTGAAACTCAGCCACCAGTCTGGCTAAATCGCGAATTTCATTTGGCACGCGCAGACGCTGGCATAGTTGTTCCACTAACTTAACACCCGCCGGGCCATGACCATGATGACGCGGCCAGAGTTCTGGCGGCGTCAGTCCTTTACCGAGATCGTGGCATAAAGTTGCGAAACGGACATCGACCTGCGGACTCAGCATCGCCGCCATTGAGAGCGTCATTAAGGTATGAATACCCGTGTCGATTTCCGGATGCCACCTGGCAGGGGCCGGAACGCCAAACAGGGCGTCAATTTCCGGGAATAAAACGCGAAGTGCACCGCAATCGCGCAGTACCTGGAAGAACACCTGGGGATTGCGGGTGGTGAGGGCGCTTTCCGTCTCTTTCCACACCCGTTCAGGCGTCAGGTGTTCCAGTTCACCCGCATGGGTCATCTCGCGCATCAGCGTCAGAGTTTCATCGGCAATACGAAAACCGAGGTGGGCATAACGCGCAGCAAAACGCGCCACGCGCAATACGCGTAACGGATCTTCGCCAAAAGCGGGGGAAACATGGCGCAACAGACGATTTTGCAGATCGCCCAGACCGTTGTACGGGTCGATAATCTCGCCGTTATCGTCCTGGGCCAGCGCATTAATGGTCAGATCGCGACGCTTAAGATCATCTTCCAGCGTGACATCCGGTGCGGCATAGCAGGTAAAACCGGTGTAACCGGAGCCGGATTTCCGTTCGGTACGTGCCAGCGCATACTCTTCATGCGTTTGCGGATGCAGAAACACAGGAAAATCGCGGCCTACCTGCTGGTAGCCCGCGTCGAGCATCTCCTGTGGCGTACTGCCGACCACTACCCAATCTCTGTCTTTGACCGGTAGCCCTAACAATGCATCCCGAACAGCACCACCGACCAGATAAATCTTCACGCCATCATCCCTTCGTCAAATACACAATTCCTAATAATAAGACAGTGCAACGAAGAAGGCGATTTAGTTCATCCAGCGATCTTTGCGTTTGCGGCTTGGGATCAGGTGCGGCAGTACCAGACCGAGCAGCAAGCCAAGCCCCAGCACGCCGCCGCCATACATAAACCATTGCATGATGATGGTGCGCTGTTTGTCATCCAGCTGTACGCTGGCGGCATCGACCTTTTTCTGCGCGACAATCAGCTCGTTTTTCAGTTTCTGATTTTCTTCTTTTAACCCGTTGATCACGCTGTCGCTCTGCGCCACTTTTTGCTGCATTTCTGCGGTGCGCTGATTCCAGGTGTTATCGATATTGGTGAGTTTATCGGTCAGAGTTTTGACCTGATTTTCCAGATCTGGCACACGGGAGCGCAGGCTTGGCTCAGTGCTAAGTTGTTTCAACGGGATCCAGGCGGTACGGCCAGAGCTGTCTTTCACCTGGGCATAATTGGTGTTGGCGTCAGTTTGTAATAAGGTCACTTCCTCGCCGGCGTTAACCGTGCCCACGAGGCGATAATGATCTCCCGGACCGCTACGGACCCAGGTATTCAGTTCGTCAGAAACATAGCGCGTTTCTTCAGCGTGTGAGACGGCAGTCGCGCTAAGTGCGAGTAAAGTTAATCCGATCAGGCGTAATTTTGGCATCAGGCTGTCGTTATTGTCATGGAAAGTGGAACGATAGTAGTGGCATCAGTGTCGCTACGCAAAGCATTCGACATCAATCGGAATCCTCTGTGTCAGGTCTTGCCACTGCTTCAAACTTTTACGCCCGTCAAATTGCCCGTTGCATGGCAATTTGGCGCAAAATACTATCTACTGACAAAAAAGATCGCATTAAGTTCGCCGTTCATCGTCACTTATGTGACATAACCGATAAGTAAAGGCCATGGCTCAGGAAATCGAATTAAAGTTTATTGTTAATCACAGCGCCGTTGAGGCGTTGCGTGACCATCTCAATACGCTGGGCGGCGAGCACCATGACCCCGTGCAGTTACTGAATATTTACTACGAAACGCCGGATAACTGGTTGCGTGGGCACGATATGGGCTTACGTATTCGTGGCGAAAACGGTCGCTATGAGATGACCATGAAAGTTGCAGGAAGAGTGACAGGCGGCTTACACCAGCGCCCGGAATATAACGTGGCGTTGAGCGAACCGACGCTCGACCTGGCGCAGTTACCGACGGAAGTCTGGCCGAACGGCGAATTGCCCGCCGATCTCGCTTCCCGCGTACAACCGCTGTTCAGCACCGATTTTTATCGCGAAAAATGGCTGGTGGCGGTCGATGGCAGCCGAATTGAAATCGCTCTCGATCAGGGTGAGGTGAAAGCGGGGGAATTTGCTGAACCTATCTGTGAGCTGGAACTGGAGCTGCTTAGCGGCGACACGCGCGCGGTGCTGAAACTGGCGAACCAACTGGTATCGCAAATCGGATTACGCCAGGGCAGCCTGAGCAAAGCGGCGCGTGGCTATCATCTGGCGCAGGGCAATCCGGCGCGTGAAATCAAACCGACCACCATTTTGCATGTTGCGGCAAAAGCCGATGTGGAACAGGGGCTGGAAGCGGCGCTCGAGCTGGCGTTAGCGCAATGGCAGTATCATGAAGAACTGTGGGTACGCGGCAACGATGCGGCGAAAGAACAGGTGCTGGCAGCCATTAGCCTGGTCCGTCATACGCTGATGCTGTTCGGTGGTATTGTGCCGCGTAAAGCGAGCACTCACTTACGTGATTTGCTGACCCAATGCGAAGCGACCATTGCTTCTGCGGTTTCTGCCGTGACGGCGGTCTACTCTACCGAAACGGCAATGGCGAAGCTGGCGTTGACCGAATGGTTGGTAAGCAAAGCGTGGCAGCCATTTTTAGATGCCAAAGCGCAGGGCAAAATCAGCGACTCCTTCAAACGCTTTGCCGATATCCATCTTTCCCGCCATGCCGCTGAACTGAAAAGCGTTTTCTGCCAGCCGTTAGGCGATCGCTACCGTGACCAGTTGCCACGCCTGACGCGTGATATTGACTCAATACTGTTGCTGGCGGGTTACTATGATCCTGTCGTCGCGCAAGCCTGGCTGGAGAACTGGCAGGGGCTGCATCACGCTATTGCGACCGGGCAACGCATCGAAATTGAACATTTCCGTAATGAGGCAAACAATCAGGAACCGTTCTGGTTGCACAGCGGAAAACGTTAATCAGGCAAGGATAAAATCGCTTATGAAGCCGCTCTCTTCACCGTTACAGCAGTACTGGCAGACCGTTGTTGAGCGGCTGCCAGAGCCTTTAGCCGAGGAATCACTTAGCGCACAGGCGAAGTCAGTACTTACTTTCAGTGATTTTGTGCAGGACAGCGTGATTGCGCATCCAGAGTGGCTGACGGAACTGGAAAGCCAACCGCCGCAGGCCGACGAATGGCAGCATTACGTTGCATGGTTGCAGGAGGCGCTCAGTAATGTGAGTGACGAAGCCGGGTTAATGCGCGAGCTGCGGCTGTTCCGTCGGCGCATCATGGTACGTATCGCCTGGGCGCAAACGCTGGCACTGGTTACTGAAGAGAGCATATTGCAGCAGCTCAGCTATCTGGCGGAGACGCTGATTGTTGCGGCGCGTGACTGGCTATATGACGCCTGCTGCCGCGAGTGGGGAACGCCGTGCAATGCGCAGGGCGAAGCGCAACCGCTGCTGATTTTAGGCATGGGTAAGCTGGGCGGCGGGGAACTGAATTTCTCCTCTGATATCGATCTGATTTTTGCCTGGCCGGAACATGGTTGTACGCAGGGTGGACGCCGGGAACTGGATAACGCCCAGTTTTTTACCCGCATGGGGCAGCGGCTGATTAAAGTGCTGGATCAACCAACGCAGGATGGCTTCGTCTATCGCGTGGATATGCGGCTGCGTCCGTTTGGCGAAAGTGGCCCGCTGGTGCTGAGCTTTGCGGCGCTGGAAGATTATTACCAGGAGCAGGGGCGCGACTGGGAGCGTTACGCGATGGTCAAGGCGCGGATTATGGGCGATAGCGAAGGCGTCTATGCTAACGAGTTGCGTGCGATGCTGCGCCCGTTTGTTTTCCGTCGTTACATCGATTTCAGCGTGATTCAGTCGCTGCGCAACATGAAAGGGATGATTGCCCGTGAAGTGCGTCGACGTGGTTTGACCGACAATATCAAACTCGGCGCAGGCGGCATTCGCGAAATTGAATTTATCGTTCAGGTGTTCCAGCTCATTCGCGGTGGGCGCGAACCGTCGCTGCAGTCGCGCTCTTTACTGCCAACGCTCAGCGTCATTGCCGCGCTGCATCTGCTTTCTGAAAACGATGCTGAACAATTGCGAGTGGCGTATCTGTTCCTGCGGCGTCTGGAAAACCTGCTGCAAAGCATTAACGACGAACAAACCCAGACGCTTCCTTCTGATGAGCTTAACCGTGCGCGGCTGGCGTGGGCGATGGACTTTGCTGACTGGCCGCAACTGACCGTGGCGCTGACCGCACATATGACCAATGTGCGCCGGGTGTTTAATGAATTGATTGGCGACGATGAAAGTGAAACTCAGGAAGAGTCGCTGTCGGAACAGTGGCGTGAGCTGTGGCAGGATGCGTTGCAGGAAGATGACACCACGCCAGTGCTGGCGCATCTTAGCGAAAATGATCGCAAACAGGTGCTAACGCTGATTGCTGATTTCCGCAAAGAGCTGGATAAGCGCACCATCGGGCCGCGAGGACGTCAGGTGCTCGACCATCTGATGCCACATCTGCTAAGTGATGTCTGTGCGCGTGAAGACGCTGCCGTCACGCTGTCGCGCATTACCGCCTTGCTGGTGGGGATTGTTACCCGCACCACCTATTTAGAATTGCTCAGTGAATTCCCCGCGGCGCTTAAACATTTGATTTCTCTGTGTGCCGCGTCGCCGATGATTGCCAGCCAGCTGGCGCGTTATCCATTATTGCTGGATGAATTGCTCGATCCAAACACCCTTTACCAGCCGACGGCGACCGATGCCTACCGCGATGAGTTGCGCCAGTATTTGCTGCGCGTGCCGGAAGATGACGAAGAGCAACAGCTTGAGGCGCTGCGTCAGTTCAAACAGGCGCAGCTGTTACGCATCGCCGCAGCGGATATCGCCGGTACGCTACCGGTGATGAAAGTGAGCGATCACTTAACCTGGCTGGCGGAAGCCATGATTGACGCCGTTGTTCAGCAGGCGTGGGTTCAAATGGTTGCCCGCTACGGTAAGCCAAATCACCTGAACGATCGCGAAGGGCGTGGTTTTGCGGTGGTCGGCTACGGCAAGCTGGGCGGCTGGGAGTTAGGCTACAGTTCCGATCTTGACCTTATCTTCCTCCATGATTGCCCAATGGATGCGATGACTGACGGTGAGCGGGAAATCGACGGGCGGCAGTTTTATCTGCGTCTGGCGCAACGCATTATGCATCTGTTCAGTACGCGTACCTCTTCCGGCATTTTGTATGAAGTGGATGCTCGACTGCGTCCGTCCGGGGCGGCGGGAATGCTGGTGACATCCGCAGAAGCATTTGCCGATTATCAGAAAAACGAGGCCTGGACGTGGGAACATCAGGCGCTGGTGCGTGCGCGTGTAGTGTACGGCGATCCGCAGCTCACCGCGCACTTTGACGCGGTGCGTCGTGAGATTATGGCGCTGCCGCGCGAAGGCAAAACCCTGCAAACAGAAGTGCGGGAAATGCGCGAGAAAATGCGCGCTCATCTCGGCAATAAACATCGCGATCGCTTTGATATCAAAGCCGATGAAGGCGGAATTACCGATATCGAATTTATTACCCAATATCTGGTGTTGCGCTACGCTCATGAAAAACCGAAGTTAACGCGCTGGTCAGACAACGTGCGCATTCTGGAACTGCTGGCGCAAAACGACATTATGGAAGAGCAGGAAGCGATGGCGCTGACCCGTGCTTACACGACGCTTCGCGATGAACTTCATCATCTGGCATTACAGGAATTGCCGGGCCATGTGTCGGAGGATTGCTTCACCGCAGAGCGTGATTTGGTGCGGGCAAGCTGGCAGAAGTGGCTGGTGGAAGAATGAAGTATGGTATTATCGCGCGCAAATTTTGAATCTCTCAGGAGACAGGAATGAAAGTAACGCTGCCAGAGTTTGAACGAGCAGGAGTGATGGTGGTTGGTGATGTGATGCTGGATCGTTACTGGTACGGTCCCACCAGCCGTATCTCGCCGGAAGCGCCGGTGCCCGTGGTTAAAGTGAATACCATCGAAGAACGCCCGGGCGGCGCGGCTAACGTGGCGATGAATATCGCTTCTCTCGGTGCTAATGCACGTCTGGTCGGGTTGACGGGCATTGACGATGCAGCGCGCGCGCTGAGTAAATCTCTGGCCGACGTCAACGTCAAATGCGACTTCGTTTCTGTACCGACGCATCCGACCATCACCAAATTACGGGTACTTTCCCGCAACCAACAGCTGATCCGTCTGGATTTTGAAGAAGGTTTCGAAGGTGTTGATCCGCAGCCGCTGCACGAGCGGATTAATCAGGCGCTGAGTTCGATTGGCGCGCTGGTGCTTTCTGACTACGCCAAAGGTGCGCTGGCAAGCGTACAGCAGATGATCCAACTGGCGCGTAAAGCGGGTGTTCCGGTGCTGATTGATCCAAAAGGTACCGATTTTGAGCGCTACCGCGGCGCTACGCTGTTAACGCCGAATCTCTCGGAATTTGAAGCTGTTGTCGGTAAATGTAAGACCGAAGAAGAGATTGTTGAGCGCGGCATGAAACTGATTGCCGATTACGAACTCTCGGCTCTGTTAGTGACCCGTTCCGAACAGGGTATGTCGCTGCTGCAACCGGGTAAAGCGCCGCTGCATATGCCAACTCAGGCGCAGGAAGTGTATGACGTTACCGGTGCGGGCGACACGGTGATTGGCGTCCTGGCGGCAACGCTGGCAGCGGGTAATTCGCTGGAAGAAGCCTGCTTCTTTGCCAATGCGGCGGCTGGTGTGGTGGTCGGCAAACTGGGGACGTCCACGGTTTCGCCGATCGAGCTGGAAAACGCTGTACGTGGACGCGCAGATACCGGCTTTGGCGTGATGACCGAAGAGGAACTGAAGCTGGCTGTAGCGGCAGCGCGTAAACGTGGTGAAAAAGTGGTAATGACCAACGGTGTCTTCGATATCCTACATGCCGGGCACGTCTCTTATCTGGCAAATGCCCGCAAGCTGGGTGACCGCTTGATTGTTGCCGTCAACAGCGATGCCTCCACCAAACGGCTGAAAGGGGATTCCCGCCCGGTAAACCCACTCGAACAGCGTATGATTGTGCTGGGCGCACTGGAAGCGGTCGACTGGGTAGTGTCGTTTGAAGAAGACACGCCGCAGCGTCTGATCGCCGGGATCCTGCCAGACCTGCTGGTGAAAGGCGGTGACTACAAACCGGAAGAGATCGCCGGGAGTAAAGAAGTCTGGGCCAACGGCGGCGAAGTGTTGGTGCTCAACTTTGAAGACGGTTGCTCGACCACTAACATTATCAAGAAGATCCAACAGGATAAAAAAGGCTAACCGGAAAGCGGTTCACAGATCTCGCTTCGTACATGGCAGGCCTATTGACGCTGTTGTTTTTTCAACCTAGAGTAAAGGAACAAGGGTAAGGGAGGATTTCTCCCCCCTCTGATGAGTTGTTAGTAAGTCGGGAAACTTAACAGTAACAACACAACCAGTATGATGACGAGCTTCATCATAACCCTTTCCTTCTATAAGGCCCCTTCCTCGGGAGGGGCTTTCCCGTTTCAGCCCCTTGCTGACTCCCCGATTGTTGATGAGCGCCGGACCCCGCGCAACGCTTTCCCTGAAGCAGTTTTGCCTTCCCCGAGCGGTCACGCAAAACGCTGCAACGTCCTGAGCATTTGCACCTTTTAGCGGAACGCAGATATAAAAAATCCCCGGCTTTTTGGGCCAGGGATATGTGTTAATGAAACCTTCTTGACGCTGATTTTTTTTCAACCTAAAGTAAAGGAACAAGGGTGAGGGAGGATTTCTCCCCCTCTGATTGGCTGTTAATAAGCTGCGAAACTTACGAGTAACAACACAATCAGTATGATGACGAGCTTCATCATAACCCTTTCCTTATACAAGGCCCCTTCTTCGGGAGGGGCTTTCCCGTTTCAGCCCCTTGCTGACTTCCCGATTGTTGATGAGTGCCGGATCCCGCGCAATGCTTTCCCTGTGGCAGTTTTGCCTTCCCCGAGCGGTCGCGCAAAACGTTGCAACAACCTGATCATTTGCAATTTTTAGCGGAACGCAGATATAAAAAATCCCCGGCGTTTTGTGCCAGGGATGTTCATAGCTGAAAATTTATTCTACGTTTTCGGCGACGGGAGTTGTTGAGGTTAAGGGTGAAGTCAATGCCGCCAGCGAGCCGCCTGAAACGCCAATTTCATTGAGCAAGGAGTCAATCAGCGGTGCCTGTGTGCGGTAAGAGAGTGCGGCTGATAATGCTTGTTCCGCCAGGTTTCCGCCCCCCACATTACCCGTGTTTGCATCCCCCGCAGTACCACCACGATTCAGTCCATCGACCTGTATGATCTTAATACCATCGATCGACTTCATCGGCTCAACGGATTTCTCAATTACCGCAGGCAGCGCCTGCAATAATGCCAGTTTGAATTTAAGGCTGGTTTGTTCATCAGAAAGTACGTTGATAGCATCGTTCAGCGCACGTTGCGCTTCTGCTTCCGCCAGACCTTTTTTACGCGTAGCTTCAGCTAACTCAACGATCGCCGCCGCCTGCATCTCTGCCGCTTCTTTCTCTGCTTTCGCCCGCACGGTCAGCTCAACCGCTTTGGTTTCCGCATCCTGCGCTGCGGCAATCAGCGCCACCTGCTTGGCACGATCGGCTTCGGCAGTCTGGCGAGTGGTTTCAACGTTTTGTTGGGCGCTTACTGCTTCTGCGAGTGCAAGGTTAGCACGCGCTTCTGCCTGGGACTGTTGTTCCGATTTGGCGGCAATAGCGATCGATTTCGTCTGGTTAGCGATTTCGGTGACCTGCTGCTGTTCGATCTCTTTAATGCGAACTTCACGTTCAGCTTCAACTTTTCTTGAGCGGACGGCCTGTTCGCGGTCGATTTCTGTTTCCTGAATCTGTCGTTCAGCCAGAATTCGCGTCTGCTCTGCTTCACGACGACGTTCAGCTTCAAAAGCCGCAATTTTCGCATTCTGCTCAGCGGTACGGGTTTTAACCTGCTGCTCCTGCTCAAGCGTCATAAACGCTTCTTGTTGTTCAATCTCCAACTTGCGCGAAAGTGCATCACGGTTTTTCTCACGCACCGCAACTTCTACATCCTGTTCAACTTCGTTACGTTCGCGACGACGACGCTCCGTCTCCTGAGTCAGTTTGGTTAAACCTTCGGCGTCAAAGGCATTGTTCGGATTGAAATGTTCTTTCGAGGTCTGGTTAAAGTTGGTAAGTGAAACGCTTTCCAGTTCCAGGCCGTTTTTCGACAGATCTTCAGCTACGGTATTTTGTACTCCCTGCACGAAGTTCTCGCGGGTATCCTGTAACTCATGCATGGTCATTTGCGCAGCTGTTGCACGGAGGGCATCGACAAATTTATCTTCAACCAACATACGTAAGTCTTCAGGCGACAGGGTGCGTTGCCCCAGCGTCTGGGCAGCGGTGGCAATCCCTTCTACTGAAGGTTTTACCCGCACAAAGAAAGCGACTACTACATCGACGCGCATACGATCTTTCGTAATCAGGCTATCAATGGTTGAGCGGCTGACTTCCAGCTTCAGAGTATTCATATTGATGGGGATTATTTCATGAAAGATCGGCATCACGATTGCGCCACCGCTCATTACCACTTTTTGCCCACCTAAACCAGTACGAACAAAAGCTTGCTCTGCCGAAGCGCGACGATAGAGCCTGGCGAAAATAATTCCAATAATAAACAGAATGCATACGGCAATAATCGCGGTAAACATCCAGGAGGGCACAGAATTAACAATATCATCCATTATTAAATTTCCTTTTGATTAATAAATTACAATATTTGGGGCCAGGGATTGTTTTCCGCCAAATATCGCGTTGCAGAAAGTCGGCAAATAATTAACACTTTGTCTCCTTTAGTGAAAATTTTTCCTTCTTCAGGCTCCAGTAGTAAATAATGTATTTGGCCAAATTGATCGGTGAGTTTTCCTTCGCAGGGATTACCTGAAGTGGCTTGATGACCGGTAATTAATGCCATGCTACCAATATATTCTTCTTCTGTAATAGCTGAACTATGGTCGCGTGGAATCCAGGGGGCAACTATTTTACCGGTATAATGCACCGCAATAATCGTAAACAGTAAACTGACAGGTACCACGAACAGGTTCGACAGTGGTGATTGCCAGACCATGATGCAGGCATGCTGCAACAGGATGCCAATAAGACCAAAAAAACCAGCCAGCAAGCAGAGAACGACGAGAGCTGGCAATCTTCCGATATTGAGATAATGAAGTGCCTGGCTAATATGACCTGTGGTTATGGAATCATAATGGTCAAGATGTGCATCAAGAGCACCGGAGAGCATGTGACCGCAGATAAGCGCAAAAATTTCTAAAAGGCCGATCAACAGTACAAAGGAAATAGCGAAAAGATAAGGGGTGTTATAGTCGGCGAATAAAATCATATGTCACTCCAATGTCCATTTAGTGACGCAATATTTACTTTGGGATAGTTTCCTTGCTTACATTTGTCTTTGTTAATAATAACACATGTTAGAGAAGTTCTGGAAGAGAAAGTCTTTTAATATGGTTTTTTATTTTTCACTAAAAAGTGTGATCGGGGACAATATATTTACGCACGTTATGTTTAAAGGCACTACACTGATTGGGGAATACTGAAATCAGAAAAAGCATATGGCCTTAAAAGGTATGCGATAACCGGAGGATGTGCTTATGGATCATAGTCTTAATTCTTTAAATAATTTCGATTTCCTGGCGCGTAGTTTTGCCAGAATGCACGCAGAAGGTCGCCCGGTCGATATTCTGGCCGTTACTGGTAACATGGATGAAGAACATAGAACCTGGTTTTGCGCACGTTATGCCTGGTATTGCCAACAGATGATGCAAACCAGAGAACTTGAATTAGAACACTGATATTACGGGCCGTCTGGCCCGTTTTTGTGTTGCTTTATTCTGCTTTATCAATAGGCGGGATAGCCGGAGGAGATTGAAGATCTGCTACCGAATTATTGCGCGCTTCCAGTTCACTGATGCGCTGCTCCAGTAACGCCAGTTTTTCACGAGTCCGCAACAGGACTTGCGTCTGAACGTCGAATTCTTCGCGGCTTACCAGATCGAGACGCGTCAGCTGCGCTTGTAGGGTTTGGCGGATTTTTTTCTCCACATCTTCCCCGAACTCCCTGATTCCTTTAGGCATTGATTCGTGAACCTGGCGAGCGATTTGCTCAATTTTTTTCGGGTCAATCATTGTAGTTTCCCTGTACTGATAGGTGTTGAGTGCCATTGTAGTGCGATAAGGGTAAGTCATAAACCAGAATTATGTGAAGCTATGCGTTGCTGCCGCTAATCATTAGCGTTATAGTGAATCCGCTTATTCTCAGGGCGGGGCGAAATTCCCCACCGGCGGTAAATCAACTCAGTTGAAAGCCCGCGAGCGCTTTGGGTGCGAACTCAAAGGACAGCAGATCCGGTGTAATTCCGGGGCCGACGGTTAGAGTCCGGATGGGAGAGAGTAACGATTCTGTCGGGCATGGACCCGCTCACGTTATTTTGGCTATATGCCGCCACTCCTAAGACTGCCCTGATTCTGGTAACCATAATTTTAGTGAGGTTTTTTTACCATGAATCAGACGCTACTTTCCTCTTTTGGTACGCCTTTCGAACGTGTTGAAAATGCACTGGCTGCGCTGCGTGAAGGACGCGGTGTAATGGTGCTTGATGATGAAGACCGTGAAAACGAAGGTGATATGATCTTCCCGGCAGAAACCATGACTGTTGAGCAGATGGCGCTGACCATTCGCCACGGTAGTGGTATTGTTTGCCTGTGCATTACTGAAGATCGCCGTAAACAACTCGATCTGCCAATGATGGTAGAAAATAACACCAGCGCCTATGGCACCGGTTTTACCGTGACCATTGAAGCGGCTGAAGGTGTGACTACCGGTGTTTCTGCCGCTGACCGTATTACGACCGTTCGCGCAGCGATTGCCGATGGCGCAAAACCTTCTGATCTGAATCGCCCGGGCCACGTTTTCCCACTCCGCGCTCAGGCTGGTGGTGTACTGACGCGTGGCGGTCATACTGAAGCAACTATTGATCTAATGACGCTGGCAGGCTTCAAACCGGCTGGTGTGCTGTGTGAGCTGACTAATGACGATGGCACGATGGCGCGTGCACCAGAGTGCATTGAGTTTGCCAATAAACACAACATGGCGCTCGTGACTATTGAAGACCTGGTGGCATACCGTCAGGCACATGAGCGTAAAGCCAGCTGAAAACCGCTGCTTAATTTACTGCCTTAATCAAGAAACCGAAGTTGTAGCAGGCTTCGGTTTTTATTTTTCCCTGCTATGCAAGATGTTAATTCCGCTTCTCTTTCTATGAGAAAATTTCATTAATATCAGGCATTCTTTTTCATTATGATCAAAATCATATAATTGTTCCGTTATTATGCGACCATATGAATATATCCGAAAAAGGATATGTGAAATTTATGCGCTAAATGTTTAGTATTGTTAAATATTAAGGGTAAAAGGATGTTTATCGCCTGGTACTGGATTGTATTGATTGTTCTGGTTGTGGTGGGTTATTTCCTGCATTTGAAACGTTATTGTCGGGCATTTCGCCAGGACAGAGACGCACTGCTTGAAGCGCGGAACAAATACTTAAACAGTACGAGAGAAGAGACAGCCGAAAAGGTAGAATAAGGCTTTAGTGAAACTAGCAGAAGTTGTCCATGCGCTGGACAACTTCTGATGTTGCTTTTAACCAATTCCCGCCGTTTGTAGCAGCACTAAACTGAATCCCATCACTGACATTCCACATAGTACGCCATAGCTGGGGTTATTATTAGGGTCAATCTCTTTGGCGAGCGGCATTAATTCATCAACCGAGAGCGCCACCATAATTCCTGCAACCGCCGCCATGATTGCCGCCATGACCACGGGGGAAATCATGCTACCGAGGATTAACCACGCCAGCACACCACCAAGAATTTCTGCCAATCCAGAAATCCCCGCCCACAGAATTGCCGTGCGTTTAGAACCCGTTGCTGCATAAACCGGGCCTGCAACCGCCAGACCTTCAGGAATATTGTGCAACGCGACGGCCAGTGCGATGCCAAATCCCAGCTCCAGGTTGCTGCTTGCCGTGACAAAGGTGGCAATCCCTTCCGGGAAGTTATGCAGACTGATGCCGAGAGTGAGCAGAATGGCTGTGCGCTTGATCGATTTTGGCAACGGCTGCACCGATTTTTGCATTAAATCCTGCGGATGCGCATGTGGCAACATGCGGTCCAGGCCAAAATAGCCAAGCAGACCGAAGATAAACATTCCATAACCCAACACAGGCGACATTCCTTCAGCTGCCAGTGCGGCAGGAAGCATTTCCATTAATGAGATGAGCAACATGATCCCCGCCGCAAATCCTAGCGAAAACGCCAGTAAGCGGTTCGAGGGTTTTTGCCCGAGAACGCCGAGAAACGCGCCAATAAACGTGGCTGCCCCCGCCAGTATGGTCAGAATGAGAGGTACTGACATCGACAACTCCTTATAAATCTTCACCTTCAGGCAGATCGTCAAAATAACTGATGATCATCATCATTGTTATCCGGGTTCTTACTCCGCCGAACAAGCGTATTGTGAGGATATCAAAATGACACCTTTAGTTAAGGATATCATCATGTCTTCAACACGTATGCCAGCATTGTTTTTAGGTCACGGTAGTCCGATGAACGTGCTGGAAGATAATTTGTATACCCGCAGCTGGCAGACGTTGGGGATGACATTGCCACGCCCGCAAGCGATTGTGGTAGTTTCGGCTCACTGGTTTACCCGTGGAACAGGAGTGACCGCGATGGAGACGCCGCCCACGATTCATGACTTTGGTGGCTTCCCGCAGGCGCTGTACGATACGCATTATCCTGCTCCGGGTTCGCCTGCGCTGGCACAGCATCTGGTTGAGCTGTTAGCGCCGGTCCCGGTGACGCTGGATAAAGAAGCCTGGGGCTTTGACCACGGTTCCTGGGGCGTGCTGATTAAGATGTATCCTGACGCCGATATCCCGATGGTGCAGTTGAGTATCGATAGTAGCAAACCTGCCGCCTGGCATTTCGAAATGGGGCGAAAACTCGCGGCGCTGCGTGATGAAGGAATAATGTTGGTCGCCAGCGGCAACGTGGTGCATAACCTGCGTACAGTGAAGTGGCACGGTGATAGTTCACCGTATCCGTGGGCGACGTCGTTTAATGAGTATGTGAAAGCGAATCTGACGTGGCAAGGGCCAGTAGAGCAGCATCCTCTGGTGAATTATCTCGACCATGAAGGTGGCGCGTTATCGAACCCAACGCCAGAGCACTATCTGCCGTTGTTGTATGTGTTAGGTGCGTGGGATGGGCAGGAGCCAATTACCATTCCGGTCGATGGTATAGAAATGGGCAGTTTAAGTATGCTGTCGGTGCAGATAGGCTAACAATTACCGGATGGCGAATGCCATCCGGCATCATTGATTATTCAACAAAAATATGTGGATAAAACCGAGACATATCCTGGGTGATCAATGCACGGTCTTCACGAATGCCAATTCCGGCGGGTTGATCGTTCACCAGCCAGCTACCAATCAGCATATAGCTGTCGCCGAATTTCGGTAACGGGTGGAATTGCTGAACAATCATCCCTTCTTCGCCATACGGACCTTCCGCTGCTTCAATGGTTTTGCCGTTCTCAATGATCGACACGTTTGCGCCTTCACGGGAGAAGATCGGTTTAACCACATATTTTTCCATTTGCGGATGATCATCTTCCGCAAAATAAGCGGGCAGCAGGTTCGGGTGATTCGGGAACATCTCCCACAGTAGCGGTAGAAGTGCCTTGTTGGAGATAATGCTCTTCCACGCCGGTTCCAGCCAGCGTACGCCTGCATCCTCCAGCTTGGTGGAAAACATCTCACGCAACATAAATTCCCACGGATACAGCTTGAACAGGTTGGAAATTACCTGATCCTGTAAATCCGTGAACTGACCTTTTTCACCTAACCCGATATCGTCAATGTAGAGGAACTCGGTAGCGATTTCAGCTTCCGTCGCGCAGTCCTGCAAATACTGAATGGTACCGCGATCTTCCACCGTGTCGCGACAGCAGGTGAGATGCAGCAACTGGAAGCCATACTGTTCACGCAGCTCAACGAAGCGATCGATCAGTTTTTCTTGCAGACTGTTAAACTGGTCGCTGCCCTCCGGCAAGTTACCGGCGTTAAGCTGATCTTCCAGCCAGATCCACTGAAAGAACGCCGCCTCGTATAGTGACGTTGGCGTATCGGCGTTATTTTCCAGAAGTTTAGGTTCGCCAGTGCCATCCCACGCCAGATCAAGACGCGAATAAAGCGATGGCTGGTGCGTCAGCCATGACTGGCGCACAAAACTCCAGGTGTGTTTTGGAATGCGGAATTTGGTCATCAGCTCATCGCTGGCGATCACTTTTTCCACCACTTTCAGGCACATCTGGTGCAGTTCGGCGGTGACTTCTTCCAGCTTTTCAACCTGGGCGAGGGTCAACTTGTAGTAAGCATCTTCACACCAGTACGGCTCGCCGTACATGGTGTGAAAATTGAAACCGTATTCGTGGGCTTTCTCACGCCAGTCCGGGCGCTCGGTAATACTGACTCTTTCCATCGGTATCAGCCACCCATTGAACGAGAAGAGGTACCGGTTGCGCTACGCTGCATAGTGCTTTGTTTGGCAACAGATTCACCAAAACCGCCACGGGTAACGGTAGTGGTGGTCGCCGGTTTTGGTGCCATGGCTGTCTTCGGTACGGTCATGGTGCGGCCTGGCTGGGCTGCGCCATAGTTTTTACCCGTCGCGTCGGTATATTTACCGTAAGCCGGGCTGGCTGGGTTTTTCGAGGAGAACAGCGGCTGCTGTGCAAATCCCGCACCGCCGCCCATCAGACGACCCATCATGTAACCGGCCATCAGCGGCATCCAGAAACTCCCGCTGGATTGCTGGGCCTGCGCCTGGTTTTCTGGTGCCATGCCAGCCTGGGCTGGTGCCTGCTGGCACTGACCTTCACCAAATTCAGCAACACAGTCTTCACGGGTGGCGTATTTCGGCGCAGTACGTTCGGCTTCTTTCAGCGCATTGTTGTACGCGGTGGTACATTCGGCGCTTTTGCCTGGGTTTGCAGCTGAACAGTCGTCAGCATTTTGATAGAGAGACACTGTTTCATCACTCTTTTCACAGCCAGCCAGCATAAAAACAGTGGCAACTGCGAGAGCGACTGGTGTCAGATGGCGTGCGCTCCAGTTTTTGCGGAACGATGCGTGGCGTATGGATTTTGTCCGTTTCATTTTTGTCTTCCGGGACCAGTGGTAAATACCCATCAGAATAGAGGATGGCTGGTCGAAATTGAAGCGAGAAGGGGGAAGAATGCGGCAGATAACCCGTATCTTTACGTTGCCTTACGTTCAGACGGGGCCGAAGCCCCGTCGTCGTCATCAGTTACGGAAAGGGTTATGACCGTTACTGGTGGTAGTGCGTGCGGATGTTTGCTGAACGACGGGTGCAGGGCTATCAGGCGCATAACCATCAGCAATAGCATTCTGTTCCGGCGTTTGCGGGGCAACGTTTTCCGGATTAGTGGAAACCGGTTTGCTCAGCGCATTGTTCAGTGCCAGCAGATCCTGCTCGTTCAATGTACCCAGGGCTGACTTAATATTCAGCTGATTAATCAGGTAGTTATAACGCGCATTCGCCAGCTCTTGCTTGGCGTTGTACAGCGTGGTGGTCGCATCCAACACATCAACAATGGTACGCGTACCGACCGAGTAGCCCGCTTCCATCGCGTCTAATGAGCTTTGGGCGGAAACCACGGCTTGTTTGTAGGCGTTAATACTACTGATAGAAGCATTAATGTTGTTGAAGGAGGAACGTACGGTTTGCACGACGCTACGATGCGCGCTTTCCAGTTGCTCGCTGGCACCAACAAAGTTGTACTGGGCCTGTTTCACCTGCGAGTTAACCATTCCGCCCTGATAAATCGGCAGCGAGAAGCTCAGGCCAACTTTGTTCTGGCCCATATTGCTATCGTCATACTGGGTACCAGCGGCACCACGGGTTTTCGAACCGCTATAAGAGGTGTCAGAAATCCCGGTAGAAGCCGTTAAATCCAGAGTCGGTAAGTGACCATCCTGCGCCTGGCGAATTTGCTCGCGCGCCAGGTCCTGGCTCAAGCGTGCCTGTAACAGCGACAGGTTGCGTTTTTCGGCTTCTTTCAGCAGCGCGTTAACCGGCTGTGGTTTGTCGGTTTTAAAGTTTTCGACATTCAGCGCCGCCAGTTCCGGATAGTAGTTACCGGTGATCTGGCGCAGCTGCTCTACCGCGTTATCAAGGTTATTACGTGCGGTCACTTCGTTCGCCAGCACGGTATCGTACTGCGCGCGGGCGTTCTGCACGTCGGTGATCGCTACCAGGCCCACGTTAAAACGTTGGGTGGTTTGATCTAATTGACGGTAGATCGCTTCTTTTTGCGCCTGTGTATAGGAAAGAACGTCAATAGCATTCAACACGTTGAAATAAGCGGTCGCGGTGTTGAGGATCAAGGTTTGCTGATCGGTCTGATATGTGACGTCCTGAATCCCTGCTGCTTTTTCCTGCAGCGTTAACGCACGCCATTTCGACATATCAAAAATGGATTGAGTTAACTGCAGGGACGCACTGGTCGCGTTAGAGTTGATGCCGTTCGCGTCGCGGTAGCCGTTGCTATAGGTGTAATCTGCACCTAAACCTAGCTGTGGCAGTAATGGACTGCGCGCTTCATTAATTTTTTCAAAGGCAGCATCACGATCGGCGGCAGACTTACGCAATTCCGGGTTACTAAGGCGTGCTTGCTGATAAACTTGCATCAGGTTCTCGGCCTGGCTCAACGAACTGAACCCAGAAAGGCTCAGGCCGATAAGAATGGGGAGCAATTTCTTCATTTGCATTCCTTGTGGTGAAGCAGTATTTAGCGCGATCAAACTGTAAAATTATTGCGGATTCTAGCAGAAGCCGCTACCGCAAAAGGTTGGCGTTACGTGCCATAGGGCGTTAATGTGCCTCAATTTAACACATGACTGCTCAAACGGCAGTCAAACGTCGCTGAAATTCACATTTAATTCACTATTAGTGCCAGGACATTAACAATGCTTAAGCCAGACAACCTGCCCGTTACATTTGGCAAAAACGATGTAGAAATTATTGCACGAGAAACACTTTATCGCGGCTTTTTTTCATTAGATCTTTATAGATTTCGTCATCGTCTATTCAACGGGCAAATGAGTCATGAGGTACGGCGGGAAATTTTTGAGCGCGGTCACGCCGCAGTCTTGCTACCCTTTGACCCAGTGCGTGATGAAGTTGTGCTGATTGAGCAGATTCGAATTGCCGCGTACGACACTAGCGAAACCCCCTGGCTACTGGAGATGGTTGCCGGGATGATTGAAGAGGGTGAAAGTGTGGAAGATGTTGCCCGTCGCGAAGCGATTGAAGAGGCGGGGCTGATAGTCAAACGGACCAAACCGGTGTTAAGTTTCCTGGCAAGCCCGGGGGGCACCAGTGAGCGTTCGTCAATTATGGTGGGCGAAGTGGACGCCACGACCGCAAGCGGTATTCACGGTCTGGCTGATGAAAACGAAGATATTCGCGTTCATGTGGTAAGCCGGGAACAGGCATACCAGTGGGTAGAAGAGGGGAAAATCGACAACGCAGCGTCGGTCATCGCTTTGCAATGGCTACAGCTGCATCATCAAGCGTTAAAAAATGAGTGGGCATAAATGAAGCGTTACACACCTGACTTTCCTGAAATGATGCGCCTGTGCGAGATGAACTTTTCACAATTGCGCCGTTTGTTACCGCGCAATGACGCACCCGGCGAAACTGTAAGCTATCAGGTGGCAAACGCACAATATCGGCTGACGATTGTGGAATCGACCCGATACACTACCCTGGTGACAATAGAACAGACTGCGCCCGCGATCAGTTACTGGAGCCTTCCGTCAATGACGGTGCGTCTGTATCATGACGCGATGGTGGCTGAAGTGTGTTCAAGCCAGCAGATTTTTCGCTTCAAAGCGCGGTATGATTATCCTAATAAAAAGTTGCATCAACGCGACGAAAAGCATCAAATTAACCAGTTTTTAGCGGACTGGTTGCGATACTGTTTAGCACATGGAGCGATGGCGATTCCGGTTTACTAGCGTCGTGAAACCTAAGGACACCATTTGGAAAGCCTGTTAACCCTTCCTCTGGCTGGTGAGGCCAGAGTCAGGATTTTACAAATTACCGATACTCACCTGTTTGCACAAAAGCACGAAGCCCTCTTAGGGGTAAACACCTGGGAAAGCTACCAGGCGGTGCTGGAGGCGATTCGTCCACACCAGCACGAATTCGACCTGATTGTCGCGACAGGTGATTTAGCGCAGGATCAATCCTCTGCGGCCTATCAGCATTTCGCTGAAGGCATCGCAAGTTTTCGTGCGCCCTGCGTCTGGCTGCCGGGCAACCACGATTTCCAGCCCGCGATGTACAGCGCGTTACAGGATGCGGGTATCTCCCCGGCGAAGCGCGTGTTTATTGGTGAGCAATGGCAAATCCTGTTGCTGGATAGCCAGGTGTTTGGCGTGCCGCACGGTGAGCTAAGCGAGTTTCAGCTTGAGTGGCTGGAACGTAAACTGGCCGATGCGCCAGAGCGCCATACGTTGCTGCTGCTGCATCATCATCCGCTACCTGCGGGTTGTAGTTGGCTTGATCAACACAGCCTGCGTAACGCGGGCGAACTGGATACCGTGCTGGCGAAGTTTCCGCACGTCAAATACTTGCTGTGCGGTCATATTCATCAGGAGCTGGATCTCGACTGGAACGGTCGCCGCCTGCTGGCAACGCCGTCGACCTGTGTGCAGTTTAAGCCGCACTGTTCCAACTTTACGCTGGATACTATCGCGCCCGGCTGGCGTACTCTCGAGTTACATGCTGATGGCACGCTGACCACCGAGGTGCATCGCCTGGCGGACACACGTTTCCAACCTGATACCGCTTCAGAAGGCTACTGATGTCTACGCTTCTTTATTTACACGGTTTCAACAGCTCGCCGCGCTCTGCAAAAGCGAGCTTGTTAAAAAACTGGCTGGCGGAACATCACCCTGACGTTGAGATGATCATTCCGCAGTTGCCGCCGTATCCTTCCGACGCGGCAGAGCTGCTGGAATCCATTGTCCTGGAACATGGCGGCGATTCGCTGGGTATTGTCGGTTCGTCACTGGGGGGATATTACGCCACCTGGTTGTCACAATGTTTTATGCTGCCCGCAGTGGTGGTAAACCCGGCGGTGCGCCCGTTTGAACTGCTGACGGACTATCTCGGTCAGAACGAGAACCCCTACACCGGGCAGCAATATGTGCTAGAGTCACGCCATATTTACGATCTCAAAGTCATGCAGATTGACCCGCTGGAAGCGCCGGATTTGATCTGGCTGCTGCAACAGACGGGAGATGAAGTGCTGGATTACCGCCAGGCGGTGGCGTACTACGCTTCCTGCCGCCAGACTGTCATAGAAGGCGGCAACCACGCATTCACGGGCTTCGAAGATTATTTCAACCCGATCGTCGATTTTCTTGGTCTGCACCATCTCTGACGATCAACTCGAATTGCTAACTTAAACCATGACGCAAACTTATAACGCTGATGCCATTGAGGTACTCACCGGGCTTGAGCCGGTTCGCCGCCGTCCGGGGATGTATACCGATACCACTCGCCCTAACCATTTGGGGCAAGAAGTCATTGATAACAGTGTGGATGAAGCACTGGCGGGTCACGCAAAACGCGTGGACGTTATTTTACATGCTGACCAGTCGTTAGAAGTTATTGACGATGGGCGCGGGATGCCGGTGGATATTCACCCGGAAGAGGGTGTACCGGCGGTTGAACTGATTCTTTGCCGTCTGCATGCAGGCGGTAAATTCTCTAACAAAAATTACCAGTTCTCTGGCGGCCTGCATGGCGTGGGGATTTCGGTGGTTAACGCCCTGTCGAAGCGTGTAGAAGTTAACGTGCGCCGCGATGGTCAGGTTTATAACATCGCCTTTGAAAATGGCGAAAAGGTGCAGGATTTACAGGTTGTCGGCACTTGCGGTAAACGCAATACCGGTACCAGCGTGCACTTCTGGCCGGATGAAACCTTCTTTGACAGCCCGCGTTTTTCTGTTTCACGCCTGACACATGTGCTGAAAGCCAAAGCGGTATTGTGCCCTGGCGTTGAGATCACTTTTAAAGATGAGATCAACAATACCGAACAACGCTGGTGTTATCAGGACGGTCTGAATGATTACCTGGCGGAAGCGGTAAATGGTCTGCCGACGCTGCCGGAAAAACCGTTTATCGGTAATTTCGCTGGTGATACTGAAGCTGTGGACTGGGCGCTACTGTGGCTGCCGGAAGGCGGTGAACTGCTGACCGAAAGCTACGTCAACCTTATCCCAACGATGCAGGGCGGTACCCATGTTAACGGTCTGCGTCAGGGCCTGTTGGACGCGATGCGTGAGTTCTGTGAATACCGCAACATTCTGCCGCGCGGTGTAAAGTTGTCGGCGGAAGATATCTGGGATCGCTGCGCCTATGTTCTGTCGGTGAAAATGCAGGATCCGCAGTTTGCCGGGCAGACCAAAGAGCGTCTCTCTTCGCGTCAGTGTGCGGCATTCGTTTCGGGCGTGGTGAAAGATGCCTTCATCCTGTGGCTGAACCAGAACGTTCAGGCGGCGGAGTTGCTGGCAGAGATGGCGATTTCCAGCGCCCAGCGTCGTATGCGTGCGGCTAAAAAAGTGGTGCGTAAAAAGCTGACCAGCGGCCCGGCGCTGCCTGGCAAACTGGCTGACTGTACCGCGCAGGATCTTAACCGTACCGAACTGTTCCTTGTGGAAGGTGACTCCGCAGGCGGATCTGCCAAGCAGGCGCGCGATCGTGAATATCAGGCGATCATGCCGCTGAAAGGTAAGATCCTTAACACCTGGGAAGTTTCTTCCGACGAAGTGCTGGCCTCGCAGGAAGTGCATGATATTTCGGTAGCGATCGGTATCGATCCTGACAGCGACGACCTGAGCCAGCTTCGTTATGGCAAAATCTGTATCCTCGCGGATGCGGACTCTGATGGTCTGCACATTGCCACGCTGCTCTGCGCTTTGTTCGTAAAACACTTCCGCGCGTTGGTGAAACACGGTCACGTTTACGTCGCACTGCCACCGCTCTACCGTATTGATCTCGGGAAAGAGGTTTATTACGCGCTGACGGAAGAAGAGAAAGAGGGCGTACTTGAGCAATTAAAACGCAAGAAAGGCAAGCCGAACGTCCAGCGTTTTAAAGGTCTGGGGGAAATGAACCCGATGCAATTGCGCGAAACCACGCTTGATCCGAACACTCGCCGTCTGGTGCAGCTGACTATCGATGATGAAGACGATCAGCGTACTGACGCGATGATGGATATGCTGCTGGCGAAGAAACGCTCGGAAGATCGCCGCAACTGGTTGCAAGAGAAAGGCGACATGGCGGAGATTGAGGTTTAAAGGGAAGAACATTGCCCGGTCAGGATGGCCGGGCAAACAAGGCAGGTTTAAATCCCCGGTTGCAGAATACGAATATTCATCTCCAGCACGTCACCTTTTACGGCTTCGCTATACGCCTTCATGTGCGGGGTTTGCAGATGCGCTTCAAGATGCGCGATGCTTTCCCACTGCTCAATCATCACGATAGAATCCGGTGCCATAGACTGGAAACTCACGCCAGCAGCGCAATCCACCATTGGCGCATAGCCGTGGCAACCTTCTTCTTTCAGTACGGTTGGAACGATTTTAGCAAACTGATCCAATACCGCCTGACGGTGATGTTGACCAGGACGAGTACGGATTTCTGCGATTACGGTAAGCATGGTTAACTCCTTCTAAAGCCTGAGCTCTAGTTAACCAAAAATTTCCACAAGATGCTTGCGATATTCTTCAGTATAGCGGGGAACATCAGGCATTTTTATCACGTCATTAGCGATAAATGTCGGCAGCGGTTCCATACCGAGGAATTGGTTTGCTTTATGGAACGGCAGATACACACCGTCAACGCCAACGCCGTGGAAGAACTGATCTTTTTCGGTGAAGGCTTCCATTGGCGCGTTCCAGGTCAGAGAAAGCATATATTTTTTGCCCTGTACCAGGCCGCCGGAACCGTATTTTTTCGACGGATCTTTGCGGGTACGACCATCGCTGGCATACAGAGTCCCGTGACCTTCGGTGAATACATCATCAATGTATTTTTTCACTGTCCACGGCGCGCCCATCCACCAGCCTGGCATCTGCCAGATCACCACATCAGCCCAGAGAAAGTTTTGTACTTCCGCTTTGACATCGTAGTCGCTGTCGGCGCGAACGATGCGAACATCATGCCCGAGGTCGCGCAGTGTGCCATCCGCGACTTCGGTCAGGGTGTCGTTCAGTTGACCATTGGAGTGGGCGAATTTTTTCGCGCCGTTGATAATCAGGATGTTGCTCATTTTTTAACCTCAAGGTGAGACGTTTGCCGACTATAGTACGTCACAGAGCGGTACGGTGAAATTAGCAAAATGTGCAAAGTCTTTTGCGAATTTAGCAAAAGTCTGATCTTGCTCTGACTCACCGATGCAGGATAAATATTTTCTGAAAATGACAATACTGATAGCAATTTCTCATCATTCCAACTAGCACAGGGTTAATTTACAACGTTGGTGTGGACTTTCTGCGAGTTGATAATTGTGGTGTTGAATAACTAAAAATGAAAATATCAGCGTGTTACGCAGATTATTTTAAATAGATTTACTGGAGGGTATCGAAAACCAGATCTCCGACTGGACTTTTTTAGAGAGTGCTAACATATGTTAAAGCATGAAATTCAAACAATATTTGAAGCTCTGTTATATATAATGCTTACTTATTGGTTAATAGATGCTTTTTTTGCTTTCAATAAGTATGACTGGATGCTTGACTCGGGAGACAATATTTGCAGTATACCTTCCGTCTCAGGCGAAGATCGTATATTGCAAGCAATGATTGCAGCATTTTTTCTTCTGACGCCACTTATTATTATTATCTTAAGAAAACTCTTTGTGCGGGAAATGTTTGAGTTTTGGTTATATGTATGCTCGTTCGTTATTTGTCTGGTTTGTGGTTGGTGGCTTTTTTGGGGACGGTTTATATTTTGCTATTAGTAAAATCTATGAGAGCCGTTTTAACGGCTCTCATAGACAGAGAAGTTACCAGCTTACCTTCGCCTCAAATCCACCTTGTTCCGCATTCCCAAACTCAACATTCATGCCATGCAGCTTGGCGATTCGCTGGACAATCGATAGCCCAAGTCCACTGCCGGTAGCGGTTTGTCCGGGTGGGCGATAGAAGCGTTCGCCAATTCGCGCCAGTGCCTCTGGTGTCACACCGGGGCCGTTATCCCTCACGATGAAATTATCGGCATTCAGCGTGACGTCCACCACGCTGCCCTGTGGACTGTAACGCACGGCGTTATCCAGCAAATTTCGCACCAACAAACTTAGCAATAGCGGTTGTCCGGTGCGTTTGATGCCCTGGACATTGAGTGTCAGTCGCACGTCAATTTTCGCCTGCTGCGCCGTGTGGTAAATATCCATCACCGACGATTGCAGGAGATCTTCAAGCGGGATCTCCGCGACGTCCTGAAGGTTATCCAGTGAGTCCAGCCGCGATAGCGTGAGCAGTTGATCAACCAGACGAGTAGCGCGATCGATCCCGGAATGTAATTGGAGCAGTGCTTTTTTCCGCGCCTGCGGATCATCGTCAGAGAGCTGCGCAACTTCGGTTTGCACTTTCAGCGCCGTTAACGGGCTACGAAGTTCGTGAGCTGCGTCAGAGGTAAAGCGTCGTTCACGAACCATCATCGCATGTGTGCGGGCGAACAGTTGATTCAACGACTCAACCAGTGGACGCACTTCGCTGGGTACGCCAGTCGCGTTTAGTGGTTTTTCCGAGTCAGGGTCACGCATACGTAGTGCCAGCGCCAGTTTGTTCAGCGGCGCGAGTTCACGACCCAGTAGTACCATCATGATGATTAACATAATCGGCAGTGCGACCAACCACGGGATCAATTGCCCGGCAACAATCGCCAGCGCCATGTCTTCACGGTATTCCCATTCCTGACCAACAACGATGCGATATTTGCCATCAGGTGAGGTCATCCAGACAAAACGCCATTGATCTTTATCGCCCACCAGTTGCCCGTCAGCAAAACCTTCCCGTTGATAGCTATAGGGAATATCTTCTCCGTTATCGCCATCGTTAAGGACCATTCTGCCGTCGTGGGTAAAGATGGCAAAGGTCAGCGCATCGTCATCAACATGACCGTGTTTTAATTTATTTGGCGTCTGTGCCATGCGATCCGCCGCGTTGATTTCGTTGAGATCGAGCGTACTTAACCGCTTGGCAAACAGCATCAGTTGGGTGTCGAACAATTCATCGACGTTATCCGTTGTTTGTTTCCAGGCGACAAAGCTGGAAAGCAGCCAGGTCACCGAGGCCAGAATTAAAAAGATTAGCGTCAGCCTGACACGCAGACTAAGACGTTGGGTAAATTTCATTTCTCACCTAATGTGTAGCCAATACCATGCACGGTACGAATAAAATCACTACCGAGTTTGCGTCGCAGATGATGCACATGCACTTCAACGGCATTACTGGTGACCTCTTCGTCCCAGGTATACAGTTTCTCTTCAATCAGTTTGCGCGGCAGTACCCGACCAGCGTTACGCATCAGTAATTCCAGCAGGGCAAATTCTTTTGGTTTCAGTGTTAAGGGTTCGCCAGCCAGCGTGGCGATACGTTTGCCGGGGTCGAGCATGACGTTACCGTGGCGCAGCTCGTTGCTGGCCTGGCCGTTGGTTCGGCGCATCAGAGCTTCCAGCCTGGCGGCGACTTCTATCAACGCAAAAGGTTTACACAGATAATCGTCAGCTCCCAGACGCAGCCCTTCTACACGTTCCTCCAGCGCATCGCGCGCGGTCAGGATCAGTACCGGCTCACGCTGACCTTTTTCTCGCCATTCGCGCAAAATATCGCGACCATCCATGCCTGGTAAGGTTAAATCCAGGATCACCGCATCATAAGGTGCGCTATAAAGCGCCTCTTTTCCCTGACAACCTTGTGTAAACCAGTCGACGCTAAAACCCATTTTACTAAGGCCCGTTTTGATGCCGTCGCCAATCAGCATGTCATCTTCTATCAGTAAAATTCGCATTTTTTCATCCCTGCGATAACCGTATTTGCTGCCAGTAAACCGTGTTGTAACGCGCTCTGTACAGCACTAAATTTTATTTTTTTCCCTTAAGAAGTTGTTAAGGACTATCTTGTTAAATGCTCGGAAACAGACATTAAAGGGAGTAATAAACATGAAAAAATTCGCAGCAGTAATCGCAGTAATGGCCCTGTGCAGCGCACCGGTGATGGCAGCAGAGCAGGGCGGTTTTTCTGGCCCATCGGCAACGCAAAGTCAGGCCGGAGGATTCCAGGGGCCGAACGGCAGCGTAACGACTGTAGAAAGCGCAAAATCCCTGCGTGACGACACCTGGGTAACCCTGCGCGGCAATATCGTTGAACGCATCTCTGACGATCTCTACGTGTTCAAAGATGCCAGCGGTACTATCAATGTTGATATCGATCACAAACGCTGGAACGGCGTGACGGTGACGCCGAAAGATACGGTTGAGATTCAGGGTGAAGTCGATAAAGACTGGAATTCTGTTGAAATTGACGTCAAACAGATCCGCAAAGTAAATCCGTAATTGTTACCGCTCCCGGGACGCGTTCCCGGGAATAATTTCGCAGGGAGGCAAAATGACAAACCTGACACTGGATGTAAACATTATCGATTTCCCATCAATCCCTGTGGCGATGTTGCCGCACCGCTGTAGCCCTGAGTTGCTCAACTACAGTGTGGCGAAATTTATCATGTGGCGTAAAGAGACGGGGCTTTCTCCTGTTAACCAAAGCCAGACTTTTGGCGTCGCCTGGGACGACCCTGCCACCACCGCACCGGAAGCGTTTCGCTTTGATATCTGCGGCAGCGTTAGCGAACCGATTCCCGATAATCGTTATGGTGTGAGCAATGGTGAACTTACCGGTGGACGTTATGCCGTGGCCCGCCACGTTGGCGAGCTGGACGATATTTCACACACGATATGGGGCATTATTCGCCACTGGCTGCCTGCAAGCGGCGAGAAAATGCGTAAAGCACCGATTCTGTTTCACTACACCAATCTTGCCGAAGGGGTGACAGAGCAGCGACTGGAAACGGATGTTTATGTGCCGTTAGCGTGATGGGGAATCTTTACCGGAGTGTGAGCCAAATCACTCGCGATAAGTTTGAGCGAACAATGCCACAGGCGTATTGTTGTTGGGCTTATAATTTCTCCGGTAAGGAATACCATGTATACGCGAAATTTATTATGGCTGGTCAGCCTGGTAAGTGCGGCTCCTCTCTACGCTGCTGACGTTCCCGCCAACACACAGCTCGCCCCGCAACAAGTCTTTCGTTACAACAATCATAGCGACCCAGGTACGCTCGACCCGCAAAAGGTGGAGGAGAATACTGCTGCGCAGATTGTGCTGGATCTGTTTGAAGGTCTGGTATGGATGGACGGTGAAGGCCAGGTGCAGCCCGCTCAGGCTGAACGCTGGGAGATAATGGACGGCGGCAGGCGCTATATTTTCCATCTGCGTAGCGGTTTGCAGTGGTCCGACGGTCAGCCTCTGACGGCAGAGGATTTTGTCCTCGGCTGGCAGCGCGCGGTTGACCCGAAAACGGCAAGCCCTTTTGCTGGCTATCTGGCACAGGCGCACATTAACAATGCCGCGGCTATTGTTGCGGGTAAAGCAGATGTTACATCGCTGGGTGTCAAAGCGACGGATGATCGTACTCTTGAAGTTACGCTTGAGCAGCCGGTTCCTTGGTTCACGACGATGCTCGCCTGGCCGACGCTGTTCCCGGTTCCTCATCATGTCATCGCTAAACATGGCGATAGCTGGAGTAAGCCAGAGAACATGGTTTACAACGGTGCCTTTGTGCTTGATCAGTGGGTAGTTAACGAAAAGATTACTGCACGCAAAAATCCAAAGTACCGCGATGCGCAACATACAGTATTGCAACAGGTTGAGTATCTGGCGCTGGATAATTCGGTCACCGGCTATAACCGCTATCGCGCGGGAGAGGTCGATCTCACCTGGGTTCCGGCGCAGCAAATTCCCGCCATTGAAAAATCACTGCCTGGCGAGCTACGAATTATTCCGCGTCTGAACAGCGAATATTACAACTTCAACCTTGAGAAACCGCCATTTAACGATGTGCGAGTGCGTCGGGCGCTATATCTTACGGTTGATCGACAGCTTATTGCGCAAAAGGTACTGGGGTTGAGGACGCCCGCAACCACGCTGACGCCGCCAGAGGTAAAAGGCTTTAGCGCGACGACGTTCGATGAACTGCAAAAGCCAATGAGTGAGCGCGTCGCGATGGCAAAAGCCTTGCTGAAACAGGCGGGATACGACGCCTCTCATCCGCTACGCTTTGAGCTGTTCTACAACAAGTACGATCTGCATGAAAAGACCGCGATAGCGTTGTCTTCCGAATGGAAAAAATGGCTGGGTGCACAGGTGACGCTGCGCACAATGGAGTGGAAAACCTATCTTGATGCCCGACGAGCCGGTGATTTCATGCTGTCTCGGCAGTCGTGGGATGCGACGTACAATGATGCTTCCAGCTTCCTGAACACGCTCAAAAGCGATAGTGAAGAAAACGTCGGTCACTGGAAAAATGCACAGTATGACGCCTTACTAAACCAGGCCACGCAGATCACTGATGCGACAAAGCGTAATGCGTTGTATCAGCAGGCAGAAGTGATCATCAACCAACAGGCACCGCTGATTCCTATCTACTATCAGCCGTTAATCAAACTGCTTAAACCCTACGTTGGCGGTTTTCCGCTGCATAATCCCCAGGATTATGTCTACAGCAAAGAGTTGTATATCAAGGCACATTGATGCCTTTATCGCCGTCGGAGCACGTCCGGCGGCGCTATTCACGCTGATCTCCTGTGACTCGACGCGGCAGATAATGTAGTATCTCCGGCAATATTGCCCCTTTGAAGGCTGGCGAATAAGTTGAGGAATCAGAATTAATGAGCGATATGGCAGAGCGCCTTGCGCTACATGAATTTACGGAAAACGCCTACTTAAACTACTCCATGTACGTGATCATGGACCGTGCGTTGCCGTTTATTGGTGATGGTCTGAAACCTGTTCAGCGCCGCATTGTGTATGCGATGTCTGAACTGGGCCTGAATGCCAGCGCCAAATTTAAAAAATCGGCCCGTACCGTCGGTGACGTACTGGGTAAATACCATCCGCACGGCGATATCGCCTGTTATGAAGCGATGGTCCTGATGGCGCAGCCGTTCTCTTACCGTTATCCGCTGGTTGATGGTCAGGGGAACTGGGGCGCGCCGGACGATCCGAAATCGTTCGCGGCAATGCGTTACACCGAATCCCGGTTGTCGAAATATTCCGAGCTGCTATTGAGCGAGCTGGGGCAGGGGACGGCTGACTGGGTGCCAAACTTCGACGGCACTTTGCAGGAGCCGAAAATGCTACCTGCCCGTCTGCCAAACATTTTGCTTAACGGCACCACCGGTATTGCCGTCGGCATGGCGACCGATATTCCACCGCATAACCTGCGTGAAGTGGCTCAGGCGGCAATCGCATTAATCGACCAGCCGAAAACCACGCTCGATCAGCTGCTGGATATCGTGCAGGGGCCGGATTATCCGACTGAAGCGGAAATTATCACTTCGCGCGCCGAGATCCGTAAAATCTACGAGAACGGACGTGGTTCAGTGCGTATGCGCGCGGTGTGGAAGAAAGAAGATGGCGCGGTGGTTATCAGCGCATTGCCGCATCAGGTTTCAGGTGCGCGCGTACTGGAGCAAATTGCTGCGCAAATGCGCAACAAAAAGCTGCCGATGGTTGACGATCTGCGCGATGAATCTGACCACGAGAACCCGACCCGTCTGGTGATTGTGCCGCGTTCCAACCGCGTGGATATGGATCAGGTGATGAACCACCTCTTCGCTACCACCGATCTGGAAAAGAGCTATCGCATTAACCTCAATATGATCGGTCTGGATGGTCGTCCGGCGGTGAAAAACCTGCTGGAAATTCTCTCCGAATGGCTGGTGTTCCGCCGCGATACCGTGCGCCGCCGACTGAACTATCGTCTGGAGAAAGTCCTCAAGCGCCTGCATATCCTCGAAGGTTTGCTGGTGGCGTTTCTCAATATCGACGAAGTGATTGAGATCATTCGTAATGAAGATGAACCGAAACCGGCGCTGATGTCGCGGTTTGGCCTTACGGAAACCCAGGCGGAAGCGATCCTCGAACTGAAACTGCGTCATCTTGCCAAACTGGAAGAGATGAAGATTCGCGGTGAGCAGAGTGAGCTGGAAAAAGAGCGCGACCAGTTGCAGGGCATTTTGGCTTCCGAGCGTAAAATGAATAACCTGCTGAAGAAAGAACTGCAGGCAGACGCGCAAGCCTACGGTGACGATCGTCGTTCGCCGTTGCAGGAACGCGAAGAAGCGAAAGCGATGAGCGAGCACGACATGCTGCCGTCTGAACCTGTCACCATTGTGCTGTCGCAGATGGGCTGGGTACGCAGCGCTAAAGGCCATGATATCGACGCGCCGGGCCTGAATTATAAAGCGGGTGATAGCTTCAAAGCGGCGGTGAAAGGTAAGAGCAACCAACCGGTAGTGTTTGTTGATTCCACCGGTCGTAGCTATGCCATTGACCCGATTACGCTGCCGTCGGCGCGTGGTCAGGGCGAACCGCTCACCGGCAAATTAACGTTGCCGCCTGGGGCGACCGTTGACCATATGCTGATGGAAAGCGACGATCAGAAACTGCTGATGGCTTCCGATGCGGGTTACGGTTTCGTCTGCACCTTTAACGATCTGGTGGCGCGTAACCGTGCAGGTAAGGCTTTGATCACCTTACCGGAAAATGCCCATGTTATGCCGCCGGTGGTGATTGAAGATGCTTCCGATATGCTGCTGGCAATCACTCAGGCAGGCCGTATGTTGATGTTCCCGGTAAGTGATCTGCCGCAGCTGTCGAAGGGCAAAGGCAACAAGATTATCAACATTCCATCGGCAGAAGCCGCGCGTGGCGAGGATGGTCTGGCGCAACTGTACGTTCTGCCGCCGCAAAGCACGCTGACCATTCATGTTGGGAAACGCAAAATTAAACTGCGTCCGGAAGAGCTACAGAAAGTCACTGGCGAACGTGGACGCCGCGGTACGTTGATGCGCGGTTTGCAGCGTATCGATCGTGTTGAGATCGACTCTCCTCGCCGTGCCAGCAGCGGTGATAGCGAAGAGTAATATGCCGGGGAGGGCGCTGTTTCCTCCCGCTTGCAAGGAACGCCGGATGAAACGTTAAGTCGTCATCCGGCAGCGTATTCAACCCCCGGAAACGATAAAAATTCCCTTGAAACCGTTGTTTATTCATGCGTTGCGATTAACAATACGCTTTTCCAGAGAGCGGCTTTTAACAATGCCCTAACCTGATTTCAGGTGACGTACAATGCCAGTCTCTCAGACCTTCAGAGGGTGTTATGCTATATATCTTTCGTCTTATTATTACCGTGATTTACAGCATCTTAGTCTGTGTATTCGGCTCCATTTACTGCCTTTTCAGCCCGCGTAACCCGAAACATGTGGCCACCTTTGGGCATATGTTTGGTCGTCTTGCGCCGCTGTTCGGCCTGAAAGTTGAGTGCCGCAAACCTGCAGATGCTGAAAGCTACGGCAATGCTATCTATATCGCTAACCACCAGAACAACTATGACATGGTGACAGCATCGAACATTGTGCAACCGCCGACGGTGACGGTAGGTAAAAAGAGCTTGCTGTGGATCCCCTTCTTCGGGCAGTTGTACTGGTTAACCGGCAACTTATTGATCGACAGAAACAATCGCACTAAAGCTCACGGCACTATTGCGGAAGTAGTGAATCATTTCAAAAAACGCCGTATTTCCATTTGGATGTTCCCGGAAGGAACCCGCAGCCGTGGTCGCGGCCTGCTACCGTTCAAGACTGGAGCATTTCACGCGGCAATTGCAGCAGGCGTCCCGATTATTCCCGTGTGCGTCTCTACAACTTCGAATAAGATTAATCTTAATCGACTGCACAACGGTCTGGTGATTGTCGAAATGCTGCCGCCAATTGACGTCAGTCAGTATGGCAAAGATCAGGTTCGTGAGCTGGCTGCCCATTGTCGTTCGATAATGGAACAAAAAATCGCCGAGCTCGATAAAGAAGTCGCAGAGCGCGAAGCCGCCGGAAAAGTTTAAGTCGGCAATCTGTATTTTTGCGGGGAACACTTTCCTGCACGGTATTACTTTAGCCAGTTTTACATGGAGCAAATATGTCACTCAGTCGGCGTCAGTTCATTCAGGCATCGGGGATTGCACTTTGTGCAGGCGCTGTTCCCCTGAAGGCCAGCGCAGCCGGGCAACAGCAACCGCTACCCGTTCCGCCGCTGCTTGAATCTCGCCGTGGGCAACCGCTGTTTATGACTGTACAACGTGCGCACTGGTCATTTACGCCAGGGACACGCGCGTCGGTCTGGGGAATCAATGGTCGTTACCTGGGGCCGACTATCCGCGTCTGGAAGGGCGACGATGTTAAGCTTATTTACAGCAACCGCCTGACAGAAAATGTCTCAATGACGGTGGCCGGGCTACAGGTACCAGGCCCGCTGATGGGCGGTCCGGCACGGATGATGTCGCCAAACGCTGACTGGGCACCCGTACTGCCTATTCGCCAGAACGCAGCTACTCTGTGGTATCACGCCAATACTCCCAACCGCACGGCTCAGCAGGTCTATAACGGCCTTGCCGGAATGTGGCTGGTGGAAGATGAAGTCAGCAAGTCGCTGCCTATCCCCAACCATTATGGTGTGGATGATTTTCCGGTCATTATCCAGGATAAACGGCTGGATAACTTTGGTACGCCAGAATACAACGAACCGGGAAGCGGCGGCTTTGTTGGTGATACGCTGCTGGTTAACGGTGTGCAAAGCCCGTACGTTGAAGTCTCGCGTGGCTGGGTGCGCTTGCGACTGCTGAACGCGTCGAACTCTCGTCGCTATCAACTACAGATGAGCGATGGTCGCCCGTTACATGTGATTTCTGGCGATCAGGGATTCCTGCCTGCTCCTGTATCGGTGAAGCAACTTTCGCTGGCACCGGGCGAGCGCCGCGAGATTCTGGTGGATATGAGCAACGGTGATGAAGTGTCGATCACCTGTGGTGAAGCGGCGAGCATTGTTGATCGTATTCGTGGCTTCTTTGAGCCATCCAGCATTTTGGTTTCTACCCTGGTGCTAACGCTGCGCCCAACCGGCCTTCTGCCGCTGGTCACAGACAGTCTTCCTATGCGCTTGCTGCCAACTGAAATCATGGCCGGTTCGCCGATTCGCAGTCGCGATATCAGTCTGGGTGATGACCCGGGTATTAATGGACAGCTGTGGGACGTCAACCGTATTGATGTCACCGCGCAGCAAGGAACGTGGGAACGCTGGACGGTACGCGCGGACGAGCCGCAAGCGTTCCATATTGAAGGCGTGATGTTCCAGATCCGTAACGTGAATGGCGCGATGCCGTTCCCGGAAGACAGAGGCTGGAAAGATACCGTTTGGGTTGACGGACAAGTGGAGCTGCTTGTTTATTTCGGTCAGCCTTCCTGGGCGCACTTCCCGTTCTACTTCAACAGTCAGACGCTGGAAATGGCGGACCGTGGCTCGATTGGGCAACTATTGGTCAATCCGGTACCGTAATCTTCATACTCGCCCGAGGAGGGCGAGTATGGAATACTTTTCGATTTCTCTTTCGTTCCGGCTTATAATCCCCGGCCTTTGATTATTTTTTTATCATTTCTGGAAGCAAAATGAGCTCTATCTCCCTGATCCAACCGGATCGCGACCTGTTCTCCTGGCCGCAGTACTGGGCCGCCTGTTTTGGACCGGCACCGTTTTTGCCGATGTCTCGTGAAGAGATGGATCAACTTGGCTGGGATAGCTGCGACATCATTTTGGTTACTGGCGACGCGTATGTCGATCACCCAAGCTTCGGGATGGCGATTTGCGGTCGTATGCTGGAAGCGCAGGGCTTTCGCGTTGGGATCATCGCTCAGCCAGACTGGAGCAGCAAAGACGATTTCATGCGTCTGGGTAAACCGAATCTGTTTTTCGGTGTTACTGCTGGCAACATGGATTCGATGATCAACCGTTATACCGCCGATCGCCGTTTACGTCATGACGATGCCTACACGCCGGATAACGTCGCGGGTAAGCGCCCGGATCGCGCCACACTGGTTTATACCCAGCGTTGTAAAGAGGCGTGGAAAGATGTACCGGTGATCCTCGGTGGTATTGAGGCTAGTCTGCGCCGTACCGCGCATTATGATTACTGGTCCGATACCGTGCGCCGTTCCGTGCTGGTGGATTCGAAAGCCGACATGCTGATGTTTGGTAACGGTGAGCGTCCGCTGGTGGAGGTGGCGCACCGTCTGGCGATGGGCGAGCCGATTAGTGAAATCCGCGATGTGCGTAATACTGCGATTATCGTAAAAGAGGCGTTGCCAGGCTGGAGCGGTGTGGATTCTACTCGTCTTGATACTCCTGGGAAAATCGACCCGATCCCGCATCCGTATGGCGAAGATTTGCCGTGTGCGGATAACAAACCTGTTGCTCCGAAAAAGCAGGAAGCGAAAGTCGTAACCGTGCAGCCACCGCGCCCGAAACCGTGGGAAAAAACCTACGTGTTGCTGCCTTCTTTCGAGAAAGTGAAGGGCGATAAAGTGCTGTACGCCCATGCTTCGCGTATTCTGCACCACGAAACCAACCCAGGCTGTGCCCGCGCATTGATGCAAAAACACGGCGATCGCTATGTGTGGGTCAACCCGCCTGCTATCCCGCTTTCTACCGAAGAGATGGACAGCGTTTTTGCGCTGCCGTACAAGCGCGTGCCGCATCCGGCCTATGGCAATGCCCGTATTCCGGCTTACGAAATGATCCGTTTCTCGGTCAACATTATGCGCGGCTGCTTTGGCGGCTGCTCTTTCTGTTCTATCACCGAGCACGAAGGGCGCATTATTCAGAGCCGTTCGGAAGATTCGATCATTAATGAGATCGAAGCGATCCGCGACACCGTTCCTGGTTTTACGGGCGTAATTTCCGATCTCGGTGGGCCAACTGCCAACATGTATATGTTGCGCTGCAAATCGCCACGCGCTGAGCAAACCTGCCGCCGTTTGTCCTGCGTTTACCCGGATATTTGTCCGCACATGGACACGAACCACGAACCGACGATCAACCTCTATCGCCGTGCGCGTGATCTGAAAGGCATTAAAAAAATCCTCATCGCCTCAGGCGTACGTTATGACATCGCCGTGGAAGATCCGCGCTATATCAAAGAGCTGGCGACCCATCACGTCGGCGGTTATCTGAAGATTGCCCCGGAACATACCGAAGAAGGGCCGTTATCGAAGATGATGAAGCCGGGCATGGGCAGCTATGACCGCTTTAAAGAGCTGTTCGATACTTACTCGAAACAGGCGGGTAAAGAGCAGTATCTGATCCCGTATTTCATCTCTGCGCACCCCGGTACGCGTGATGAAGATATGGTGAATTTGGCGCTGTGGCTGAAAAAGCATCGTTTCCGTCTCGACCAGGTACAGAACTTCTACCCATCGCCACTGGCTAACTCGACCACCATGTATTACACCGGGAAAAACCCGCTGGCGAAGATTGGTTATAAGAGTGAAGACGTCTTCGTACCGAAGGGCGACAAACAGCGTCGTTTGCATAAAGCGTTGTTGCGTTACCACGATCCGGCAAACTGGCCGTTAATCCGCCAGGCGCTGGAAGCGATGGGCAAAAAGCATCTGATTGGCAGCCGTCGCGATTGCTTAGTGCCTGCGCCAACCATTGAAGAGATGCGTGAGGCTCGTCGCCAGAACCGCAATACCCGTCCGGCGTTGACGAAACATACGCCGATGGCGACCCAGCGTCAGACGCCTGCTACGGCAAAAAAAGCGTCGTCTACGCAATCTCGTCCGGTGAATGCTGGTGCGAAGAAACGCCCTAAAGCGGCGGTTGGACGTTAAAAAAAATCCCCGGCAACTGACATGCTGCCGGGGATTTTTTTATCATTCTGCGTACATACGCAAGCAGCGCAGGCAATCAAAATAGTCCTGTGCATCAAGACGCGTATTGGCTCTGTTAGCTTCGGATTTGGCAGCATAGATTTGTGGGCGTAGTGCTTTCATATCCTGCTCAAGCCGGGCGATTTTGGCATTTAATGTTTGCACATTGCTCGCCAGCTGATTGACCTTTTGCTCATTGACGCAGCCACTGAGCAAGCAGGTTGCCAGAACAACAGCTCCCACGGTGAAAATCGTTTTCATATAGTGTTCCCTTTTATTTATTGTTCCGGCTAATTGTTATTTAATTCAGCTCATTGTTTTAATCTGGCGGCGGTTTTTGCCTCAATCTGCTTAAGTAGGCTGCCGCTGTTCGGGCGGATAAAATCAGCGATTTCCCACTTACCTTCGCGCCGTTGTAAAACCAGTTCTTGCTCTTCGTTGTTGCCATTAGTCAGCGTAAAACGAATATGAATGCGGGCGGAATCGGCGGTTTTCTCCAGGACTCGAATTTCATCAACGCGTGAAAATAGCGACTCTTCGCCAAAACAGATCGGATTGTCGTAAATAAATTGCCGTTCTATTTGCATATCTTCATCGGGATTGTTGGCCGCCTTGAAGGTGGTTTTATAGAAGGCATTGACCGCCTGGCGGTAAGAGTCGGAAACCACCCACGTCCACGGCCAGCTATAATCGGCAATATGTTCAAAGAGTTCGGCAACAAAGGCTTCCGGCTGTTCTTTTTGCAGCGAAGCTAAAGCGGCCAGCGTTTTTTCATTCTCGCTATTAACTGCTTGTAAGACGCTGCCATGATTGCTGACAATATCGTCAATGACCCAACGACCATTTTCCGCCACCATTTTCAGTGTCTGCGTGGTCTTTTCTTTATCATCTTTAAAGATACGAAAGCGCACAACGGCATCGGCATGATCGGCGTCAGTTTCGGTTATCGCTACGCTTTCTAGCACCAGATCGCCAAAATCCTGACAATCACAAACCGGATCATAATCCAGCCAGCCAATATTGCCCGGCAGCGTAAGATTGTCGTTCAGGGTAAGCGCCTGTTGAATACGCGCAGAAGTTATCGCCCGCTCTCCGGTTTCACCAAAATAAGGGGCAGTGGCATCTGATTTATAGTTCTGATAAATATGCCGGACTGTTTGTTCTACGGTCTGTGAGGGGGGCTGTGCGTGCACGGTAAAACTTGCCAGGGCTGCTAAAAACAGAAGTATTATTTTCATCTGTTTTTCACCTCTCCGTTGCGTTTATCCCGGATATAGATGAGTTGTTCTTTTAAGAGCTTCCGGCTCTGCATGATGATGTCCTTATATTTGGCATTCCTGAACAAGGAAGAGTAACAACGGGCGGGACGCGAGGGGAATAAATGATTTCTGAAAAGTCCGGTAGCGGAACATTACCGCCACCGGGAGAATTTGCACGTTAGCCGCCGAACTGGTCAGGATCGGGACCGAGACGCTTGCCCTGATCGAGTTTTGCAATTTCGCCGAGTTCGTCTTTGTCGAGACGGAAATCCCAGACATCAAAGTTTTCGGCAATACGTGAAGGTGTGACCGATTTCGGGATCACCACCAGGCCGCTATCCAGATGCCAGCGGATAACAATCTGCGCCGGGGTTTTGCCGTATTTATCTGCCAGATCGCGAATGACTTTCTGATCGAAAACGCCTTTCCCTCCTTGCGCTAATGGGCTCCAGGATTCGGTCTGGATTTTGTGTGTCGCGTTCCAGGCGTGTAGCTGGCGTTGTTGCATCAGCGGATGAAGTTCGATCTGGTTTATCACAGGCGTCACGCCAGTTTCATCAATCAGGCGTTGCAGGTGATGGATCTGGAAGTTGCACACGCCGATGCTTTTGATTAATCCCTCTTTTTGCAATTCGATCATGCCTTTCCATGCTTCGACATAATGGTCGATAGCGGGAACGGGCCAGTGCATTAAGTAGAGGTCGATATAATCAAGCTGGAGTTTTTTCAGGCTGTCGAGCAGGGCTTCGCGGGGGCGCTTGTGGTCGTCGTTCCACAGCTTAGTGGTGATGAACAGTTCTTCTCTGTTGACTGAGGCATTTTTCAGGGCTTTGCCGACACCTTCTTCGTTCTTATAGGCTGTGGCGGTATCAATCGAGCGATAACCCACTTCTAACGCTTTTTGAATGGCGGTGATTACTTCCTCATTACTTGCTTGCCAGACGCCCAGTCCCAACTGGGGCATGACATTGCCATCCTGTAGCTTAATAACGGTTGGATTAGCCATACGTTCCTCCTTTATATGAACTCACCGGAGCAGGCTCCGGTGAGGTGTTGTGAACTTAAGTCTGGACGAAATGCCCGAAAACGAAAGTTTGAGGCGTAAAAAGCTTAGCGGGCGGCTTCGTATATACGGCGGCTGACATCCAGCGTAATGTCATGATTTTCGCCCAGTTGGGTCATGCCGTGCTCTTCCAGTTTTTTCAGCAAAGCCGGGATGGAGCTGCCGTCCAGACCGTAGTCGGAGAGGTGGGTAGGCACGCCTAATTGCTCAAAGAAATTGCGGGTTGCGGCAATCGCGGCGTCAATACGCTCATCGTCGGAACCTTCAGTGATGTTCCAGACGCGTTCAGCATATTGCAGCAGCTTAGCGCGCTTGGTATCGCGTTTTTCATTCCACAGTGCAGGCAGGACGATAGCCAGTGTTTGCGCGTGATCCAGACCGTGCATCGCAGTCAGTTCGTGGCCCAGCATATGCGTTGCCCAGTCCTGCGGTACGCCAGCGCCAATCAAACCGTTCAGCGCCTGAGTCGCCGCCCACATGACGTTGGCGCGCACATCGTAGTTTTCTGGCTCTTTCAGGGCTTTCGGACCATCTTCGATCAGCGTCAGCAAAATGCCTTCTGCGAAACGGTCCTGAATTTTGGCATCAACCGGTTTGGTAACATACTGTTCCACGGTGTGTACAAAGGCGTCCACTACACCGTTAGCCACCTGACGCGGCGGTAGGGTGTAGGTATAAACCGGATCGAGCACGGCAAATACGGGCTGAACATGGGCAGAATGGAACGCCTGCTTATCGCCTGTGGTTTTACGGGAGATCACCGCACCGGCGTTGGATTCTGAACCGGTTGCTGGCAGCGTCAGCACACAGCCCATCGGGATGGCGCTTTTAATCTCTTTACCGCCCGTTTGCAGAATGTGCCACGGATCGATATTTTCCGGATAGTTAGCCGCTGCGGCGATAAATTTGGTGCCGTCCAGTACAGAACCGCCGCCAACCGCCAGCAGGAAAGTCACTTTCTGTTCGCGAACCAGTTTCACGGCGTTCATCAGCGTTTCATAAGCCGGGTTTGGCTCAATACCGCCAAATTCCAGCACGTCCATGCCTTTCAGGGCATCCAGAACTTGATCGAGAACGCCGGTTTTTTTCACGCTGCCGCCACCGTAGGTAATCAATACGCGAGCATCGTGAGGAATTTGTTCGCGTAAACCAGCGATTGCGCCTTTACCAAACAGAATGCGGGTTGGGGTGTGCAGATTAAAGTTGTTCATTACTTGCTCCCTTTGCTGGGCCAATATGAGGGCAGAGAACGATCTGCCTGATGTTTTTCATTGTGATCGCCAGCGCCCTGGCTCTCAATGCTCATTTCTGCCTATGTCTTGCCTATTTCTCCAGAGTGCTGGAGAAATGCTACAAAATTGCGCACAATCAAATTGCCGCATTATTCCTAAGAAATTACGCGATATGAAACGTGAAGAGATTTGCCGCTTGCTGGCGGATAAAGTTAATAAACTGAAAAATAAAGAAAATAGTTTGTCAGAACTGTTGCCCGATGTGCGTTTGTTGTATGGCGAGACGCCTTTCGCACGTACACCGGTGATGTACGAGCCTGGCATCATAATTCTCTTTTCCGGGCATAAAATCGGTTATATCAATGAACGCGTGTTTCGTTATGATGCCAATGAATACCTGCTGCTGACGGTGCCGTTGCCGTTTGAGTGCGAAACCTATGCCACGTCAGAGGTGCCGCTGGCAGGGTTGCGTCTCAATGTCGATATTTTGCAGTTACAGGAACTGTTGATGGACATTGGCGAAGATGAGCATTTCCAGCCGTCGATGGCAGCCAGCGGGATTAACTCCGCCACGTTATCAGAAGAGATTTTATGCGCGGCGGAGCGGTTACTCGACGTGATGGAGCGACCACTGGATGCGCGTATTCTCGGCAAACAGATCATCCGCGAAATTCTGTACTACGTGCTGACCGGACCTTGCGGCGGCGCGTTACTGGCGCTGGTCAGTCGCCAGACTCACTTCAGTCTGATTAGCCGCGTGCTGAAACGGATTGAGAATAAATACACCGAAAACCTGAGCGTCGAGCAACTGGCGGCAGAAGCCAACATGAGCGTATCGGCGTTCCACCATAATTTTAAGTCTGTCACCAGCACCTCGCCGTTGCAGTATTTGAAGAATTACCGTCTGCATAAGGCGCGGATGATGATCATCCATGACGGCATGAAGGCCAGCGCAGCAGCGATGCGCGTCGGCTATGAAAGCGCATCGCAATTTAGCCGTGAGTTTAAACGTTACTTCGGTGTGACGCCGGGGGAAGATGCGGCAAGAATGCGGGCGATGCAGGGGAATTAAATACGTTCCCGGTACAGCAGCCGGGAACGGGGAAAATCGTCAGGCGTTACAGTATTTTTTTTTAATCACCACAAACAGCGTGCCTAACAAGCCAGCGGTTAACAAGGCAATTGGCAGGATCATCAGGAACGTCATTACCTGATCTTCATGGCGTTTAACGAACGGAATCATACTTAAGGCATAGCCAAAACTGATTACCACGCTGACCCACAGCAATCCACTTAACCAGTTGAAAAACTGGAAGCGGCGGTTTGGCAGACCGGAAATTCCCGCCATGGTTGGCAGCAGCGTACGGACAAATGCAAGAAAACGTCCAGCCAGCAGCGCCAGCAGACCGTGGCGGTCAAACATGCAGGTGGCGCGCTGGTGATATTTAGCAGGAAGCTGTGCCAGCCAGCCTTTCACCGTTTTGGTATTCCCTAACCAGCGCCCCTGAATATAACTTAGCCAGCAGCCCAGACTTGCTGCGGCGGTCAGAATCGCAATCGTAGGCAGAAAATCCATAACCCCTTGGGCAATCAATGCGCCTGCCAGTATCAACAAGCTGTCGCCTGGCAAAAATGAGGCGGGCAGCAGGCCGTTTTCTAAAAACAGCGTGGCAAACATGACAAAGTAAACAACGCTAACAATATGAGGATCCGCCAGCGCGGCAAAGTCGTGTTGCCAGAGCGCAGCGATGATATCTTGAATAACAGCCATGGACTTTCCTGTGGAACAGCGTTTAAGCCTTTATCTGCCTATTGTACTCCTGATTCGTCCGGGACGCCTTGATCCCGGACGCAACAATTTAAGACTTTTCACAATTAAATGTCTGCAAAATTGTCCAAAAGTGGCAATGTTATACAATTCGCGCAAAACCGGCGTCCAGATCGGCAATCAGATCGTCGACATCTTCCAGACCAATATGCAGGCGAATCAAGGTCCCGCTAAAATCGATCTCGCCTTGGGGGCGAATGGCGGCGATATGTTCTGGTTGATTCGCCAGGATCAACGATTCATACCCGCCCCACGAGTAGGCCATGCTGAATAAACTGAAGTTATCCAGATAGTTCGCCAGCTCTTCATTATTGAGTTTTTTCTTAAGCACAAAGGAAAATAGCCCGCTGCTGCCTGTAAAGTCTCGTTTCCAGAATTCGTGGCCTTTACTGCCAGGCAGAGCAGGGTGGTTAACTCGCGCAACTTGCGGATGTTCTGCCAGCCATTCAGCCACTTTCAGACTGCTTTCATGATGTTGACGCAAACGCACACCTAATGTGCGCAGGCCACGGCTGGTTATATAGGCGGTATCGGCATCGACCATCTGGCCCATCAGATAGGCGTTTTCCCGTAGCTGCTCCCAGCAACGGGCATTGCACACGGCAGTGCCAATCATCGCATCTGAATGCCCAACCAGATATTTGGTGGCGGCTTGAATAGAAACATCGATGCCAAAATCCAGCGCCTTAAACAGCACACCGGCTGCCCAGGTGTTGTCGATCATAATGATGGCATCCGGCACCACACTGCGTACGGCGGCAACAATCGCCGGAACGTCGTGGACTTCCATGGTGATGGAGCCTGGCGATTCCAGAAACACGATTTTAGTGTTTGGCTGCAGATGCTTAACGATATCGGCACCAATCAGCGGATCAAACCACGATGTCGTTACGCCCAGTTTGCTGAGGATTTTGCTACAGAAATCCTGACTCGGTTCATAGGCGGTGTTGGTCATCAACACATGAACGCCCTGTTCGACAAAAGCAAGAATGGAATTAGCAACCGCTGCCGCCCCGCAGGGAAATAGCGCGCAGCCTGCGCCACCTTCCAGTTCACACATCGCTTGTTGTAAGGAGAAATGGGTTAACGTTCCGCGCCGTCCATAGAACAACTCGCCATTGGCGCGATTGCGCGTCGCGTGCTTTTTGGCTTCCACACTGTCAAAGACCAGCGAAGAAGCGCGCTGAATCACGCTATTTACCGCGCCGAGAGTGTATTTTTTGCTGCGTCCTGCATTCACCAGTTGAGTATCAAGCTTTTTGTCCGCCATCTCGGGATTCCTGTTTTTATACGTCTGGATGTCTAAACTAGCATGAATATTCGCGGGCGCATCCTGAAGAATTGGCATAAAGCAGAAAATTTTCGCAAATGGCGTGCTGGTGACTTTTTTACTGCGTAAACGCAAGGAAAAGAAAGCAAAGGTACGGCAGTATGCAAATAGTAATGAGAACGACTATCAATTCGACGTCGTTTTGATATTATTATGCGCAGATTTTGTGACTTGCGTCCTGGAGATACACAGTGGGTAATAATTTAATGCAGACGGACCTTTCCGTCTGGGGTATGTATCAGCACGCCGATATTGTCGTTAAGTGCGTGATGATTGGGCTTATTTTGGCCTCCGTAGTCACCTGGGCAATCTTCTTCAGTAAGAGCGTAGAGTTCTTTAATCAGAAGCGTCGCCTTAAGCGCGAGCAGCAACTGCTGGCTGAAGCGCGTTCCTTAAACCAGGCCAACGATATCGCCGCTGATTTTGGTAGCAAAAGCTTAAGCCTGCATTTGCTCAATGAAGCGCAGAATGAGCTGGAACTGTCAGAAGGCAGCGACGATAACGAAGGTATTAAAGAACGTACCAGCTTCCGTCTGGAGCGTCGGGTCGCCGCAGTGGGTCGTCAAATGGGCCGCGGTAACGGCTATCTGGCAACCATCGGCGCGATTTCTCCGTTCGTTGGTCTGTTTGGTACGGTCTGGGGCATCATGAACAGCTTTATTGGTATCGCGCAAACGCAGACCACTAACCTGGCAGTCGTTGCGCCGGGTATCGCAGAAGCTCTGTTAGCAACGGCAATCGGCCTCGTGGCAGCGATTCCTGCGGTCGTTATCTATAACGTATTTGCACGCCAGATTGGCGGCTTTAAAGCGATGCTGGGTGATGTTGCAGCGCAGGTATTGTTGCTGCAAAGCCGTGACCTGGATCTGGAAGCCAGCGCCGCTGCGCATCCGGTTCGTGTCGCACAAAAATTACGCGCAGGATAATATCCGATGGCAATGCATCTTAACGAAAACCTCGACGATAACGGCGAAATGCATGATATCAACGTGACGCCGTTTATCGACGTGATGTTGGTTCTGCTGATTATCTTTATGGTGGCGGCACCGTTAGCGACGGTAGATGTGAAGGTGAACTTGCCTGCTTCTACCAGCACGCCGCAGCCGCGCCCGGAAAAACCGGTTTATCTGTCGGTGAAGGCAGACAACTCGATGTTTATCGGTAACGATCCGGTCACCGATGAAACAATGATTACGGCGTTGAATGCGTTAACCGAAGGCAAGAAAGACACCACCATCTTCTTCCGAGCGGATAAAACCGTCGATTACGAGACGTTGATGAAGGTAATGGATACGCTGCATCAGGCGGGTTACCTGAAGATAGGTCTGGTCGGCGAAGAAACCGCCAAAGCGAAGTAAAGTAGAATTGCCTGATGCGCTACGCTCATCAGGCCTACAATATCTATTGCAACATGTTGAATCTTCGTGCGTTTGTAGGCCGGATAAGGCGTTCACGCCGCATCCGGCATTAGGTGCTCAATGCCTGATGCGCTACGCTTATCAGGCCTATAAAATCTATTGCAACATGTTGAATCTTCATGCGTTTGTAGGCGGATAAGGCGTTTTCGCCACATCAGGTAAGAGTGAATTCACAATGATGCCCGGTTGCTTTTCACAACCGGGCATTTTTTTAACCTAAATGCTCGCCGCCGCACACACCGTGCACTTCTGCGGTGACGTAGCTCGACTCCTGACTTGCCAGATAAACATATACAGGGGCCAGTTCCGCCGGTTGCCCCGCACGCTTCATCGGCGTTTTCTGACCAAACTGCGGGATCTTATCCTGCGTTTGTCCGCCGGAAATTTGCAGTGCCGTCCAGATAGGGCCTGGCGCGACAATATTCACCCGAATACCTTTCTCCGCGACCTGTTTTGCCAGGCCACGGCTGTAGTTCAGAATCGCCGCCTTCGTAGCCGCATAGTCCAGTAAATGCGGACTTGGCTGGTATGCCTGGATTGACGAAGTGGTGATGATACTTGCACCTTTCGGTAGCAGGGGGATCGCTTCCTGGGTTAGCCAGAACAGCGCGAAAACGTTAATGGCAAAGGTCTTTTGAAACTGTTCGCTGGTGAGGTCTGCAATATCCGGAATGGCAACCTGTTTCCCGGCGACCAGCGCCATAATATCCAGCCCGCCTAACGCCTTGTGCGCTTCGTGAACCAGCGAACGGGCGAATTTCTCATCGCTTAAATCGCCTGGCAGCAGAACGGCTTTGCGTCCGCATTCTTCAATGATCTTTTTCACATCCTGAGCGTCTTCTTCTTCCACGGGAAGATAACTGATCGCCACGTCAGCCCCTTCACGCGCGTAAGCGATGGCGGCAGCGCGACCTATTCCGGAATCGCCCCCTGTCACCAGTGCTTTACGATCTTTCAGGCGACCGCTACCAACATAGGTTTTCTCGCCGCAATCCGGTACCGGTGTCATCTTCGCCTGGATGCCTGGCGTCGGTTGTTTCTGTTTGGGATATTCACCAGTGTAATACTGCGTGGTCGGGTCTTTTAAATGAGACATCGTTTTTCTCCCTTCAGGTTCAACGTCCTTTAAGGGTAGACGCTCTCGATGCGTTGATAAGGGAACCAGGAAGATCCCTAAACCTCAGAATTATGCGACAAAGGTTTAACGTATATGTTGATTTGCTGTTGCGTGCTGTTTACTCAATTGCGATATACTGTTGCCCGTTTTAACTACACGACAGGAATGTATGGAACGTTTTCTTGAAAATGCAATGTATGCTTCTCGCTGGCTGCTTGCCCCCGTGTACTTTGGCCTTTCGCTGGCGTTAGTTGCCCTGGCGCTGAAGTTCTTCCAGGAGATTATTCACGTACTGCCGAATATCTTCTCGATGGCGGAATCAGATTTGATCCTCGTGTTGCTGTCGCTGGTGGATATGACGCTGGTTGGCGGTTTGCTGGTGATGGTGATGTTTTCCGGTTATGAGAATTTCGTCTCACAGCTGGATATCTCCGAGAACAAAGAGAAGCTGAACTGGCTGGGGAAAATGGACGCAACGTCGCTGAAAAACAAAGTAGCAGCGTCGATTGTGGCAATTTCTTCCATTCACCTACTGCGCGTCTTTATGGATGCGAAAAATGTCCCGGATAACAAACTGATGTGGTACGTCATTATCCATCTGACGTTTGTGCTTTCTGCATTTGTGATGGGCTATCTTGACCGACTGACTCGTCATAATCACTGATCTGATTCGGGCGCGGTTCGCGCGCCCGTTATTAACAGGTCATTTATCGGACGACGCCTGCCACAGATTCAGCTCGCCATCGGCGATATGCTGATCAATCTGCGCCAGCTCCTCGGTGCTAAATGTCAGATTATTCAGCGCCTGCACGTTCTCCTCAAGTTGCTCCGCGCGGCTGGCACCAATCAATACCGACGTCACGCGATCATCTTTCAGCAACCAGCTTAACGCCATTTGCGCCATTGATTGTCCACGCTGCTGTGCCATTTCATTCAATAAGCGCAGGCTGTTGAGGTTGGCTTCGGTGAGCATTTTCGGCGTCAGGCCACGAACTTTATTCCCTTCACGATGCATCCGTGAATCTTCAGGAATGCCGTTGAGATATTTTCCGGTCAGCAATCCCTGAGCCAGAGGAGTAAAGGCAATACAGCCCACGCCGTTATTTTGCAGGGTATCCAGCAGGCCGCTTTTATCCACCCAGCGGTTCAGTAAATTGTACGAAGGTTGATGAATTAACAGCGGAATTTTCCACTCGTGCAGCAACTCGACCATTTTTTGCGTCCGCTCTGGCGAGTAAGAGGAGATCCCGACATACAGCGCCTTACCGCTTTGTACCGCATGAGCCAGCGCAGAGGCGGTTTCTTCCATCGGCGTATTTTCATCGACGCGATGAGAGTAAAAGATATCGACATACTCAAGCCCCATACGCTTCAGGCTTTGGTCGAGGCTGGCGAGCAGGTATTTACGTGAACCGCCAGAGCCGTACGGGCCGGGCCACATATCGTAGCCAGCCTTGGTAGAGATAATCAGTTCATCGCGATAAGCGGCAAAATCCTCCCGCAGCAGGCGACCAAAGTTCTCTTCTGCGCTTCCTGGAGGTGGCCCGTAATTGTTGGCTAAATCAAAGTGCGTAATGCCCAAATCAAACGCTTTACGCAGGATCGCACGCTGTGATTCCAGCGCGTTAACGTGACCGAAATTGTGCCATAAACCGAGCGATAACGCGGGCAGGCGTAAACCGCTTTTTCCGCAATAGCGGTATTGCATCTGCCCGTAACGTTCGGGATTCGCTAACCAGACCATGACCTCTCCTTTCCACCGTTCAATTTCGAAACAATGTTTCTAGTTTAGCGATTCGCCAGCGCGTATCCCGTAGTCTGGCTCACAGAGTGACGAAAAACTGGGCAAAAACACGCGCTTATGCTTTGCTTAAAAAAACACCAATTGAGGAGTGCAACGATGCCGCGTTTAACCGCCAAAGATTTCCCACAAGAGTTGCTGGATTACTACGACTATTACGCTCACGGGAAAATCTCGAAACGTGAGTTCCTCAACCTTGCGGCGAAGTATGCGGTGGGCGGGATGACGGCATTAGCGTTGTTTGATTTGCTCAAGCCAAATTATGCGCTGGCGACTCAGGTAGAGTTTACCGACCCGGAGATTGTTGCTGAGTACATCACGTATCCTTCGCCAAATGGTCACGGCGAGGTACGGGGTTATCTGGTGAAACCCGCAAAAATGAGCGGCAAAACGCCAGCCGTGGTAGTGGTGCATGAGAATCGTGGACTGAATCCGTATATCGAAGATGTGGCACGGCGAGTGGCGAAGGCGGGGTATATCGCCCTGGCACCTGACGGCTTAAGTTCCGTTGGAGGTTATCCGGGAAATGATGATAAAGGTCGTGAGCTGCAACAGCAGGTTGATCCAACCAAACTGATGAATGATTTCTTTGCCGCAATTGAGTTTATGCAACGCTATCCGCAAGCGGCAGGCAAAGTGGGTATTACCGGATTTTGCTATGGCGGTGGCGTATCGAACGCGGCGGCTGTCGCGTATCCGGAACTGGCCTGCGCGGTGCCGTTTTATGGTCGTCAGGCACCCACTGCCGATGTGGCGAAGATTGAAGCGCCTTTACTACTCCACTTCGCGGAACTGGACACCCGAATCAACGAGGGCTGGCCTGCTTACGAGGCGGCGTTGAAAGCCAATAATAAGGTTTATGAGGCGTATATCTATCCGGGGGTTAATCACGGATTCCATAATGATTCCACGCCCCGTTATGACAAATCTGCCGCCGATCTTGCCTGGCAAAGGACACTGAAATGGTTCGATAAATATCTCTCCTGATAGGTTTATCTCTTACTGGATTACGTCTTAAACAAGCATGAAAAAATAGCGTGCGCAAAAGTCGTTCTTTGCCTAAAATATCGCTATATATGGCGATATATAACGAATGAGGTGAACGATGAATAACCATTTTGGTAAAGGCTTAATGGCGGGATTAAAAGCAACGCATGCCGACAGTGCGGTTAATGTGACAAAATTCTGTGCCGATTATAAACGCGGTTTTGTATTAGGCTACTCACACCGGATGTACGAAAAGACCGGAGATCGCCAGCTTAGCGCCTGGGAAGCGGGTATTCTGACGCGCCGCTATGGACTGGATAAAGAGATGGTAATGGATTTCTTTCGTGAGAATAATTCCTGTTCTACGTTGCGCTTTTTTATGGCCGGTTATCGCCTCGAAAATTGATCAAACATACGTATTATCTTGCTTTAATTAATTACACTAATGCTTCTTCCCTTCGTTTTAGCGCCCCGCCGCAGTATCATGATATCGATAACCATAATAAATGTGTGGTAAATGGCGCATCGATCGCATTATTGATTTTGCGATTGAGGCAAAATATATGCCAGGTCTTCGCAACGGAATAACTATAAATGACTGGAGATAACACCCTCATCCATTCTCACGGCATTAACCGTCGTGATTTCATGAAGCTTTGTGCAGCATTAGCCGCCACCATGGGGTTAAGTAGCAAAGCCGCTGCAGAGATGGCCGAATCGGTTACTAACCCGCAGCGTCCGCCAGTTATCTGGATTGGCGCGCAGGAGTGCACCGGTTGTACGGAATCTCTGCTTCGTGCAACGCATCCAACGGTAGAAAACCTCGTGCTGGAGACTATCTCTCTGGAGTATCACGAAGTGCTTTCCGCCGCCTTCGGTCATCAGGTCGAAGAGAACAAACATAACGCACTTGAGAAGTACAAAGGGCAGTATGTGTTGGTTGTGGATGGTTCCATCCCATTAAAAGATAACGGTATTTATTGCATGGTTGCTGGTGAGCCGATTGTGGATCACATCCGCAAAGCGGCAGAAGGCGCAGCAGCGATTATCGCTATCGGTTCCTGCTCTGCGTGGGGCGGTGTTGCCGCAGCTGGAGTTAACCCAACTGGCGCAGTCAGCCTGCAAGAAGTTCTGCCAGGCAAAACCGTTATCAATATTCCGGGCTGCCCGCCGAACCCGCACAACTTCCTCGCGACCGTTGCGCACATCATCACTTACGGCAAACCGCCGAAACTGGATGACAAAAATCGTCCGACCTTCGCCTATGGCCGTCTGATTCACGAACACTGCGAACGTCGCCCGCACTTCGATGCTGGTCGTTTTGCCAAAGAGTTCGGTGATGAAGGCCACCGTGAAGGCTGGTGCCTGTACCACCTCGGCTGTAAAGGGCCAGAAACTTACGGCAACTGCTCAACGCTGCAATTCTGCGATGTTGGCGGCGTGTGGCCGGTAGCGATTGGTCACCCATGCTATGGCTGTAACGAAGAAGGTATCGGCTTCCATAAAGGCATCCATCAGCTTGCCAACGTCGAAAATCAGACTCCGCGTTCACAGAAACCGGATGTTAACGCTAAAGAGGGCGGCAACGTCTCTGCAGGCGCTATTGGTTTGCTCGGCGGTGTGGTTGGGCTGGTTGCCGGTGTCAGCGTGATGGCGGTGCGTGAACTGGGTCGTCAGCAAAAGAAAGATAACGCTGACTCACGGGGAGAATAACCGTGAACAGACGTAATTTTATTAAAGCAGCCTCCTGCGGGGCATTGCTGACGGGCGCGCTGCCGTCTGTCAGTCATGCGGCTGCTGAAAACCGCCCGCCAATTCCGGGATCGCTGGGGATGTTGTACGACTCGACCTTGTGCGTAGGCTGCCAGGCTTGCGTCACCAAGTGTCAGGATATCAACTTCCCTGAACGTAACCCGCAAGGGGAACAGACCTGGTCGAACAACGACAAACTGTCGCCGTATACCAATAACATCATTCAGGTGTGGACCAGCGGCACAGGGGTCAACAAAGACCAGGAGGAGAACGGCTACGCGTACATTAAGAAACAGTGTATGCACTGCGTCGATCCGAACTGTGTCTCTGTGTGCCCGGTCTCTGCGCTGAAAAAAGATCCGAAAACCGGCATTGTCCATTACGACAAAGATGTGTGCACCGGTTGCCGTTACTGCATGGTCGCCTGCCCATACAACGTGCCGAAGTACGACTACAACAACCCGTTTGGTGCGCTGCATAAGTGCGAGTTGTGCAACCAGAAAGGTGTGGAACGTCTCGATAAAGGCGGTTTGCCTGGCTGCGTAGAAGTGTGCCCGGCGGGCGCGGTAATTTTTGGTACGCGTGAAGAGCTGATGGCGGAGGCGAAAAAACGTCTGGCGCTGAAGCCTGGCAGCGAATACCACTATCCGCGTCAGACGCTGAAATCTGGCGACACTTACCTGCATACGGTGCCGAAATATTATCCGCATCTGTACGGCGAGAAAGAGGGCGGCGGTACTCAGGTTCTGGTACTGACGGGTGTGCCTTATGAAAATCTCGACCTGCCGAAACTGGACGATCTTTCTACCGGTGCGCGTTCCGAAAATATTCAACACACCCTGTATAAAGGCATGATGCTACCACTGGCTGTGCTGGCGGGCTTAACCGTGCTGGTTCGTCGCAACACCAAAAACGACCATCACGACGGAGGAGACGATCATGAGTCATGATCCACAACCGCTGGGCGGCAAAATCATCAGTAAACCGGTCATGATTTTTGGACCGTTAATCGTCATCTGTATGCTCCTGATTGTGAAGCGTCTGGTGTTCGGTCTGGGCTCTGTCTCTGACCTGAACGGCGGCTTCCCGTGGGGCGTGTGGATCGCGTTTGACCTGCTGATTGGTACCGGCTTTGCCTGTGGCGGCTGGGCGCTGGCGTGGGCGGTATACGTCTTTAACCGTGGGCAATACCATCCGCTGGTGCGTCCGGCGCTGTTGGCGAGTCTGTTTGGTTACTCACTGGGGGGCTTGTCGATCACTATCGACGTGGGTCGCTACTGGAACCTGCCGTACTTCTACATTCCGGGTCACTTCAACGTGAACTCGGTACTGTTCGAGACGGCGGTCTGTATGACCATCTATATCGGCGTGATGGCACTGGAGTTTGCTCCGGCACTGTTTGAACGTCTGGGCTGGAAGGTTTCTCTCAAGCGTCTGAACAAGGTGATGTTCTTCATCATTGCACTTGGCGCGCTGTTGCCGACCATGCACCAGTCTTCAATGGGGTCACTGATGATCTCGGCGGGCTACAAGGTGCATCCGTTGTGGCAGAGCTATGAAATGTTGCCGCTGTTCTCGCTGCTGACGGCGTTCATCATGGGCTTCTCGATTGTCATCTTTGAAGGTTCGCTGGTGCAGGCGGGTCTGCGTGGCAACGGTCCGGATGAAAAGAGTCTGTTCGTCAAGCTGACCAACACCATCAGTGTGTTGCTGGCGATTTTCATCGTGCTGCGCTTTGGCGAGCTTATCTATCGCGACAAGCTGTCGTTAGCGTTTGCCGGTGACTTCTACTCCGTGATGTTCTGGATTGAAGTCCTGCTGATGCTCTTCCCGCTGGTGGTTCTGCGTGTGGCGAAGCTGCGTAATGATTCCCGCATGCTGTTCCTGTCAGCACTGAGCGCACTGTTAGGTTGTGCAACCTGGCGTCTGACCTATTCGCTGGTGGCATTCAACCCGGGCGGCGGTTACGCCTACTTCCCGACCTGGGAAGAACTGTTGATTTCTATTGGTTTTGTGGCTATTGAGATTTGCGCTTACATCGTACTCATTCGTCTACTGCCGATACTTCCTCCTTTAAAACAAAACGATCATAATCGTCATGAGGCGAGCAAAGCATGAGCCAGAGAATTACTATTGATCCGGTAACCCGTATTGAGGGGCATTTACGCATCGATTGCGAAATCGAAAATGGCGTCGTTTCGAAAGCATGGGCTTCCGGTACCATGTGGCGCGGCATGGAAGAGATCGTGAAAAACCGCGATCCGCGCGATGCATGGATGATTGTGCAACGTATCTGTGGCGTATGTACTACCACTCACGCGCTGTCTTCCGTTCGTGCGGCAGAAAGTGCGCTGAATATCGACGTTCCGGTTAACGCGCAATACATCCGTAACATCATTCTGGCTGCGCACACCACGCATGACCATATCGTTCATTTCTATCAGCTTTCGGCGCTGGACTGGGTGGACATCACTTCTGCACTGCAAGCTGACCCAACCAAAGCCTCCGAAATGCTGAAAGGCGTTTCGACCTGGCATCTGAACAGCCCGGAAGAGTTCACCAAAGTTCAGAACAAGATCAAAGATCTGGTTGCCAGCGGTCAGTTGGGTATTTTCGCTAATGGCTACTGGGGTCACCCAGCGATGAAACTGCCGCCGGAAGTGAACCTGATTGCGGTAGCGCACTACCTGCAGGCGCTGGAGTGCCAGCGTGACGCTAACCGCGTCGTGGCGCTGCTGGGCGGTAAAACGCCGCACATTCAGAACCTGGCAGTGGGTGGTGTCGCGAACCCAATCAACCTCGACGGGTTGGGCGTGCTGAACCTTGAGCGCCTGATGTACATCAAGTCTTTCATCGACAAACTGAGCGACTTTGTTGAGCAGGTTTATAAGGTTGATACCGCGGTTATCGCCGCGTTCTACCCGGAATGGCTGACGCGCGGTAAAGGTGCGGTGAACTACCTGAGCGTGCCGGAGTTTCCAACCGACAGCAAAAACGGCAGCTTCCTGTTCCCGGGCGGCTACATTGAGAATGCGGATCTGTCCTCGTATCGTCCGATCACTTCCCACTCCGATGAATACCTGATCAAAGGCATTCAGGAAAGCGCGAAGCACTCCTGGTATAAAGACGAAGCGCCGCAGGCACCGTGGGAAGGTACCACCATTCCGGCTTACGACGGTTGGTCTGACGACGGTAAATACTCCTGGGTGAAATCACCGACTTTCTACGGTAAAACGGTAGAAGTGGGGCCGCTGGCTAACATGCTGGTGAAACTGGCGGCAGGTCGCGAATCTACCCAGAACAAACTGAATGAAATCGTTGCGATTTATCAGAAACTGACTGGCAACACGCTGGAAGTGGCGCAGCTGCACTCCACGCTGGGCCGTATTATTGGTCGTACCGTTCACTGCTGCGAATTGCAGGATATCCTGCAAAATCAATACAGTGCACTGATCACCAATATCGGCAAAGGCGATCACACCACCTTCGTGAAACCGAACATTCCGGCAACGGGTGAGTTCAAAGGTGTTGGCTTCCTCGAAGCGCCGCGCGGTATGCTCTCTCACTGGATGGTGATCAAAGACGGTATCATCAGCAACTACCAGGCAGTTGTTCCATCAACCTGGAACTCTGGCCCGCGTAACTTCAATGATGACGTCGGTCCTTACGAGCAGTCGCTGGTGGGTACACCGGTTGCTGATCCGAATAAACCGCTGGAAGTGGTGCGTACCATTCACTCCTTCGACCCGTGCATGGCCTGTGCGGTACACGTAGTGGATGCTGACGGCAACGAAGTGGTTTCAGTGAAGGTTCTGTAATGCGTATTTTAGTCTTAGGGGTCGGCAATATTTTGCTGACCGATGAAGCCATCGGTGTGCGGATTGTTGAAGCGTTAGAGCAACGATACATTCTGCCGGATTATGTTGAGATCCTCGATGGCGGCACGGCGGGAATGGAGCTGCTTGGCGACATGGCAAATCGCGATCATCTGATTATTGCGGATGCCATTGTGTCGAAGAAGAGCGCGCCGGGAACGATGATGATCCTGCGGGATGAAGAAGTTCCGGCGTTGTTTACCAACAAAATCTCTCCGCATCAGCTTGGCCTGGCCGACGTGTTGTCGGCCCTGCGCTTCACCGGCGAGTTTCCGAAAAAGCTGACCCTGGTCGGCGTAATTCCGGAATCACTGGAGCCGCACATCGGCTTGACGCCGACGGTCGAAGCGATGATTGAACCTGCGCTTGAGCAGGTTCTGGCTGCGCTGCGTGAATCTGGCGTGGAAGCCATCCCACGGGAGGCGACTCATGACTGAAGAGATAGCAGGTTTCCAGACCTCCCCGAAGGCGCAAGTACAGGCAGCTTTTGAAGAAATTGCCCGGCGTTCGATGCACGATCTCTCTTTTCTGCATCCTTCAATGCCGGTGTATGTTTCTGACTTTACGCTGTTCGAAGGTCAGTGGACGGGGTGTGTGATCACCCCGTGGATGCTGAGTGCAGTTATCTTCCCCGGCCCGGATCAACTCTGGCCGCTGCGCAAAGTGAGTGAAAAAATCGGTCTGCAACTGCCGTATGGCACTATGACCTTTACCGTTGGCGAACTGGACGGTGTTTCTCAATATCTCTCCTGTTCGCTGATGTCGCCGCTTTCGCACAGCATGTCGATTGAAGAGGGCCAACGCCTGACGGATGACTGCGCACGAATGATCCTTTCGCTGCCAGTCACGAATCCGGATGTACCACACGCAGGGCGTCGCGCCCTGCTGTTTGGTCGCAGGAGTAGCGAAAATGCATGAGTTGTCTCTTTGCCAGAGCGCCGTTGAAATTATCCAACGGCAGGCGGAGCAGCACGATGTTAAGCGCGTCACCGCCGTGTGGCTGGAAATTGGCGCGCTCTCCTGCGTTGAGGAGAGCGCCGTCCGTTTTAGTTTTGAAATTGTCTGCCACGGAACGGTGGCGCAAGGGTGCGATTTACATATCATCTATAAACCCGCCCAGGCCTGGTGCTGGGATTGCAGCCAGGTGGTGGAGATTCATCAGCACGATGCGCAGTGTCCGCTCTGTCATGGCGAGCGGTTGCGTGTCGATACCGGCGATTCGCTGATCGTCAAAAGTATTGAAGTTGAATAACCGGAGTTAACAATGTGTATTGGCGTTCCAGGCCAGGTGCTGGCTGTCGGTGAAGATATTCACCAGCTTGCGCAGGTTGAAGTATGTGGTATCAAGCGCGACGTGAATATCGCCCTGATTTGTGAAGGTAACCCTGCCGATCTACTGGGCCAGTGGGTGCTGGTACACGTCGGATTTGCCATGAGCATCATCGACGAAGATGAAGCCAAAGCCACATTAGACGCACTACGCCAAATGGATTACGACATTACCAGCGCGTGATGATTAGCTTTCGTAGGTCTGATAAGACGCGGCAGCGTCGCATCAGGCATTGTGCTCGATTGCCGGATGCGGCGTGAATGCCTTATCCGGCCTGGATGGCTTGCTGTGACGAACGCTAACCCTTACCCCTGACGCTTATCTTCCGTATTCGTCTCAAAATCACTGGCGTCATGGCGCTCATGCAACTGCTCGTTCAGCGGCCCGTTGGTGCGGTTAACAATACGCCCACGTTTCACCGCCGGACGTTCGCCCACTTCTTTTGCCCAGCGTTGCACATGCTTATAACTGCCCGCATCAAGAAACTCTGCGGCATCATATACGCCGCCTAACACCACATTGCCAAACCACGGCCAAATCGCCATATCCGCAATGGTGTACTCATCGCCCGCAACAAACTTATGCTGCGCCAGTTGCTTATCCAGCACGTCGAGAAGGCGCTTGGCTTCCATGGTAAAGCGATTGATGGCGTACTCAATTTTCACCGGCGCGTAATGGTAAAAGTGACCAAAACCACCGCCGAGGAACGGCGCAGCACCCTGTAACCAGAACAGCCAGTTCATCGTTTCAGTCCGTTTTGCCAGATCCTGCGGCAGGAAGTAGCCAAATTTCTCCGCCAGATAAAGCAGAATCGATCCTGACTCAAACACGCGGATCGGCGGATTATGGGTATGATCGCGCAGCGCCGGGATCTTCGAATTTGGGTTCACTTCGACAAAGCCGCTGGAGAATTGATCACCATCGCCTATGCGTATCAGCCAGGCATCGTACTCTGCGCCAGTAACGCCCAGCGCGAGCAGCTCCTCAAGCATAATCGTTACTTTCTGACCGTTCGGCGTTCCCAGCGAATAAAGTTGTAATGGATGTTTGCCCACCGGCAGCGTTTTTTCATGCGTCGGACCAGAAACCGGGCGATTGATATTGGCGAACGCGCCGCCAGCGGATTTATCCCACGTCCAGACTTTCGCGGGCTGATAAGTATTGTCTGTCATAGTGAGTTGCCTTCTGAGTGGTAGTGTTGAAGCAGTGTAGCAGGTCACTTGCTGTACAGAATGTGAATTTTTTAACCCTTTGCGCCAGCCGCTGCGATGAGGTGTATGATTAGTCTGACCTCTGTCCGGTTAATGTCGCTGAGCAGGTAATCAGAGCACAACAATTACGCCAACTGCTTAGGTTGTATTGTTAAAGGTAAAGTGATGAGCAAAGGAACGACCAGCCAGGATGCCCCGTTCGGGACATTATTGGGCTACGCCCCAGGTGGGGTAGCAATCTACTCTTCAGATTACAGTTCTCTCGATCCGCAGGAATACGAAGATGACGCCGTATTCCGTAGCTATATCGACGACGAATATATGGGCCACAAATGGCAATGCGTTGAATTTGCTCGCCGTTTTCTCTTTCTGAACTACGGTGTGGTCTTTACTGACGTGGGTATGGCGTGGGAGATTTTCTCGCTGCGCTTCCTGCGTGAAGTGGTTAATGACAACATCCTGCCATTGCAGGCATTTCCTAACGGCTCGCCGCGTGCGCCGGTCGCGGGTGCGCTTCTTATCTGGGATAAAGGCGGTGAATTTAAAGACACTGGCCATGTCGCCATCATTACCCAATTACATGGCAACAAAGTCCGTATTGCGGAACAGAACGTGATTCATTCCCCGTTGCCGCAAGGGCAACAGTGGACGCGCGAACTGGAGATGGTGGTCGAAAACGGCTGCTATACCCTTAAAGACACTTTTGATGACACCACCATTCTGGGCTGGATGATCCAGACGGAAGATACTGAATACAGCTTACCGCAGCCGGAAATTGCAGGCGAGCTGCTGAAAATCAGCGGAGCGCGTCTGGAAAACAAAGGCCAGTTTGACGGTAAGTGGCTGGATGAAAAAGATCCGCTGCAAAACGCCTATGTGCAGGCCAACGGTCAGGTGATCAATCAGGATCCGTATCATTACTACACCATTACCGAGAGCGCCGAGCAGGAGCTGATTAAAGCCACCAACGAGCTGCACCTGATGTATCTTCACGCAACCGACAAGGTGCTGAAAGATGACAACCTGCTGGCGCTGTTCGACATTCCGAAAATCCTCTGGCCACGTTTGCGTCTCTCCTGGCAGCGTCGCCGTCACCATATGATCACCGGTCGTATGGATTTCTGCATGGATGAGCGTGGTCTGAAGGTTTACGAGTACAACGCCGACTCCGCCTCATGTCATACCGAAGCGGGCTTGATCCTCGAACGTTGGGCGGAGCAGGGCTATAAAGGCAACGGCTTCAATCCGGCGGAAGGGCTGATTAACGAACTGGCTGGTGCCTGGAAACACAGTCGTGCACGTCCGTTTGTCCATATCATGCAGGACAAAGATATCGAGGAAAACTATCACGCGCAGTTTATGGAGCAGGCGCTGCACCAGGCGGGCTTTGAAACGCGTATCTTGCGCGGGCTGGATGAACTGGGCTGGGATGCAGCCGGGCAACTGATTGATGGGGAAGGGCGACTGGTTAACTGCGTGTGGAAAACCTGGGCGTGGGAAACCGCGTTTGATCAGATTCGTGAAGTTAGCGACCGTGAGTTTGCTGCGGTGCCAATCCGTACCGGTCATCCGCAAAACGAAGTGCGTCTTATCGACGTATTGCTGCGCCCGGAAGTGCTGGTCTTTGAGCCGCTGTGGACGGTGATCCCCGGCAACAAAGCGATTCTGCCGATCCTCTGGTCGCTGTTCCCGCACCATCGTTACCTGCTGGATACCGATTTCACTGTTAATGATGAATTGGTGAAAACAGGTTACGCAGTGAAACCGATTGCCGGTCGCTGTGGTAGCAATATCGACCTGGTCAGCCATCATGAAGAGGTGCTGGACAAAACCAGCGGTAAATTTGCCGAGCAGAAAAACATCTATCAGCAACTGTGGTGTTTGCCGAAAGTGGACGGGAAATACATTCAGGTATGTACCTTCACCGTTGGCGGCAACTACGGTGGGACGTGTTTGCGCGGTGATGAATCACTGGTTATTAAAAAAGAGAGTGATATTGAACCGTTAATTGTGGTGAAAGAGTAATACATGTTGTAGCAATCCCGTACTGATTATGAAGAATAGTCAGTACGGGGATTAATCAAAATATTCAATATTTATATATTCAAATATTTATTCATTTCATATGTGAATACATTAACCAGCAGAATGCCTGTGTTCTAATTATTTCTAAAGATTTTTAATGAATGCTTATTGTCTGATACACAAGAAATAACACTCTTTTTATCGTTAAAAAATGATATTTCACTTTGCCCACACCGTTAAAGTCACTGATAATGCGTCCGTTCGTAAATTCAAAATGGCGTAATCTAATATATGCTAAATTTATTTGTTGGCCTTGATATATACACAGGGCTTTTGTTATTACTTGCTCTGGCATTTGTGTTGTTCTACGAAGCAATCAATGGTTTTCATGACACGGCGAATGCGGTGGCAACCGTTATTTATACTCGTGCCATGCAGCCACGGCTTGCCGTGGTGATGGCGGCATTTTTTAACTTTTTTGGCGTGTTATTGGGCGGACTTAGCGTTGCCTATGCCATTGTCCATATGTTGCCAACCGATTTGTTGCTGAATATGGGGTCAACTCACGGTCTGGCGATGGTCTTTTCCATGCTGCTGGCGGCGATTATCTGGAACCTGGGAACGTGGTTCTTTGGTTTACCGGCCTCCAGTTCGCACACCTTGATTGGTGCGATTATCGGCATCGGTTTAACCAACGCGCTGTTAACCGGCTCATCGGTGATGGATGCGTTAAACCTGCGTGAAGTGACCAAAATTTTCTCCTCGCTGATTGTTTCCCCTATCGTCGGCCTGGTCATTGCGGGAGGCCTGATATTCCTGCTGCGACGCTACTGGAGCGGAACGAAAAAGCGTGACCGTATTCACCGCATTCCGGAAGATCGCAAAAAGAAAAAAGGCAAACGTAAGCCGCCATTCTGGACGCGTATTGCGCTGATTGTTTCCGCTGCGGGCGTGGCGTTTTCGCACGGCGCTAACGACGGGCAGAAAGGGATCGGCCTGGTGATGCTGGTACTGGTGGGGATTGCCCCTGCTGGCTTCGTCGTCAATATGAACGCGTCCGGCTATGAAATTACCCGTACCCGCGATGCCGTCACCAACTTCGAACACTACCTGCAACAGCATCCTGAACTGCCGCAGAAGTTGATTACGATGGAACCTCCATTGCCTGCGGCATCTACTGATGGCGCGCAAGTGACGGAGTTTCACTGTCATCCGGCAAATACCTTTGATGCGATTGCGCGCGTTAAAACGATGCTGCCAGGCAATATGGAAAGTTACGAGCCGTTAAGCGTGAGTCAGCGCAGCCAGCTGCGCCGCATTATGCTGTGCATCTCTGATACCTCCGCGAAGCTGGCGAAACTGCCAGGCGTCAGTAAAGAAGACCAGAACCTGCTGAAAAAACTTCGCAGCGATATGTTAAGCACCATTGAGTACGCTCCGGTGTGGATCATCATGGCGGTAGCACTGGCGCTCGGCATTGGCACCATGATTGGCTGGCGTCGTGTAGCGATGACCATCGGTGAGAAGATTGGTAAGCGCGGCATGACGTATGCGCAAGGCATGGCGGCACAAATGACGGCGGCAGTGTCTATCGGCCTTGCCAGTTATATTGGGATGCCCGTCTCTACAACACACGTACTCTCATCTGCCGTAGCAGGGACGATGGTGGTGGACGGCGGTGGGTTACAGCGTAAAACGGTAACCAGCATCCTGATGGCATGGGTGTTTACTTTACCGGCGGCAATTTTTCTTTCTGGTGGGCTGTACTGGATAGCATTGCAGTTGATTTAACCTTCCTGAAATGCCCGGTCCTGGCGATCGGGCATTTCCATTTTTGACTAGTGATAACCACGCGCGGTCATAAAATCCGTAATCGCTTTTTCTGCATCAATCAGCACCTGTTCCAGTGGCTGATTGGCGTCGATATCAACCAGTTGTGCACCACCAAAGGTTAACTGTGGCGTTATGGCTATCTTTCTTGCCAGCGATTCCCGTTTATGGTCGGGTTTACGCATGCAGGCAACTTCAAGGTCAACATTGAGTTTGATGACCAGATCAGGCTTATGGCTCGCCATCCAGTGAAACGCTTTACGTTCCTGGCTTGCCAGCCATGAGACAAAACGACCACCTTCAACGTTAGGTGGGAACACCGTACCATCGTAAGCGCCAGGAATTTGGTCCTGAGGATAACGGTCGGTTAGAACAATTAACCCGCGACGACGACAGGCAAGCATATGACGAAAGCGCAGTAAGCGACGGGCGACAAACGCTGTAATTACCAGCGCCGGAACTGGTCCAGGCAATTTTTTTGCTGTTTTCACCTGATTTCGTTCAATTGTTTTATGTAAGGATTTTCCCATCAACGGTAATTTTGTCACTGCACGACCGACATTTCCGGCTTGTTTTCCTAAATGAACTCTTTCGGCAGCACCATATTTTTCGACAACGGTAATGAGATGTTCACACACCGTTGACTTGCCTGAACCATCGCTACCAATAACGGCAATTAATGGAGGTGTTATTGACTGCATGAATATATCCTTAAATTTAAATATCCATCCAAAATATTTATTTGGTTAATATGTTTTTATGAAAGCGTAATTCAGGTCAATGTCACAATTAACCATTGTCACAATAAGGTTGAACGGATATTCTGAGCACGGACCACGTAATATTCAATACATTATTTACTGCCGGGTTTTTCGTGAATCAACGTAATATGTCAATAATTAATTCCACGCCAGTGCGTGTTATTGCCATTGTAGGATGTGATGGTTCAGGTAAATCGACCCTCACGGCAAGCCTGGTAAATGAACTGGCAGCAAGAATGCCAACAGAACGCATTTATCTCGGGCAATCGTCCGGGCGAATTGGCGAATGGATTTCACAGCTCCCTGTTATTGGCGCACCTTTTGGGCGTTATCTGCGAAGTAAAGCGGCACATGTGCACGAAAAGCCCTCAACACCGCCTGGCAATATTACTGCGCTGGTTATCTATCTGCTTTCCTGCTGGCGGGCGTACAAGTTTCGCAAAATGTTGTGTAGAAGCCAGCAAGGCCATCTGCTCATCACCGACCGCTACCCGCAGGTTGAAGTGCCGGGTTTTCGCTTTGATGGCCCGCAATTGGCAAAAACCACGGGCGGTAACGGTTGGATAAAAATGTTAAGGCAGCGCGAGTTGAAGCTGTACCAATGGATGGCGTCTTATTTACCCGTATTGTTGATTCGTCTTGGCATTGATGAACAAACCGCGTTTGCGCGTAAACCTGACCACCAACTGGCAGCGTTACAGGAAAAAATCGCCGTTACGCCGCAACTGACATTCAATGGCGCAAAGATCCTTGAACTGGATGGTCGGCAACCAGCCGATGAAATTCTGCAAGCGTCACTACGCGCAATTCACGCCGCGCTTTCCTGATCACCAAAATGGATAGGGGATGATTTAACGAATGGATGCACTACAAACACAAACTGTTATTAGTACAACCGCGCCGCAGCCCAACTACATTCCGGGGCTGATTGCGGTGGTCGGGTGTGATGGCACCGGTAAATCCACGCTGACCACCGACCTGGTGAAATCGCTGCAACAACACTGGCAAACCGAGCGCCGCTATTTGGGGCTGCTCTCCGGCGAAGACGGCGACAAAATCAAACGATTGCCGTTGGTTGGCGTCTGGCTGGAACGGCGACTGGCGGCCAAATCCTCGAAAACCCAAAGCATGAAAACCAAATCTCCGGCGCTATGGGCGGCGGTGATTATGTACTGCTTCTCGCTGCGAAGAATGGCGAATCTACGCAAGGTTCAGCGACTGGCGCAAAGTGGCGTTCTGGTGGTCAGCGATCGCTTCCCGCAGGCTGAAATTTCGGGCTTTTATTATGACGGACCGGGGATCGGCGTCGAACGTGCGACCGGGAAAATAAGCATGTTTCTGGCGCAGCGCGAACGGCGTTTATACCAACAAATGGCGCAATATCGCCCGGAATTAATTATTCGCCTGGGCATTGATATTGAGACTGCCATCTCCCGCAAGCCTGACCATGACTATGCCGAGCTGCAGGACAAAATCAGTGTTATGTCGACGATTGGCTATAACGGCACAAAAATTCTTGAGATTGATTCCAGAGCGCCCTACAGCGAAGTGCTGGAACAGGCACAGAAGGCGGTTTCTCTGGTTGCCATCGTTTCTGACCGCCGAAGTTTAACTTAAGGCTGGCGGGATACTTTTTACTATCAACGATAAGGTCAGGCTGAATTGGCGGGTTTTAACATCAAACATTGGTTTGCAGATGGCGCGTTTCGCACCATTATTCGCAATAGCGCCTGGTTAGGCTCCAGTAATGTCGTGAGCGCTTTGCTGGGGCTGTTGGCGCTCTCGTGTGCCGGTAAAGGGATGACGCCCGCCATGTTTGGCGTACTGGTGATTGTGCAATCGTACGCCAAGTCGATCAGCGATTTTATTAAGTTTCAGACATGGCAGCTGGTGGTTCAGTACGGAACGCCAGCCTTGACCAACAATAATCTGCAGCAATTTCGCAATGTCGTCTCATTTTCCTTCTCGCTGGATATCGTCAGCGGCGCGGTGGCGATTGTCGGCGGCATTGCCTTACTGCCATTCCTTTCCCATTCATTAGGTCTGGATGACCAAAGCTTTTGGCTGGCGGCGCTGTATTGCACGCTCATTCCTTCAATGGCTTCCTCCACGCCGACCGGCATTCTGCGTGCGGTAGATCGCTTTGATTTGATTGCTGTACAGCAGGCGACGAAACCTTTTCTGCGCGCAGCGGGGAGCGTCGCAGCCTGGTATTTTGACTTTGGTTTTGAGGGTTTTGTTATTGCCTGGTACGTGTCGAATCTGGTTGGCGGCACCATGTACTGGTGGTTTGCCGCGCGCGAATTACGCCGCAGAAATATCCATAACGCCTTCAAATTGAATCTGTTTGAGTCTGCCCGACACATTAAAGGCGCGTGGAGTTTTGTCTGGTCAACCAACATTGCCCACTCCATCTGGTCGGCGCGTAACTCGTGCAGCACAGTGTTGGTGGGGATCGTGTTAGGACCCGCTGCCGCCGGGTTATTTAAAATCGCCATGACATTCTTCGACGCCGCCGGAACGCCAGCGGGTTTGCTGGGTAAAAGTTTTTACCCAGAGGTGATGCGTTTAGATCCGCGCACCACCAGACCGTGGTTGTTAGGCGTGAAGTCCGGTTTACTGGCGGTCGGAATCGGTATTCTGGTGGCGCTCGCGGTGTTGATCGTCGGCAAGCCGCTCATTTCGCTGGTGTTTGGCGTTAAGTATCTCGAAGCGTATGACCTGATTCAGGTGATGCTGGGCGCAATTGTGATCTCGATGCTGGGCTTCCCTCAGGAGTCATTGCTATTGATGGCGGGAAAACAGCGCGCTTTTCTCGTGGCGCAAACCATCGCCTCAATCGGCTACATCGTATTGCTGTTCATGTTCTGTCATCTGTTTGGCGTGCTGGGAGCAGCGTTTGCTTACTTCGGTGGGCAATGTCTGGACGTGGCGCTCTCGTTAATTCCAACCTTAAAGGCATTTTTTCAGCGCCATTCCTTGCTTTATAACGCAGCCGGAGAGAAATCCTGATGATGAGAAAATATTTCCCGCTTGAGGCGAGCGAGCATCTATTTGTTGCGATTGAGGAAGATGATGTTGTTGATGCCCAGGTCAGTTTGCCGCCGACTATCGCACTAAGTTGTACCACCGAAATCATCCATGATAATTACGCGTTATGCCTGCAATTCTGGCTCAATGGCGTTGATCGTCAGGAATTACTTCGTTTAATTCGCAAACAAGCCAAAGGCGATGAGCTGACGACAGACGAGCGTAAACAGTTTAAATACATGCGAGCGCGCTACAAGCACCTGCGTTTTGCGCAACGGCTGTATTTAAAGAAGCATCAGGCCGGATTTTTATTCGGCAAAACGACCGTTTTTCTGGGACGTTTTCAGGACGGATTTCGTAACGGTAAGAAAAATATTGTGTCGTATTACGGCAACCTGTTACGAATTTATTTAAGCTCTCCGGTCTGGTCGTTGGTGAACTATTCATTACGCCATAGCCAGTTAGAAAGCGTAAGCGGTTTTATTGCCTATCGGCAAAAGCAAATGCATGCCCTGAAAGAGATAATTGCCAAACCGCGACTAACCGGCAGGGAATTTCATGATGTGCGAAAAATCATCAGCCAGCAGGTTTCTTATTACGACACCTTAAGATCGCTTGATCCTGAAAATAAAGAGGCGTTACAGATTTCCCGTTTCCTCGCCGCCATTAATGGCCTGATGGGGGATAAACACGACGACATGGTGGCGGATGATATGGAAAACCGCCAGTCGTATGATGCACCGGTGGCGCTGGATAGCGATATTCGCCAGCGCTTAGAGCTGCTGATTTCGCGTTTTCCGCTATAACCGGAGCAATGATGTCATCTCGTTTGATTATTGCGCTGATTATCATGCTCTTAGCCCCGGGTGTGCAGGCACACAATTTCGTCACTGGCAAAACGGTTACCCCTGTTTATATTCAGGAAGGCGGCGAGCTGCTTCTGAATAGCGACGACGAAATTCACTACCAAAAGTGGAACAGCACACAATTGGCGGGAAAAGTCCGAATTATCCAGTATATCGCCGGGCGTAAGTCGGCGAAGAAAAAGAACTCACTGTTAATTAAAGCGGTTGAAGCGGCAAACTTTCCGCAGGATCGTTTTCAGCCCACCACCATTGTGAACACTGATGATGCCATCTTTGGTACTGGCTATTTTGTCGTTGGCAAAATCGAAAAAAATAAACGGCGCTATCCGTGGGCGCAATTCGTTATTGACGGCAATGGACAGGGACGCGTTGCCTGGCGCTTGCCGGAGCAGAGTTCAACCATTCTGGTGCTGAATAAAGCTGGGCAAATTCAGTGGGCAAAGGACGGCAGCCTGACGCCGGAAGAGGTAGATCAGGTCATTGCGCTGGCGCAGAAACTGATCAATGAATAAAAAACTCAAAGGATTGAGGGCGTTAGTGAGATGAAGCTGGTTGAACACTACATCATGCGTGGTACGCGCCGTCTGGTGCTGATTATCGTCGGTTTTCTGATCTTTATTTTCGCCAGCTACTCCGCACAGCGTTATCTGACCGAAGCGGCAAATGGGACATTAGCACTTGATGTTGTGCTGGATATCGTTTTCTACAAAGTGCTGATTGCACTGGAGATGTTGTTACCTGTTGGACTGTATGTGTCAGTTGGCGTGACGCTAGGGCAGATGTATACCGACTCGGAAATTACCGCTATCTCTGCGGCGGGGGGCAGTCCGGGACGCTTGTACAAAGCCGTTCTTTATCTGGCGATACCGCTAAGTATTTTTGTCACCCTTCTGTCGATGTATGGTCGTCCGTGGGCTTATGCGCAGATTTATCAACTGGAGCAGCAGTCGCAGTCGGAGCTGGATGTTCGCCAGTTGCGGGCAAAGAAATTTAACACTAACGATAACGGACGAATGATCCTTTCGCAGACGGTTGATCAGGATAATAATCGCCTGACTGACGCGCTGATTTATACTTCTACTGCCAATCGAACCCGCATTTTCCGCGCCCGTTCGGTTGATGTGGTTGACCCATCACCCGAGAAACCGACCGTTATGTTGCACAACGGCACTGCCTATCTTCTCGATCATCAGGGTCGTGACGACAACGAACAGATCTACCGTAATCTGCAATTACATCTGAATCCGCTGGATCAAAGCCCTAACGTCAAACGCAAAGCAAAATCGGTCACGGAGCTGGCGCGCTCCGCCTTTCCTGCCGATCATGCCGAACTGCAATGGCGACAAAGCCGTGGCCTGACCGCATTGTTGATGGCGCTGCTGGCCATTTCATTAAGTCGGGTAAAACCGCGGCAGGGGCGATTTTCAACGTTATTGCCACTGACGTTGCTGTTTATTGCCATTTTTTATGGCGGCGACGTCTGCCGTACGCTGGTGGCTAACGGCGCGATTCCTCTCATTCCTGGTTTGTGGTTAGTGCCCGGACTCATGCTAATGGGCCTGCTGATGCTGGTTGCACGCGACTTCACTTTGCTGCAGAAATTTTCCCGATGAATGTTTTCAGTCGCTATTTAATCCGTCATCTCTTTCTCGGTTTTGCCGCCGCCGCAGGGTTATTGCTGCCGCTTTTTACTACCTTCAACCTGATTAACGAACTGGATGATGTCAGCCCGGGCGGTTATCGCTGGACTCAGGCGGTGCTGGTGGTGCTGATGACCTTACCGCGTACACTGGTCGAACTTTCGCCGTTTATCGCCTTATTGGGAGGGATTGTTGGCCTGGGGCAGTTATCGAAAAACAGTGAGCTTACCGCCATTCGCAGCACGGGGTTTTCTATCTTCCGTATTGCACTGGTGGCGCTGGTTGCCGGGATATTGTGGACTGTTTCGTTAGGCGCGATAGATGAGTGGGTGGCGTCGCCATTGCAGCAACAGGCGCTGCAAATCAAATCGACCGCCACCGCGTTAGGGGAGGACGATGACATTACCGGCAATATGCTGTGGGCCAGGCGCGGCAATGAATTTGTGACGGTGAAATCGCTGAATGAACAGGGCCAGCCGGTGGGCGTGGAGATTTTTCATTATCGTGACGATCTCTCGCTCGAATCCTACATTTATGCACGCAGTGCCACCATTGAAGACGACAAAACGTGGATCCTGCATGGTGTGAATCATAAAAAATGGCTGAATGGCAAAGAAACGCTGGAAACATTAGATAATCTTGCCTGGCAATCGGCCTTCACCAGTATGGATCTTGAAGAGTTATCAATGCCGGGCAATACTTTTTCTGTCCGTCAGCTTAATCATTACATCCATTATTTGCAGGAAACCGGGCAACCCAGCAGCGAATACCGCCTTGCACTGTGGGAAAAACTGGGGCAACCCATCCTGACCCTGGCGATGATTTTGCTGGCTGTGCCGTTTACCTTTAGCGCCCCGCGCTCGCCAGGGATGGGTAGCCGTCTCGCTGTAGGCGTCATCGTTGGCTTACTCACCTGGATCAGCTATCAAATCATGGTCAATCTGGGTTTGCTATTTGCGTTGAGCGCACCTGTTTTCGCGCTCGGTTTACCGGTAGCGTTTGTGTTGATGGCGTTGAGCCTGGTGTATTGGTATGACAGACAATATTAAACCCGCCGTGGCGCAACACCACAGCGGGCTCACATTACTGCTTCAGAGTAGCAAATGCTTGAATGATGGCATCGATTTGCTCACGACTGTGGGCAGCGTTTACGCTACAGCGCAGCAGCGTGATGCCTGCAGGCGCGGCAGGTGGCAGGATAAGATTCACATAAACGCCCAGCGAAATAAGCTCGCGCCAGATGCGTAAACCGTCCTCTTTCGAACCGATTATTACCGGCACTACCGGGCTAATATGTGAACTTAACTCATAACCCAGTTTTTGCAGACCGTCATACAGATGGTTGGCATTATCCATCAGCTTTTGCCGCAGCTCTGGTTGTGTGGCAATAGTTCTTAACGACGAGCGCACGGTCGCAATGCAGGACGGAGAAGGAGAGGCGGTAAAAATATACGGGCGGCTGCCGTAGCGCAGCACTTCCATCGCTTCCGAACCGACAGCAAAACCGCCAATCGAGGCCAGACTTTTACTGAAGGTGCCAACGATAATATCCACATCATCTTCAACGCCAACGGCTTCAGCCAGTCCGCGCCCCGTTGCGCCTAACACGCCAAACGAATGCGCTTCATCGACAATCAAATAACCACCGAGACGACGTTTGATATCAACAATTTCCGCCAGCGGCGCAACGTCACCGAGCATGCTGTAGATACCCTCAACGATGATAATCGCCTCTTTCGCCCGTTCACCGAGGCGAACCATGCGCCGTTCCAGATCTTTAGCATCGTTATGGCGGAAACGAATAATTTCCGCGCCACCGAGAGAACAGGCGTCATAAATACTGGCGTGGCTGTCGGCATCCAGTAACACCACGGCGTTATGGTCGGCAAGTGCGCTGATGACGCCTAAATTAGCGGTATAACCGGTTGAAAAAACGATAGCGGTAGGGCGATTGAAAAACTCGGCAATCTCTTTCTCTAACGCCAGGTGCGGCGCATAACTGCCGTTTGCCATACGAGAACCGGTGGTGCCGGTGCCTTGGGCCGCTAACGCTGCCTGACCTTCGGCGATGGCATCATGATTAAAGGTTAAACCGAGGTAATTATTGGTCCCGGCCAGAATCACTTTTTTATTGCCGATCCGGCCTTCGGTGGCGGAATACACTTCATCAATACAGGTGCCAAACGGTGTTAACCCGTTGTCACTAAATTGCAGTCGCTCGCCAGCAAGGCGCGCATATTTATCGTATAGCCCCATTATTTATTCTCCAGCCATGGAAGTAGAGTTTCCATTAATTGCGCAGGGGTTTTGACATCCAGCAGAATATTAATAGGAATGGAAATATCGAATCTGTCTTCCAGCATCATTAAGAGATCCATCACTTTGATCGACTCCAGGCCAAGATCGTTGACGAGATCGCTGTCGGGCTTAATTTCCACACCGTTTTCGACCAAATCCTGTAAACAGGAAAGGATGTAATCCATTACTATTTCACGATTTACCATAGAAACGTTAACACACCTTTAAACAAGACAATCAAAATAGCCCGTTGCGTAATGCGTGTTCCAGGCTAATCCCGGGAAACCAATTAATATCTTCAGAAATACGGTTATTACTTGCCGACCAGTCAACATGGGTTAATTCACCCAATTTCGAGCGGGTCAGCATGGGTTCTTTACCTGCCAGGCGACTCAATGCGGTACTGATATCCGCAAGGCAGGTGAGTACCGGCAGAGGAATACCAACCATTCGCACGGAACCACAACGGGCGTCGGCGGCAAGCTGTCGTACGCGCTGCCAGTCATAGCCGCCGGGGACGCCATCGCATAATTCATAGGTTTGCGTCTGTACAGTTTCGGCGCTTAACCACTGACCCACTGCTTGCGCAAAATCGGTGACGTGCAGGAAAGAGAGTTGTGTATCTGGCGCACCAAGTCGTGGCAGCAGGCCGCGCAGCATCCAGTCAAACAGCGGTTTTAACTCTTTATCGCCGGGACCATACACGGCTGTCGGGCGAAAAACGCCCAGCGTAATTTTGTCAGCCATTGCAGTCAGCCGTTGTTCGGCGACGTATTTGGAATTTGCGTACCAGGAGAGTTCGGGATGGCGCGCCGCCAGCGAAGAGATAAACAGAAAACGTTGGCAAAAGCCGCTCTCTTTTGCTGCTTGCATCAGGCGCAGGCTGCCGTCAACGTTACAGTGGGTAAAAATCTCTTCTTTGTGTCCGCGCACTTGCCCGGCGCAATGGACCACCGCGCTGGCTCCGGCAACCAGTTCGCTAAGCGAATGTGTATCTTCCAGCGAACCGCGCACCCAAGTAAGATTATCATTGACGTGAGCGCGGGCAGTACGCGTCAATGCGCGAACGTGAAAGCCGCGGGCGAGCAGGTTATCGATAATATATTTACCGATAAACCCGGTAGCGCCCGTCACCGCGACAGTTTGATTCATGCCAGGGATTCCTGCACATGAAGACTGGCAGCATAAGCCTTCTGATAACGTTTTTTCGCTTCCGCACGGGCAGGCTTGCCGGAGGACGTTCGGGGAATACTGTGGGGCGGCAACAGATCGATAGCCGCGGTCACGCCAAATTCGCTTTGGATCCGTGCCGCCAGCGCGTGGATAAGCTGCCCGCGACGTTCTTCATCGCTGATCCGACACTGGATCTGCAAAATGATTTTTTCCTGGGCGGTAACAAAAGCAATCGCATCGCCAGAATGAATTTCCGGTTCCTGTTCCGCAATATATTCAATATCCTGCGGCCAGATATTACGGCCACGAATAATAATCAGATCTTTAATGCGTCCGGTGACATACAGATAACCGTCCAGCAGATAACCGAGGTCGCCAGTGTCTAACCAGCCCGTCGCGGCAATCTCGTCTTGCGAAGCCTGGTCGCCAAAGTAACCGCTCATCAGACTGGGACCGGAGATGCAAATATGGCCTACCACACGTTCCGCGACCGGCATACCTGCTTCATTGCGGATTTCAATACCATGTTCCGGCAACGCTTTGCCGCAGTTGACGAAAGTCGATACGGCGCGTGTCTCTGCACCCGGCGCGACGGCTTTACCCTGATATTCGAGGATGTCGCGATCCACTTCGTTAACCACAACCCCGGAGGCTTCATCAGAGAAGCTGACAGCCAGCGCATTTTCTGCCAGTCCGTAGCACGGCATGAAAGTTTTATTGTCAAAGTTAACCTGACGGAAACATTCAGCGAATTGATGGAGTTGTTCTGCGGAGATGGGTTCTGCACCAATACCAGCGACGCGCCAGCAGGAAAGATCCAGTTCAGCGAGATCTTTTTCATTCACGCGGCGCTGGCACAATTCATAGCCAAACGGCGGCGCAACGGAAACGGTGCCGCGATTTTTACTGATCAATTTAAGCCATTGCAGAGGACGCATGGCAAAATCCTGAGTGCGCAAATAATCTACTGAAAGCTGCGTGGCGACCGGGGTCAGGAGAAAGCCGACCAGTCCCATATCATGGTAGAAAGGCAGCCAGGAGACGCAGCGGTCGCCAGGGCGTAATTTAATGCCGTCGTGGCTTATAGCACGTAGATTAGCCATCACTTCGCGATGGGTGATAATGACGCCACGGGGAAAACGGGTGCTGCCGGAGGTGTACTGGAGGTAGGCGATATCGTTCGGAACTGGACGCTGGAGCGCAACATCGGCTTCCGGTAATGCCTTATACCAGGCGTGGCTTAATACATGCAATTCGGGGTTGTTATGCGTGGCGGCATTGACCAGCGGCAACCACTCATCACCAGTGATAATGGCAGCGGGCTGGCAACTTGCCAGTAAACCCTGCAGTTTGGCGCTCCAGGAATCCCGCTGACCGACGCCCATTGGAATCGCCAACGGGACGGCGACTAAGCCGGCATACTGGCAGGAAAAAAAAGCCTCTACGAACCCGCTACTGGTTTCGGCAATCAGTGCCACGCGATCGCCTTTTTTCAGGTTCAGCGATAACAACCGCTTCGCACCAGCTTCGGCACGCGCTTTTAACGTCTGATATTCCAGTTGATCTTCAAGTTGGCAACGTCTGTCATAAAAATTCATTCCAGCGCTACTCAGAGCGGCGTAGTCCAAAGCATCAACCAGCGTTGGAAAATCGGCATAGCGCATAGGTAGGGAATGCGTAAAGATTTTATTAGACATATACACCACGAAAAAATTGGATATCAAAAATAAAATGACAATAATGCGGTGGATTATATAGGTATAAAAGATAAATGAGATAGTATTTTCATTGGTGTGATATTGAACATTGATTAAAATAATGCTTTAAATCTTAACTCTGTTTATTGTGAATAATATTTAATTTATGAATATATTAAGATAATGCCCTGGTGGGTCGCATTAAATCCACAATAGTCATGTTGATCGGCTAACGGTGGCGCTGGTGTATCGTAATTATTCATAAATATTATTTTATTTTTCCTTATATTCATTGCGTGGATAGTTAAGGTACCGTCCGTTGCTGTTTATTTTCAGCATTAATTATTTGTTATCCACTAAGCTATGGAACGCGATCTGCTGATGATTAAAATTGAAAAAGTAATAAATAAAAACGACTTAAAGGCATTTATCGCTTTTCCGTCATTACTTTATCCCGACGATCCAAACTGGATACCCCCTTTATTCATTGAACGCAACGAGCATTTGTCTGCGAAAAATCCGGGGACGGACCATATCATCTGGCAGGCGTGGGTGGCAAAAAAAGCGGGGCAGATAGTTGGGCGTATTACCGCGCAAATAGATACCTTGCACCGCGAGCGTTACGGCAAAGATACCGGTCATTTCGGCATGATTGACGCCATTGATGATCCGCAGGTTTTTGCCGCGTTGTTTGGCGCAGCGGAAGCGTGGTTGAAGTCACAAGGTGCAAGTAAGATCAGCGGTCCTTTCAGCCTGAATATCAATCAGGAAAGCGGATTACTGATTGAAGGTTTCGATACACCACCCTGTGCGATGATGCCGCACGGTAAACCGTGGTATGCCGCGCATATTGAACAATTGGGTTATCACAAAGGCATTGATTTACTGGCGTGGTGGATGCAGCGAACCGATCTCACTTTCTCTCCGGCGCTAAAAAAACTGATGGATCAGGTGCGCAAAAAGGTGACCATTCGCTGCATCAATCGCCAGCGGTTTGCCGAAGAGATGCAGATCCTGCGTGAGATTTTCAACTCTGGCTGGCAGCACAACTGGGGATTTGTGCCGTTTACCGAACATGAATTCGCGACCATGGGCGACCAACTTAAATATCTGGTGCCGGACGATATGATCTACATCGCTGAGATTGATTCTGCACCCTGCGCGTTTATTGTCGGCTTGCCGAACATCAACGAGGCGATTGCCGATCTGAACGGATCGCTCTTTCCCTTCGGCTGGGCAAAATTGCTGTGGCGTTTGAAAGTCAGCGGTGTGCGAACTGCGCGAGTACCGCTGATGGGCGTGCGCGACGAGTATCAGTTCAGCCGCATCGGCCCGGTGATTGCGCTGTTATTGATTGAAGCCTTACGCGATCCGTTTGCCCGCCGGAAGATCGATGCGCTGGAGATGTCATGGATCCTCGAAACCAATACAGGCATGAATAACATGCTGGAACGCATTGGGGCGGAGCCGTACAAGCGTTACCGATTGTATGAAAAGCAGATTTAATACCAGCTAACTCAGGTTCATCTCCAGCGGCACCGCCGAGCGAATCAAATGGTGGCCTTCCAGCTCGATATCGTGGAGATTCTTTTTCACGGTCCGCACATGATCGCGTGCTGCGCGCTGGGCGACGTGCGGCAGCCGCTGCAACACCGCGTTGTAGATCCGCGCATGCTGGCGATCGATCTGCTTTTTTTGCTGTGGTCGATGGTAGAGATTATTTACGCTGGCAAACACTGAATTAAACATCAGGTCGGTCAATGATTGCAGCGTAAACACCAGCACCTGATTGTGAGAAGCCTGACAAATGGCGAGATGGAAAGCGTGATCCAACTGCGCATGTTCGATCAGCGAAATCTCTTTGTTGTTCTCACTGGCGGCGAGCATTTTTTCATAACAGCGGGTTATCACAACAAAATCAGCCTGCGTTCCCAGCGTTGCCGCAAGCCTTGCCGATTCGCCCTCCAGTAATGCGCGAACGTCGAGCAGATCGTACAGCGTTCGCGGCTGCGTACTGAACAGATGGATCAGCGGGCTGGTGTCCTGCACCCGATTAAGCCGTGCGACACGAGAATCGCGACCCTGCGCCGTTTCAATAATCCCGCGCCCGCGCAGCACGGTCAGCCCTTCACGCAGTGCGGAGCGTGAGAAGCCGAGCTTTTCACACAGTCGACGTTCCGAGGGAAGCGGCTGACCGACCTTCAGTACGCCGTCGATAATTAACCGTTCGATACTCTCTGCAACCACTTCGCAAATAGGGCGACGTTCATCTTTCATTCCCGGACCTCGTGCACAGGTAGGACCAATTTTTCTGTACTTAACTCGCAAAACACGCACATCACGTAAGTGATTATGTTACATCAATTTAACATTGAGTTAACCAAGACAAGGTCACAGAGCTGGAAAAAAAATGGTCTGACCGGTAGCTAAAGAGATAGACGAAAACGAAAAGCCCGCTTAATAACTGTTCACAGAAGCAGCGCGCAAAAATCAGCTGCCACACAACACAACAAAGCGAAGCCTACTCATGAGCATCTTGTACGAAGAGCGTCTTGATGGCGCTTTACCCGATGTCGACCGCACATCGGTACTGATGGCACTGCGTGAGCATGTCCCTGGACTTGAGATCCTGCATACCGATGAGGAGATCATTCCTTACGAGTGTGACGGGTTGAGCGCGTATCGCACGCGTCCATTACTGGTTGTTCTGCCTAAGCAGATGGAACAGGTGACATCGATTCTGGCTGTCTGCCACCGCCTGCGTGTACCGGTGGTGACCCGTGGTGCAGGCACCGGGCTTTCTGGTGGCGCGCTGCCGCTGGAAAAAGGTGTGTTGTTGGTGATGGCGCGCTTTAAAGAGATCCTCGACATTAACCCCGTTGGTCGCCGCGCGCGCGTGCAGCCAGGCGTGCGTAACCTGGCGATCTCCCAGGCCGTTGCACCGCATAATCTCTACTACGCACCGGACCCTTCCTCACAAATCGCCTGTTCCATTGGCGGCAACGTGGCAGAAAATGCCGGCGGCGTCCACTGCCTGAAATATGGTCTGACCGTACATAACCTGCTGAAAATTGAAGTGCAAACGCTGGATGGCGAGGCACTGACGCTGGGATCGGATGCGCTGGATTCGCCTGGTTTTGACCTGCTGGCGCTGTTCACCGGATCGGAAGGTATGCTCGGCGTGACCACCGAAGTAACGGTGAAGCTGTTGCCGAAGCCGCCCGTGGCGCGGGTTCTGTTAGCCAGCTTTGACTCGGTAGAAAAAGCCGGACTTGCAGTTGGTGACATCATCGCCAATGGCATTATCCCCGGCGGGCTGGAGATGATGGATAACCTGTCGATCCGCGCGGCGGAAGATTTTATTCATGCCGGTTATCCCGTCGACGCCGAAGCGATTTTGTTATGCGAGCTGGACGGCGTGGAGTCTGACGTACAGGAAGACTGCGAGCGGGTCAACGACATCTTGTTGAAAGCGGGCGCGACTGACGTCCGTCTGGCACAGGACGAAGCAGAGCGCGTACGTTTCTGGGCCGGTCGCAAAAATGCGTTCCCGGCGGTAGGACGTATCTCCCCGGATTACTACTGCATGGATGGCACCATCCCGCGTCGCGCCCTGCCTGGCGTACTGGAAGGCATTGCCCGTTTATCGCAGCAATATGATTTACGTGTTGCCAACGTCTTTCATGCCGGAGATGGCAACATGCACCCGTTAATCCTTTTCGATGCCAACGAACCCGGTGAATTTGCCCGCGCGGAAGAGCTGGGCGGGAAGATCCTCGAACTCTGCGTTGAAGTTGGCGGCAGCATCAGTGGGGAACATGGCATCGGGCGAGAAAAAATCAATCAAATGTGCGCCCAGTTCAACAGCGATGAAATCACGACCTTCCATGCGGTCAAGGCGGCGTTTGACCCCGATGGTTTGCTGAACCCTGGGAAAAACATTCCCACGCTACACCGCTGTGCTGAATTTGGTGCCATGCATGTGCATCACGGTCATTTACCTTTCCCTGAACTGGAGCGTTTCTGATGCTACGCGAGTGTGATTACAGCCAGGCGCTGCTGGAGCAGGTGAATCAGGCAATTAGCGATAAAACGCCGCTGGTGATTCAGGGCAGCAATAGCAAAGCCTTTTTAGGTCGCCCTGTCACCGGGCAAACGCTGGATGTGCGTTGTCATCGCGGCATTGTTAATTACGACCCGACCGAGCTGGTGATAACCGCTCGTGCCGGAACGCCGCTGGTGGCGATTGAAGCGGCGCTGGAGAGCGCCGGGCAAATGCTTCCCTGCGAGCCGCCGCATTATGGTGAAGAAGCCACCTGGGGCGGGATGGTCGCCTGCGGGCTGGCGGGGCCGCGTCGCCCGTGGAGCGGTTCGGTCCGCGATTTTGTCCTCGGCACGCGCATCATTACCGGCGCTGGAAAACATCTGCGTTTTGGTGGCGAAGTGATGAAAAACGTTGCCGGATACGATCTCTCACGGTTAATGGCCGGAAGCTACGGTTGTCTTGGCGTGCTCACTGAAATCTCAATGAAAGTGTTACCGCGACCGCGCGCCTCCCTGAGCCTGCGTCGGGAAATCAACCTGCAAGAAGCCATGAGTGAAATCGCCGAGTGGCAACTCCAGCCATTACCCATTAGTGGCTTATGTTACTTCGACAATGCGTTGTGGATCCGCCTTGAGGGCGGCGAAGGATCGGTAAAAGCAGCGCGTGAACTGCTGGGTGGCGAAGAGGTTGCGGGTCAGTTCTGGCAGCAATTGCGTGAACAACAACTGCCGTTCTTCTCGTTACCAGGTACCTTATGGCGCATTTCATTACCCAGCGATGCGCCGATGATGGATTTACCCGGCGAGCAACTGATCGACTGGGGCGGGGCGTTACGCTGGCTGAAATCGACAGCCGAGGACAATCAAATCCATCGCATCGCCCGCAACGCTGGCGGTCATGCGACCCGCTTTAGTGCCGGAGATGGTGGCTTTGCCCCGCTATCGGCTCCTTTATTCCGCTATCACCAGCAGCTTAAACAGCAGCTCGACCCTTGCGGCGTGTTTAACCCCGGTCGCATGTACGCGGAACTTTGAGGAGCAGGCTATGCAAACCCAATTAACTGAAGAGATGCGGCAGAACGCGCGCGCGCTGGAAGCCGACAGCATCCTGCGCGCCTGTGTTCACTGCGGATTTTGTACCGCAACCTGCCCAACCTATCAGCTTCTGGGCGATGAACTGGACGGGCCGCGCGGGCGCATCTATCTGATTAAACAGGTGCTGGAAGGCAACGAAGTCACGCTTAAAACACAGGAGCATCTCGATCGCTGCCTCACTTGCCGCAATTGTGAAACCACCTGTCCTTCTGGTGTGCGCTATCACAATTTGCTGGATATCGGGCGTGATATTGTCGAGCAGAAAGTGAAACGCCCACTGCCGGAGCGAATACTGCGCGAAGGATTGCGCCAGGTAGTGCCGCGTCCGGCGGTCTTCCGTGCGCTGACGCAGGTAGGGCTGGTGCTGCGACCGTTTTTACCGGAACAGGTCAGAGCAAAACTGCCTGCTGAAACGGTGAAAGCTAAACCGCGTCCGCCGCTGCGCCATAAGCGTCGGGTTTTAATGCTGGAAGGCTGCGCCCAGCCTACGCTTTCGCCCAACACCAACGCGGCAACTGCGCGAGTGCTGGATCGTCTGGGGATCAGCGTCATGCCAGCTAACGAAGCAGGCTGTTGTGGCGCGGTGGACTATCATCTTAATGCGCAGGAGAAAGGGCTGGCGCGGGCGCGCAATAATATTGATGCCTGGTGGCCCGCGATTGAAGCAGGTGCCGAGGCAATTTTGCAAACCGCCAGCGGCTGCGGTGCGTTTGTCAAAGAGTACGGGCAGATGCTGAAAAGCGATGCGTTATATGCCGATAAAGCGCGTCAGGTCAGTGAACTGGCGGTCGATTTAGTCGAGCTTCTGCGCGAGGAACCGCTGGAAAAACTGGCAATTCGCGGCGATAAAAAACTGGCCTTCCACTGCCCGTGTACCCTACAACATGCGCAAAAGCTGAACGGCGAAGTGGAAAAAGTGTTGCTTCGTCTTGGATTTACCTTAACGGACGTTCCCGACAGCCATCTGTGCTGCGGTTCAGCGGGAACATATGCGTTAACGCATCCCGATCTGGCACGCCAGCTGCGGGATAACAAAATGAATGCGCTGGAAAGCGGCAAACCGGAAATGATCGTCACCGCCAACATTGGTTGCCAGACGCATCTGGCGAGCGCCGGTCGTACCTCTGTGCGTCACTGGATTGAAATTGTAGAACAAGCCCTTGAAAAGGAATAAAAAAATGAAAACTAAAGTCATTCTTAGCCAGCAAATGGCGAGTGCAATTATTGCCGCAGGTCAGGAAGAGGCGCAGAAAAATAACTGGTCTGTTTCCATTGCTGTTGCCGATGACGGCGGTCATCTGCTGGCGTTAAGTCGCATGGACGATTGCGCGCCGATTGCGGCTTACATCTCTCAGGAGAAAGCGCGTACCGCCGCGCTGGGGCGTCGTGAAACTAAGGGCTATGAAGAGATGGTGAACAACGGACGTACCGCGTTCGTGACTGCGCCGTTATTAACGTCGCTGGAAGGCGGCGTACCGGTTGTTGTTGATGGGCAAATTATTGGTGCCGTGGGCGTTTCTGGTTTAACCGGAGTACAGGATGCGCAGGTCGCGAAAGCGGCAGCAGCGGTGTTGGCGAAATAAGCGAAAACGAGGAGAGAAACAATGAGTCAAACCATAACCCAGGGCCGTTTACGCATTGACGCCAATTTTAAACGTTTTGTGGATGAAGAAGTTTTACCGGGAACAGGGCTGGACGCTGCGGCGTTCTGGCGCAATTTTGATGAGATCGTTCACGATCTGGCACCAGAAAATCGTCAGTTGCTGGCAGAACGCGATCGCATTCAGGCGGCGCTTGATGAGTGGCATCGCAGCAATCCGGGGCCGGTAAAAGATAAAGCGGCCTATAAATCTTTCCTGCGTGAACTGGGCTACCTGGTGCCGCAACCGGAGCGCGTGACGGTGGAAACCACGGGCATTGACAGCGAAATCACCAGTCAGGCGGGGCCACAGCTGGTGGTTCCGGCAATGAACGCCCGCTACGCGCTGAACGCGGCGAACGCTCGCTGGGGCTCACTGTACGATGCGTTATACGGCAGCGACATCATCCCGCAGGAAGGGGCGATGGTCAGCGGCTACGATCCGCAACGCGGTGAGCAAGTTATCGCCTGGGTTCGGCGTTTCCTCGATGAATCTCTACCGCTGGAAAACGGCAGCTATCAGGATGTGGTGGCGTTTAAGGTGGTCGATAAACAATTACGCATCCAGTTGAAAAATGGTAAAGAAACCACGTTACGTACCCTGGCGCAGTTTGTCGGTTACCGTGGCAATGCCGATGCGCCGACCTGCATTTTGCTGAAAAATAACGGCCTGCATATTGAGCTACAAATCGATGCCAACGGGCGTATTGGCAAAGACGATCCGGCGCACATCAACGATGTTATCGTCGAAGCGGCCATCAGTACCATTCTCGACTGCGAAGATTCGGTCGCGGCGGTTGATGCGGAAGATAAAATCCTGCTGTACCGCAATCTGCTGGGCCTGATGCAGGGGACTCTGCAAGAGAAAATGGAGAAAAACGGTCGGCAAATCGTGCGTAAATTGAATGACGATCGTCAGTACACCGCCGCCGATGGCTCTGAAATTTCTCTGCACGGACGCTCGTTGCTGTTTATCCGCAACGTGGGTCATTTGATGACCATTCCTGTGATTTGGGACAGCGAAGGTAATGAAATACCGGAAGGCATTCTTGATGGCGTCATGACTGGCGCGATTGCCCTCTATGATTTAAAAGTGCAGAAAAACTCGCGCACTGGCAGCGTCTATATTGTGAAACCGAAAATGCACGGTCCGCAGGAAGTGGCGTTCGCCAACAAACTGTTTACCCGCATTGAGACAATGCTCGGTATGGCACCGAATACCCTGAAAATGGGCATTATGGATGAAGAACGTCGGACCTCGCTGAACTTGCGTAGCTGTATCGCTCAGGCGCGCAACCGCGTGGCGTTCATCAATACCGGTTTCCTCGACCGTACCGGCGATGAAATGCATTCGGTGATGGAAGCTGGCCCGATGCTGCGTAAAAACCAGATGAAATCGACGCCGTGGATCAAAGCCTACGAACGTAATAACGTGCTTTCCGGTCTGTTCTGTGGGCTGCGCGGTAAAGCGCAAATTGGTAAAGGCATGTGGGCAATGCCGGACCTGATGGCAGACATGTACAGCCAGAAGGGCGACCAACTGCGTGCCGGGGCAAACACAGCCTGGGTTCCGTCACCAACCGCTGCTACGCTCCATGCGCTGCACTACCACCAAACCAACGTACAGAGCGTGCAAGCCAACATTGCCCAGAGCGAGTTCAATGCTGAATTTGAACCGCTGCTGGACGATCTGCTGACTATTCCGGTTGCTGAAAACGCTAACTGGTCGGCGCAAGAGATCCAACAAGAGCTGGATAACAACGTGCAGGGGATTCTGGGGTACGTGGTGCGCTGGGTGGAGCAGGGGATTGGTTGTTCAAAAGTGCCGGATATTCACAATGTGGCGCTGATGGAAGACCGCGCAACGCTGCGTATCTCCAGCCAGCATATCGCCAACTGGTTACGTCACGGTATTCTGACCAAAGAACAGGTGCAGGCGTCGCTGGAGAATATGGCGAAAGTGGTTGATCAGCAAAACGCTGGCGATCCGGCTTATCGTCCGATGGCGGGGAATTTCGCTAACTCGTGTGCTTTTAAAGCTGCCAGCGATTTGATCTTCCTCGGCGTGAAACAGCCAAACGGTTATACCGAACCGTTATTACACGCCTGGCGTTTACGCGAAAAAGAAAGTCATTAATAGCGTCAAAAAAGCCCCGGCAAGTTTTATTGTCGGGGCTATGATAGTAACTGCGGTAGTACATTTATCCCGGAAATAACCGGAGCGATTATCAGGGTTTAACAATATTAAATACCCGTAGCGCATTACTAGCGGGCCTAAAACAACAATATGGACATCTTAACGATACTCTGCGCCTGCGTGTGCGGAACAGAAACCCTTACCCGATATACTTGTTATGCCAGAGGTAGCAATTGCGTTAGCGGCGTACTGTTGCTGTAAAGTATAACGCCTATATTTTACAGTTCAGTCCTCTTTTGCTTATTACAACCTTAAGTATATCAAGCATATAAAGATAATAAGAGACTGAACAATATGGTTACCTGGACCCAAATGTATATGCCGATGGGAGGACTGGGGCTATCCGCTCTGGTCGCCCTGATCCCGATAATATTCTTCTTCGTTGCACTCGCGGTATTACGTCTGAAAGGACATGTTGCCGGAGCAATAACCCTTATATTATCTATCCTGATTGCGATATTCGCCTTTAAAATGCCGATTGATATGGCATTTGCTGCTGCGGGCTATGGCTTTATTTATGGATTATGGCCAATAGCGTGGATTATTGTCGCGGCGGTGTTCCTGTATAAATTAACCGTTGCCAGCGGGCAGTTCGATATTATCCGCAGCTCGGTTATCTCCATCACCGACGATCAGCGTTTGCAGGTGTTACTGATTGGTTTCTCCTTTGGTGCGTTGCTGGAAGGAGCGGCTGGCTTTGGTGCGCCGGTGGCGATTACCGGTGCGCTGCTGGTGGGCCTGGGCTTCAAACCGTTATACGCGGCGGGGCTGTGTCTGATTGCCAATACTGCGCCAGTGGCGTTTGGTGCGTTGGGCGTGCCGATTCTGGTCGCCGGTCAGGTAACGGGAATCGATCCGTTCCACATTGGCGCAATGGCGGGACGTCAGTTACCGTTCCTGTCGGTTCTTGTGCCGTTCTGGCTGGTAGCAATGATGGACGGCTGGAAAGGGGTGAAAGAGACGTGGCCAGCGGCGCTGGTTGCAGGGGGAAGCTTCGCTGTCACTCAGTTCTTTACCTCTAACTATATTGGTCCGGAACTGCCGGATATTACTTCGGCGCTGGTGAGTATCGTCTCACTCGCTTTATTCCTTAAAGTCTGGCGGCCGAAAAATACCGAAACGGCAATCAGCATGGGACAATCCGCAGGTGCGATGGTGGTAAATAAGCCATCTTCTGGCGGTCCCGTGCCTTCAGAATATAGTCTGGGGCAAATCATTCGAGCGTGGTCACCGTTTTTAATCTTAACGGTGCTGGTCACCATCTGGACCATGAAGCCGTTTAAAGCGTTATTTGCTCCGGGCGGCGCGTTTTATTCACTGGTGATTAATTTCCAGATCCCTCATTTGCATCAACAAGTGTTGAAAGCGGCACCCATTGTCGCCCAACCAACGCCAATGGATGCGGTGTTTAAATTCGACCCCCTCTCGGCTGGCGGCACCGCTATTTTTATTGCGGCGATTATCTCTATCTTCATCCTCGGTGTGGGGATCAAGAAAGGTATTGGCGTCTTTGCCGAAACGCTAATTAGCTTGAAGTGGCCGATACTGTCGATTGGCATGGTGCTGGCGTTCGCCTTCGTCACCAACTATTCTGGCATGTCCACCACGCTGGCGCTGGTACTGGCAGGTACAGGCGTGATGTTCCCGTTCTTCTCACCGTTCCTCGGCTGGCTGGGCGTATTCCTTACCGGCTCGGACACCTCCTCTAACGCCCTGTTTGGTTCACTGCAATCGACCACGGCGCAGCAAATCAACGTCTCTGACACTCTGCTGGTGGCAGCAAATACCAGCGGCGGCGTAACTGGCAAGATGATCTCCCCGCAATCTATCGCCGTGGCCTGCGCCGCGACGGGCATGGTGGGCCGAGAATCTGAACTGTTCCGCTACACCGTGAAGCACAGTCTGATTTTTGCCAGCGTTATCGGCATTATCACGCTGTTGCAGGCGTATGTGTTTACCGGGATGTTAGTCTCGTAAATCAATAAAGCCGGATGATCGTTAATATCATCCGGCTTCATTTACATTATTCTGTCTTATTAATTGAAAATTATTTATCGCTTTATTATCCATGCAGCAATAATGTTTTGCGTTCAGATAACCTGCTAAATAATTAAGAGCGTGAGAACATCTATTTTTTTATCACGCAAAACAAGTCTGTATTAATTATGTTCGCTTGATGAGCAAACACCGTTCTATCTGTTGCTTTTGCAATCTTAATCGTTAAAACTACCAACGAATTTATATAGTTACGTTGTGAAGAATTGTTAATTTTTTGTTTATTGAAATTTCGTGAAAATAACCAGCCAGACATCGAATAGGGGTTATTCTTATAAATCTCACCTGTTTTTCTATCAATGATGTCGTTTTCTTAAGAATGGAGGAAGTTATTAGAGAAGATAAAGCATAAAACTATTTCTCCCAGTTACGAATTTTTTAACATTGTTTTGTCACTTGCGTTATTAATGAATAAGAAATTTAAATATAAGAAATCGCTTTTAGCGGCTATTTTGAGCGCAACCCTGTTAGCCGGTTGTGATGGCGGTGGTTCCGGATCTTCCTCCGATACGCCGCCTGTAGATTCTGGAACAGGGTCTTTGCCGGAAGTGAAACCTGATCCAACACCAAACCCGGAGCCGACGCCTGAGCCAACGCCGGACCCAGAACCTACGCCGGAACCGACACCTGATCCTGAGCCAACACCAGAACCGGAGCCAGAACCTGTTCCTACGAAAACGGGTTATCTGACCCTGGGCGGAAGCCTGCGGGTAACTGGTGATATCACCTGTAATGATGAATCCAGCGATGGCTTTACCTTTAAACCTGGCGAGGACGTTACTTGCGTGGCGGGTAACACGACAATTGCCACCTTCAACACTCAGTCAGAAGCTGCGCGTAGCCTGCGTGCGGTTGAAAAAGTGTCGTTTAGTCTTGAGGACGCGCAAGAACTGGCGGCTTCCGACAATAAGAAAAGCAATGCGGTTTCGCTGGTAACGTCCAGTAACAGCTGTCCGGCGGATACAGAACAGGTTTGCCTGAAGTTCTCCTCGGTGATAGAGAGTAAACGTTTCGACTCGCTGTATAAGCAAATCGATCTGGCACCGGAAGAGTTCAAAAAGCTGGTCAATGAAGAGGTGGAAAACAATGCTGCGACCGATAAAGCGCCATCCACTCATACTTCACCGGTCGTGCCCGTCACCACGCCGGGAACAAAACCGGATCTGAACGCTTCCTTCGTGTCGGCTAACGCGGAACAGTTTTATCAGTATCAACCCTCGGAAATCATTCTCTCAGAAGGTCGCCTGGTCGATAGCCAGGGATATGGTGTTGCTGGCGTCAACTACTACACCAATTCAGGCCGTGGCGTGACAGGGGAAAATGGTGAATTTTCCTTTAGCTGGGGCGAAACCATCTCCTTTGGTATCGATACCTTTGAACTGGGTTCAGTGCGCGGCAATAAGTCGACCATTGCGCTGACTGAACTGGGTGATGAAGTTCGCGGGGCGAATATTGATCAGCTTATTCATCGCTATTCGACGACCGGGCAAAATAATACCCGTGTTGTTCCGGACGATGTACGCAAGGTCTTTGCCGAATATCCCAACGTGATCAACGAGATTATCAATCTCTCGTTATCCAACGGTGCGACGCTGGGGGAAGGTGAGCAAGTTGTTAATCTGCCAAACGAATTTATTGAGCAGTTTAATACGGGTCAGGCCAAAGAGATCGATACCGCGATTTGTGCGAAAACCGATGGTTGTAACGAGGCTCGCTGGTTCTCGCTGACGACGCGCAATGTTAATGACGGCCAGATTCAGGGCGTTATTAACAAGCTGTGGGGTGTGGATGAAGATTACAAATCGGTGACGAAATTCCACGTCTTTCATGACTCTACCAACTTCTATGGCAGCACTGGTAATGCGCGCGGTCAGGCGGTGGTGAATATCTCCAACGCGGCCTTCCCAATTCTGATGGCGCGTAATGATAAAAACTACTGGCTGGCGTTTGGCGAAAAACGCGCCTGGGATAAAAACGAGCTGGCGTACATTACGGAAGCGCCTTCTCTTGTTGAGCCGGAAAACGTTACGCGCGATACCGCCACCTTTAACCTGCCGTTTATTTCGCTGGGGCAAGTCGGTGAGGGCAAACTGATGGTTATCGGTAACCCGCACTACAACAGCATTTTGCGTTGCCCGAACGGTTACAGCTGGAACGGGGGCGTTAATAAAGACGGGCAGTGTACGCTCAGCGGTGATTCAGATGACATGAAGCACTTCATGCAGAACGTACTGCGCTATCTGTCCGACGATAAATGGACGCCGGACGCGAAAGCCAGCATGACCGTAGGCACCAACCTGGATACTGTCTATTTCAAACGTCATGGTCAGGTTACAGGAAACAGCGCTGAGTTCGGCTTTCATCCGGATTTTGCGGGTATCTCTGTTGAGCATTTAAGTAGCTATGGCGATCTCGACCCGCAGGAAATGCCGCTGCTGATCCTCAACGGCTTTGAGTATGTGACTCAGGTTGGTAATGATCCTTATGCAATCCCGCTGCGTGCAGATACCAGCAAACCGAAGCTGACTCAGCAGGATGTGACCGATTTGATCGCCTATATGAACAAAGGTGGATCGGTGCTGATCATGGAAAACGTGATGAGCAATCTTAAGGAAGAGAGCGCATCTGGCTTTGTACGTCTGCTTGATGCCGCAGGTTTGTCGATGGCGCTTAACAAGTCGGTAGTAAATAACGATCCGCAAGGCTACCCGGACCGCGTTCGTCAACGACGTTCAACGCCAATTTGGGTCTATGAGCGTTATCCGGCTGTCGATGGTAAACCACCGTATACCATTGATGACACCACGAAAGAAGTTATCTGGAAATATCAGCAAGAAAACAAACCTGATGACAAACCGAAGCTGGAAGTTGCCAGCTGGCAGGAAGAAGTTGAGGGTAAACAGGTAACTCAATTCGCCTTTATCGATGAAGCCGACCACAAAACGCCTGAGTCACTGGCTGCGGCGAAGAAGAGAATTCTGGACGCGTTCCCAGGGCTGGAAGAGTGTAAGGATTCTGACTACCACTACGAGGTCAACTGCCTGGAATATCGTCCTGGCACGGGAGTTCCGGTTACTGGTGGCATGTATGTTCCACAGTATACGCAACTAAGCCTTAACGCCGACACTGCAAAAGCGATGGTGCAGGCTGCAGATTTAGGCACCAACATTCAGCGTCTGTATCAGCATGAGCTCTACTTCCGGACCAATGGTCGCAAAGGTGAGCGTCTGAGCAGCGTCGATCTGGAACGTCTGTACCAAAACATGTCGGTCTGGCTGTGGAACGATACGAGCTATCGTTATGAAGAAGGCAAAAATGACGAGCTGGGCTTTAAAACGTTCACCGAGTTCCTGAACTGCTATACCAATGATGCCTATACCGATGGCACACAGTGCTCCGCAGATCTGAAAAAATCGCTGGTCGATAACAACATGATCTACGGTGAAAGTAGCGGTAAAGCGGGCATGATGAACCCAAGCTATCCACTCAACTATATGGAAAAACCGCTGACGCGCCTGATGCTGGGCCGTTCCTGGTGGGATCTGAACATTAAGGTTGATGTGGAGAAGTATCCGGGAGCAGTATCGGAAGAGGGACAGAACGTTACTGAAACCATCAGCCTGTACTCGAATCCGACCAAATGGTTTGCGGGTAACATGCAATCAACCGGCCTGTGGGCACCGGCTCAGAAAGAGGTCACCATTAAGTCCAATGCGAACGTTCCTGTGACCGTCACCGTGGCGCTGGCTGACGACCTGACCGGACGTGAGAAGCATGAAGTTGCGCTGAACCGTCCGCCAAGAGTGACTAAAACGTACTCTCTGGACGCTAGCGGTACGGTGAAGTTCAAGGTGCCTTACGGTGGCCTGATTTATATCAAGAGCGACAGTAAAGAGGAGCAATCAGCTGAATTCACCTTTACCGGTGTAGTAAAAGCGCCGTTCTATAAAGATGGCGCATGGAAAAACGCTCCGAACTCCCCTGCGCCGCTGGGCGAGCTGGAATCAGACGCGTTCGTCTACACCACGCCGAAGAAGAACCTTGAGGCCAGCAATTACAAGGGCGGTCTGAAACAATTCGCTGAGGAACTGGATACCTTTGCCAGCTCGATGAATGACTTCTATGGCCGTGATGGCGAAAACGGTAAGCACCGGATGTTTACCTATAAAGCATTGACGGGACATAAACATCGTTTCGCTAACGATGTGCAGATCTCCATCGGTGATGCGCACTCTGGTTACCCGGTGATGAACAGCAGCTTCTCGCCGAACAGCACCACGCTGCCGACGACGCCGCTGAACGACTGGCTGATCTGGCATGAAGTCGGTCATAACGCCGCAGAAACGCCGTTGACTGTACCGGGTGCTACTGAAGTTGCGAACAACGTGCTGGCGCTGTACATGCAGGATCGTTATCTCGGCAAGATGAACCGTGTCGCTGACGATATTACCGTTGCGCCGGAATATCTGGAGGAGAGCAACGGTCAGGCATGGGCGCGTGGCGGTGCGGGTGATCGTCTGCTGATGTACGCGCAGCTGAAGGAGTGGGCTGAGAAGAACTTTGATATCAAGAAATGGTATCCAGAAGGTGAATTGCCTAAGTTCTACAGCGAGCGTGAAGGGATGAAAGGCTGGAACCTGTTCCAGTTGATGCACCGTAAAGCACGCGGCGATGATGTTGGCAAAACCAAGTTTGGCGAAAGAAATTACTGTGCTGAATCCAACGGTAACGCTGCGGACACGCTGATGCTGTGTGCATCCTGGGTCGCTCAGACGGACCTTTCCGCATTCTTTAAGAAATGGAATCCGGGCGCGAATGCTTACCAGTTGCCGGGAGCGACAGAGATGAGCTTCGAGGGCGGTGTGAGCCAGTCGGCTTACAACACGCTGGCGGCGCTTGGTCTGCCGAAACCGCAGCAAGGGCCGGAAACCATTAATCAGGTTACCGAGCATAAGATGTCAGCCGAGTAAGCCTGTATGCCGGATAAGGCGCTCGCGCCGCATCCGGCATGAAATAAGGCGCACCGGGTCAACACATATGCCCGATGCGCAAGCTTATCGGGCCTACAGAGAGGGAAAGCTGCGTTTATTTGCGTTGGCAGACACCTGTAGGCCGGATAAGGCGCTCGCGCCGCATCCGGCATGAAATAAGGCGCACCGGGTCAACACATATGCCCGATGCGCAAGCTTATCGGGCCTACAGAGAGGGAAAGCTGCGTTTAT